>CALGGB010000297.1 GCA_937880925.1 uncultured Rhodospirillaceae bacterium | reverse complement strand
AATTCCCCACTGCTGCCTCCCGTAGGAGTCTGGACCGTGTCTCAGTTCCAGTGTGACTGATCGTCCTCTCAGACCAGTTAAAGATCGTAGCCTTGGTAGGCCATTACCCCACCAACTAGCTAATCTTACGCGGGCTCATCCAAATGCGGCCGAAGCCTTTCCCCCGTAGGGCGTATGCGGTATTAGCTACAGTTTCCCGTAGTTATTCCCCACACCTGGACAGATTCCCACGCGTTACTCACCCGTGCGCCACTAAGGACATCCCCGAAGGGAGCCTTCGTTCGACTTGCATGTGTTAGGCACGCCGCCAGCGTTCGTTCTGAGCCAGGATCAAACTCTCAAGTTTGATATGAGACCGAAGTCTCTCTGGCCACGAACATAATTGCGTGTTCGGTCACGCTCAAAGGATCTTTGGGATCCTATGGTATCGTTTCGGATCTTTCGATCCTAACAAGATGCGTGACCGTACACTTCTTATGTACGGGGCCGTGCTTTGGTGCACTGCCGCCCACGCATCTCTTCCTATCTCTTCACTTGTCAAAGAACTGGCTGCTCCGAGGAGCGGCGCCGCCGTTCACGCTGGGTTACCACCGTGGCGGGGAGCGGCTTATACTCAGAGCGCCGAAGCGTTGTCAAACCCTGTTCGTCAGATTTTCGCAAAAATCACGAAAAGGCCGCTCTGAGCCTGGGCCGGATTCCCTAAGTGGTTGATTGCGCACGAATTACAAGGGGGCCCTACGTCGCGTTGACAACCGCTCGGGCTATCCACCAAGTTAGCTCCCAGACGGTTCCGGCCGCCCGGGCCGGCACGAATCGAGAGACTCGGCCACGATTGCCTCGTGGCCCATCCGTGACAGTTGACGAGGAACCCTGCATGGCCCTGCGCCGCCCTGCCTACCTGACCCTTGGCGTTGCCGCATGCAGCGTTGTTGTTCTTCTCTCTCTGGCTCCCGGCATAGGTGATGTCTCTGCCGAAACGCTGGAACAGGGCTCGACCAGCGACATCGTCGCGGCCGGACAGCCATGGGCGGGGGACAACCAGACGGTGACCACCCTGGAGGTGGGCAACGGCGATACCCTTCTTGCCATGCTGGTGGACGCCGGCAGTGCCGAACCCGATGCCGGGCGCGCCGTCGCCGCGATCGCCGATTACGTCAACCTGCGCCGCCTCCAGATCGGCCAGGTGGTGACCGCCGTCTTTGCCGATGGCGACGGCATCGACAGCCAGCTCACCGCCGTCAGCCTTGCCCTGGGCGAGGCCGACTATGTCGTGGCAAGCCGGACCGATGACGGCGCCTTCGTCGCGCGCCGCAGCGATCAGCCTCTGGATGCCGCCCTTACCGCGCCTGTTGAGAGAGAGATCACCGGCGGCACCGGCGCGCTGGTGCGCGAAACCCAGGTGCGCCGCGGCGACACCCTGATGCGCCTCGTCGTGGGCGAGGGTGTCGGCCGGGTCGAGGCCGACCGGGCGATCCGCGCGCTCGGCCGCCTGTTCGACCCCCAGAATCTGCAGATCGGCCAGGCGCTCCAGATTGTCGTTTCGTCCGATTCGCCAACGACCCTGCTGGCCCTGGGCCTGCAGACCGGCGATGACCGCTATGTCGTAGCCGAGCGCAACGAGAGTGGCGACTATGTCGCGCGCCGCAGCGATGCACCCGCGGCCGCGCAGGTTGCCGGAACCGTCGAACTCACCGACGGCGTCGCGCCGGTGCTGGCCGCCCTGAGCAGCCACGGCGCCGAGGTCGAGCGGATGACGATCAGCCGTGGCGACACGCTGATGGATCTGATCGTGGAGGCCGGGGCCACGATCACCGATGCGCATGAGGCCGCACGCACCCTGGGACGCCATTTTGATCCGCGCCGCCTGCAGATCGGCCAGACCCTCTATGTCGTGCGCACGCCCGGTCCCACGGGATCTGGGCTGGATGTTCTGGGCCTGGTGGTGCTCGATGCCGGCGACGACGGCCTGGTGGCGGTCGCGCGCGATCCCGAAGGCGGCAGTTTTGTTGGCCAGCGTATCGCCAACCTGAACGACCTTGCCGTGCTCGCCCCCTTCAGCGAAACCACCGCGCCCGAACAGCAGGACAGGGAAGCCCTGTCGAACTTCTCCTCCGACATGCGGGTCGAACTGGTGACCGCCGCATCGGGCGACACGCTGATCTCCATGCTCACCCGGGCCGGTGCCAACCGGAACGAGGCCGAGTGGGTCGTGCGCGCGATCCGTCCCAACTACGATCCCCGCCGCCTGCAGATCGGGCAGGAGGTGCGCGCCGTGTTCGAGGCCGACACGCTGGTCGCCGTCTCCATCAAGCTGAAAGACAATCTCTACGTGCAGGCCGATCTTCAGGGCAGCACCTATGTCGCCCAGCGCACGACGACCCCGCTCAATCCCAGCTTCGTGCGCCCGGTCGCCATCGAGCCCGATGCCGTGATCGAGGAGGAGATGGCGGAACAGGCCACTCCGGCGCAGGAGGAAAGTGTCGAAGTCGAAGCCGAAGTAACCCTGCCGGAAGTCCAGGAGGACGTCGCCACGGTCGAACCGGACATGCCAAAGGACCTGCCGCCACCGGTCAACGCCCTGGAGGCCGAGATCGGCGTTTCGCCCGATGCCGAGCAGGTCTGGTTCGAGCTTCAGGACGGCGAAACGGTGGGCGGCATGCTGCGTACCCTCACCAACAACGGCAAGGAAATCTCCAATGTCGTCGCCACGGTCGAGTCGGAATACGACCAGGCCGATCTCTACGCCGGCCAGCAGCTTATCGTCATCATCGATGAGGATGGCGCAGGCACCCACATCGTGGCGCTGACCCTCGAGATCGGTCCGCGCGAAACACTCGCCGTGGTCCGCCAGCACGACGGCGGCTATGCCCTGCGCCATGCCTCCAGCCACGTCGACCTCTCCGATTTCGTGCTGCTGGAACCCGACCCCGGCGTGCCCGAACTTCTGCCCCTGTGGCCGCGCACGCCCGCCGAGATCACGGCGGCCGCCACGGCCGTGCAGTCGGCCGAGGTGGAGATCGCCGCCGGCGGCACGCTGATGAACGCCCTTCTCGATCTTGGCATCGGCACGGTGCAGGCCGACGCATCGATCGACGTCCTGCGCGACATCTTCAATCCGCGCAGCATCCGCGCCGGGCAGGTCATCGATGTCACCTACAGCGGCAGCGACCTGCTGGGTCTGGACTTTTCTCCCCGTGCCGGTGAACGCATCGAGGTCACCCTGGGCGATGAAGGCTATGTCGCCCGCGAGGTCGTGCTGCCGACCGAGCGCTCCCTGGAGGCCATGGAAGGCACCATCCGCACCAGCCTCTATCAGGCCGCCGAGGAGGCCGGTGTGCCGCTGACCGTGCTCGCCGATCTGATCCGGGCCTACAGTTTCGATGTCGACTTCCAGCGCGAAATCCGCACCGGCGACAGCTTCGAAGTGCTCTATGAGGTCTATCGCGACGAGAACGGCAATGTCGTGCGCTACGGCGCGCCGCTCTTTGCCGAGCTCAACGTCTCGGGCGTCACCCTGCCGATCTACAGCTACACGCCCGCCAGCGGCTTCACCGACTACTTCAATGACAAGGGCGAGAGCGTGCGCAAGGCGCTGCTGCGCACGCCGGTCGACGGCGCAAAGATCACATCGGGCTTCGGCATGCGCGACCATCCCCTGCTCGGCTACTCGCGCATGCACAAGGGTGTCGATTTCGGCGCCCCAGCCGGCACGCCGATCCTGGCGGCCGGCGACGGCACCATCGAGTTCCTGGGGGTCAACAGCGGCTACGGCAATTTCATCCGCATTCGCCACAACAGCACCTACAAGAGCGCCTATGCGCACATGAGCCGCTTTGCCACCGGCCTGGGCGTCGGCAGCCGGGTGCGCCAGGGCCAGGTCATCGGTTATGTCGGTTCCACCGGCCTGGCGACCGGGCCACACCTGCACTACGAGGTTCTGGTCAACAACGAGCAGATCAACCCGCTCGACATCAAGCTGCCCTCCGGCGAAGTGCTGGCCGGGGCCGGGCTCGACGACTTCTACCGCGAGCGCGACGGCCTGGACGCCCAGTACGCGGACCTGCTTGCGGCGCGCTACGTTGCCGAGTCCCAGTGATCACCTGATCGACGGTCCGGCCAATGCGACCTGGACCGTCGCGCTGGCCCATGGCGCGGGCGCGCCCATGGATTCGCCCTTCATGGAGCAGGTCGCCGCGGGCCTTGCCGCACACGGCATCCGAGTGCTGCGCTTCGAATTCCCCTACATGGCGCGCAGGCGCAACGAGGGGCGGAAGTTCCCGCCCGACCGCGCGCCGGTTCTGCTGGAGACCTGGCGCAGCGTCATCGCAGCCTGCGGACCCCCGGAACGTCTGGTGATCGGCGGCAAGTCCATGGGCGGGCGCATGGCGAGCCTCGTTGCCGACGAAACCGGCGTGGCCGGGCTGCTCGTCTTCGGCTTCCCGTTTCATGCACCCGGCAAGGTTGCCGAAGGTCGTATCGCACACCTTGCAGATCTCGCGACACCCACGATGATCGTCCAGGGTACGCGCGATACCCTGGGCAGCAGGGACGAGGTTGCGGGCTATGCTCTCTCCCCGGCGATCGGCCTGACCTGGATTGAGGACGGCGACCATTCTCTCAAGCCGCGCAAGGCCAGCGGCCATACCCATGAAGAAGCGATGGAGCACGCGGTGACTGCCGCGGCCGGGTTCGTCATGAGCCTGGAACACGGCTAACATCGCGCGATGGAACCGCTTGCCATCGACGAGGCCGTCGCGCGCATTGCGCCGGGCATGATGGTCGCCCTGCCGCCGGAATACTGCGGCGTGGCGATGGCGGCGACCCGCGAGCTGCTGCACCAGGGCACCGGCGGCCTGCATCTGCTGGCCGTGCCCCAGTCGGGTCTGCAGGCCGACATGCTGATCGGTGCGGGCCGGGTCGCCACCGTCGAGGCCGCCGCCATCACCCTGGGCGAACAGGGCCCCGCACCGCGTTTTACCGCGGCGGTCAAGTCCGGGACCATCCGCATGGTCGACGCCACCTGCCCCGCGATCCATGCCGCCCTGCAGGCCTCCGAGAAGGGCCTGCCCTTCCTGCCCCTGCGCGGCATCCTGGGCAGCGACGTGCTCGCCCACCGGGGCGACTGGCGCGTCATCGACAATCCCTTCGGCAACGACGATCCCATCGTGCTGCTGCCCGCGATCCGGCCCGACGTCGCCCTCTTCCACTGCGAGATGGCCGACAGCAACGGCAACCTCTGGATCGGGCGGCGGCGCGAACTGGCGACCATGGCCCATGCGTCGTCCATGACCATCGCCACCGTCGAGACGCTTTACGAGGGCGATCTCTTCGCCGACGAGACCCTGGCCGCCGGGGTCCTGCCGGCCGCCTATGTCGATGCCATCGTGCACGTCCCGCGCGGCGCCTGGCCGCTCGCCATGCCCGGCCACTACGAACGCGACAGCGCCGCGATCGCCGGATATGTCGCCGCGGCCGCGAGCGCCGGGGGTTTCGCGGCCTGGCTGGCCGAACACCTCGCGCGCGACGAGGCGGCATGAGTGCCAGCGCGCCCTTCCTGATCGCTACCCTGGCGCACCAGCTTGCCGGATCGCGCCGGGTCGCCGTGGGCGCGTTGTCGCCGATGCCGGGTTCGGCCGCCTTCCTGGCGCGCGCCCAGGGCCTGGGGCCGCGCCAGATCACGGTGCTGGGCAGCCGCAGCAACAACGACTTCACCGAGGGCGGGCGCGAACTCTTCGACCGCGCCGCCCAGGGCCGCATCGACGCCTTTTTCCTGGGCGGGGCGCAGATCGACGGCGGCGCCAACATCAACCTCGTCGCTGTCGGCGACTACGCCCATCCCAGGGCGCGTTTTCCCGGCTCCTTCGGCTCGAGTTATCTCTATTTCCTGATTCCCCGGGTGATCCTCTTCCGCGAGGAACACACGCCGCGCACCCTGGTGGAGAAGGTCGATTTCATCAGCGCGCCGGGCACCTCGCCCGCCAACGTCTATCGACCCGGCGGCCCCGCCGCGCTGGTCACGGGCCGCTGCGTCTTTGCCTTCGATCGCGCAAAAGGTCGCTTTCGCCTGGAGAGCGTGCACCCCTGGTCGAGTATCGAAGAAGTACGCGATGAGACGGGTTTTGCCTTCGAGGTGCCCGCCGAGGTACCGACCACGCCCGAACCGGACGCGGCGACCCTGGCGCTGATCGCCGGCCCGGTGCGCGAGCAGATCGCAGAGACCTATCCGGCCTTCGCCGCCGCACTGTAAGCCGGGCATTGCCCGCACCGGCGAGCGCACTATGCTGCCCGCCGCATTCAGAGCAGGAGATAGGCATGGCGACCCTTCAGGAACGGCTGGACCGCGGCGACGTGCTGCTGATTGACGGCGGCATGGGCACCGAACTCGAACGCCGCGGCGTCGAGATGGACGGCGAGGCCTGGGCGGGTACCGCCATGAAGACGCGGCCCGGCGTCATCAAGGAGATCCACAAGGAATTCGTCGCCGCCGGCGCCGACCTCATCATCGCCAACACCTATGCGACCTCGCCCCATGTCATGAAACACGCGGGGTTCTCCAACGAGGAAACCCACGATCTCAACCTGCTGGGCTGCCGTCTGGCCAGGGAAGCCGTGGAAGAAGCCGCGGACGGCCGCCAGGTCTTTGTCGCCGGTTCCATGTCGAGCTTTCGTGCCGGCCTCGACGTCCACAAGCTGCCCAACGAGGCGCAAGCGCGCGACAGCTATCGCCGCCAGGCGCAGGCGCTGGCCGAGGGCGGCTGCGACCTCATCATCCTGGAGATGATGCTCGATCCCGTCATCACGCCCATCGCCATCGCCGCGGCGGTCGAGACCGGCCTGCCCGCCTGGGCGGGCTTCAGCGCCCGCGTCGCCGACGGCAAGGTGCTGGGCTTCCACCGCTACGCCGACGATGCCTTCGACGACGTGCTCGAGAGCGGCCTTGCCTTCCCGCTGCAGGCCGCCGGAATCATGCACACCAACATGGAGTTCATGATGCCCGCCCTGAAGGCGCTGAAGGCCAAATGGGACGGCCCGATGTTTGCCTATCCCCATTCGGGCGAGTTCAAGATGCCCCACTGGCAGTTCGACACGGTGATCAAGCCCGAGCCGTTCTGCGGCGAGGCCCTGCGCTACATGGACCTTGGCGTGCAGGCGATCGGCGGCTGCTGCGGCATCGGCCCCGATCACATCGCGAAGCTCAAAGGCGGCCTGCCCGACCACATGCCGGGATAAGGTCCACGCACCCGTGGACAGGGTGCCCGCGGCCCGCCAGCATGGGGCCAGAGCAAGGGAGGGCACCATGTCCGCACATCAGTTTTCGTTCCCCGGCCGCGACGGCGGCACCATCGATCTCGCCGACTACGCAGGAAAGGCCGTGCTGGTCGTCAACGTCGCCTCGGCCTGCGGCTTCACGCCGCAGTACAAGGGCCTGCAGGCGCTGTGGCGGGAGCGCGGCGACGAGGTGGTCGTGCTTGGCGTGCCGAGCAACGAGTTCGGCGCCCAGGAGCCCGGCAGCGAAGCCGAGATCAAGAGCTTCTGCGAGACCAACTTCGGCGTCGATTTCCCCATGACCGCCAAGCAGAGCGTGATCGGCGGCAGCGCCCACCCCTTCTATCAATGGGTCGTGGCGCAGGCCGGCGAGGCGGCAGCGCCCAAGTGGAACTTCCACAAGGTGCTGATCGGTCCGGACGGCGCACTGGCCGGCGTCTGGCCCTCCAAGGTGACACCGCAGGGACCCGAGATCGCCGCCGCGGTCGACGAAGCCCTCAAGGCAAGCTGACGCCGATGGCCGATCCCCTGCTGGAGCCCTTCCGCCTGAAGGGCCTGACGCTGAAAAACCGCATCATGAGCACTTCCCATGCTCCGGGTTATGCCGAGGACGGCAAGCCGGGGCTGCGCTACCAGCTCTACCACGAGGAAAAGGCCAGGGGCGGACTGGCGCTCACCATGTTCGGCGGCTCCAGCAACGTCGCCCCCGACTCGGCCTCGGTCTTCGGCGGCCAGATCTACGTCGGCGACGATGCCGTCATTCCGTACTTCCAGGAATTCTCGCAGCGCATCCACCGGCACGGCGCCGCACTGATCTGCCAGATCACCCACATGGGCCGGCGCACCGTCTGGCATGCCGACCACTGGGTGGCGACCATCGCGCCTTCGCGCATCCGCGAGCCCCAGCACCGCAGCTACCCCCGCGAGATGGAGGACGAGGACATCGAGCGGGTGATCGCGGCCTACGCAGCAGCGGCACGGCGCTGCTGGGAGGGCGGCCTCGACGGCTGCGAGATCCTGACCCACGGCCACCTGATCGATCAGTTCCTCTCGCCCATCACCAACACCCGCACCGACGGCTGGGGCGGCGACCTGAAGGGCCGCATGCGTTTCGGCCTGGAGGTGATGGAGGCGGTGCGCAAGGCCGTGCCCGACGACTTCATCATCGGCATCCGTACCAGCGGCGGCGAGATGCGCAAGGACGGCATCGGCGAGGACGATTGCATCACCGTCGCCCAGGCCTTCGCAGAGGCCGGCACGATCGACTATCTCAATCTTGTCTTCGGCCGCGCCGCGACCGACCTGGAACTTGCCGAAAAGGTCATGCCGGCGATGGACTCGCCGCTGGCGCCCTATCTGGAGCCGGTGCGGCGCTTCAAGGCCGCGACCAACCTGCCGGTGCTCCATGCCGCGCGTGTCACGGATCTCGCCACCGCGCGCCATGCCGTGCGTGACGGCATCGTCGACATGATCGGCATGACCCGCTCCCATCTGGCCGACCCGCATCTCGTCAACAACATGATCGCGGGCCACGAGGAGCGCACGCGCCCCTGTGTCGGCGCGGGTTATTGCATCGACAGCCTGTTCCAGGGTGGTGCCGCCCATTGCGCGCACAACCCGGCGACCGGGCGCGAAAAGGAACTGCCCCACACCATCGCACCCAGCGACAGCCCCGGCCTGCACGTCGTCGTGGTCGGCGCGGGACCGGCCGGACTGGAGGCGGCGCGGGTCGCGGCCCTGCGCGGCCACAGGGTCACCCTGCTGGAGGCCAGCCATGAACTGGGCGGCCAGCTCGTGCTGGCGGCCAAGGGAAGCTGGCGACGCGACATGGTCGGCATCCGTGACTGGCTGGCCGAGCGTGTGGGCGAACTGCCGGTCGACTGCCGCACCGGCGTACTGGCCGAGGCTGCCGACGTCGCCGCACTGGAGCCCGACGTGGTG
>CALGGB010000296.1 GCA_937880925.1 uncultured Rhodospirillaceae bacterium | reverse complement strand
GGCGACAACCGGTGCGCCTGTGTGCCTGCGGCAACTCCTGCAATGGCAGAAGATCGTGGAGAGCGGCGGGCCTTCGACGCGATAGCGCACCGCGCCACACATGCATCCTCCGGTGGCGTTCTGGGGAAGGTCATTCATGGTGCCTCTGTATGCTCCGCCTGTTTCCTGAAATTCATCATGCGTAATGTCACCTGCTCCAGAACCGGGCCCTTGTTTCCCTTTCAGGCGCGTTGCAGAGGCCCGTGAGCTTTCAGGGAATTTCAGCGCAATGGGTGCATCGCGCATCGGCGTCTGATCTAATCATGTTGTTTGGGAAGTGCACAAATATCGGTCCACTCGCCTGTTCGGCGACCGACCAAGGCGGCTCACGCCGCATCGCAGGGATAGCGTACCGTCTCGCCCACAAAGACAGGAACATGGATCAAGATGTCGGCAGGAACCAGGACGATGGCCGTGGGATGGCTTGTCGGCATCGACATTGGTGGCACGTTCACCGATGTCGTGGCGATCAGAGGCAGGGACATGCGCACGGCCAAGTTGGCAAGCCGCCCCGATGCGCCTGCTGCGGCCATCAGCGATGGCATCGCCGCTGTTGGTCTTGCCCTGGAGGACATCGCAAACGTGATCCACGGCACCACACGGGTCACCAATGCGATCGTCGAGGACAAACTGCCCCCCGTGGCCCTGATCGCGACACAAGGTTTCAGCGACAGCATCGAGATCGGTCGATTGCGCCGGCACGAACTCTACCGCCTGGACGTACCGCCCAAACGCCCTCCCTTGGTTCCCGCAGAGCACCGGTTCGGCGTCGATGAGCGCATGAGCTTCCAGGGCGAAGTCACCCGCCCGCTGAACGAGCATGCGATCAAGCAGGCCGCGGACGACGTGCGCCGATCGGGCGTGCGTTCCGTCGCCGTGTGCCTGTTGCATTCCTATATCAACCCGGACCACGAGCGCGCTCTGGCATCCGCCCTGCGGGAAGTGGTGCCTCATGTCTCGCTCAGCCACCGTGTCAACCCGGAGGCCCGAGAGTTCGAACGCGCCTCCTCGACCGTGCTGAACGCCGCCGCCATGCCTGTGGCCGTGGACTACATCGACGAGATCCTGTCGGGCTCGGCCCTCGAAGGCCGCTTCCAGCTCTTTCACTCGGCCGGGGGATATGCCTCGCCGGACGTCGCCCGCGAGCGTCCGCTGATTCTGGCGCTGTCTGGCCCCGCGGCCGGGGTCGCGGGAACCGCAGCGCTAGCGCGAGCCAGAGGCGAAGATACCCTGCTGACCTTCGACATGGGCGGAACCACGACGGATGTCTGTCTGGTTCGCGGAGGCCAGATCGAAGTGTCCAGCGGACGCTCGATCGGCGGCAGGCCGATCCGGCAGCCCATGGCAGCCGTCGAGACCATTGGCGCCGGGGGAGGCTCCATCGTGCGCCTGACCCCTGGCGGCCTGTCTGTCGGTCCCGACAGCGCCGGCGCCGTTCCGGGGCCGGCGTGCTACGGCATGGGCGGCACCCTGCCGACGGTGACCGACGCCAACGCCGTTCTGGGCCTGCTCGATCCCGCTACCAGGCTCGGCGGCACCATCACGCTCGATGTCGAGGGCGCGAAACGCTCCCTTGCCCCGATCGCGGATGCCCTTGGGAAAAGCATCACCGAGACGGCCCTGGGCGTGCACAGGATCGCCAATGCGGCGATGGCGCGCGCCTTGCGGCGCGTCACGGTCGAACGCGGCGTCGACGGCCGGCGGTGCACGCTTCTGGCGTTCGGTGGCGCCGGCCCCATGCATGCGACTGGCCTTGCCCGCGAGGTCGGCATCCGGCGCATCATCGTGCCGGTCGCCTCCAGCGCCTTCTCGGCCTACGGATGTCTCCTCTCGGACATGTCCTACACGCAACAGCGCACGATACGTCTCAAGGGCGCAGCGTTCGACGCAGATGCGCTGGAACAGACGCGGGCGGAGATGCAGGATGAACTGTCGCGCCCCCTGCTCGATCAAGGCCTCGCGCGTGCCGACATCGCCATGGCCTACGTTGGCCTTGCCCGCTACGACGGACAGAGCGAGGCGATCGCTGTTCCGTTCGACCTGCCCTTCGATCACGATCGCTTCGCGATTGACTTCAATCGACAGCATCATGAGATCTTCGGCTATGCCATGGACGAGCCCTGGGTTCTCGAAGGACTGCGGGTCACCGCATCACGTCCCTCCGGCATTGCCCTGGGCAGTCTGGAGAGCGACCTGCATGACCATGCTCCCGATACGGTTGGCCATCGCGACTGTCACTTCGATGCCGGCGGGCCAACCCGTACACCCTGCCTGTCGAGGCCAAGTCTTGCGCCGGGCCGAGAAGTCGCCGGCCCCGCGATCATCGTCGATGCCTGGTCAACCACGGTCGTTCCGCCCGGCTGGATGATCGAAAGCGACAGCTACGGCAATCTGGTCATGAGAGAGGTGGCGCCATGAACGACGTGCCGCGACGAGCGCCTTCCCTGCCTGGCGAGATCGACCCCTTCCTGATCGAGGTGATCCGCCACGCGCTCAGCGCTGCCGCGGAGGAGATGTCGCTGGTGATGACCAGGTCGGCACGCTCCTCGGTTCTGCGCGAGGGTGGCGACCTGTCCTCCACCATCACCGACGCCGACGGGGAACTGGCGGCGCAGGGCCGTGACCTGCCCATGCACCTGGGCGTCATGGCCTACACGGTGAAGCATTTCCTGAAACGTGTGCCCCGGGAGCGCCTGCGACCGGGCGATGCCTGGCTGCTCAATCTGCCCGACATCGGCGGCAACCACCTGCCCGACGTCAAACTGATCCGACCGATCTTCCACCACGGCACGCTGGTCGCGTTTGCGGTCAACCTTGCCCATTGGCCCGACATCGGCGGCGCCTGGCCCGGCAGCTACTACGCGGAAGCCTTCGATTCGATCCAGGAGGGCCTGCGCATCCCCCCTATCCGGCTCTTCACCAGCGACGGCGTGGACCGCGAGAAGCTCGACTTCATCCTGGCCAATGTGCGCGGCCCCACGGAGCGCGAAGGTGACATCATGGCGCAGATGGCGGCAACCCGCGCCGGTGAACGCCGTGTCCTGGAACTCTGCGACGAGCATGGCGCCGATATCGTGACCGCCACGCTGGCCCGGCTGTGTGACCTGTCGGAGATCGAGATGCGGGAGGGTCTTCGTGCCATTCCCGACGGCATCTACCGCGGCGTCGACCACATGGATCTCGGCGGCCCCGGCGGCGGTCCTGCGGCAGTGCGGGTCACCATCCGCATCGAAGGCGACGAGGCCGAATTCGACCTCAGCGAGTCCGATGACGTCGTCACCAACCATTACAACACCACACCCTTCGTCGTCGGTTCGGCTGTCGCCTACGCAGCACGGCTGCTCAGCGGCCGCGACATGCAGCAGAACGGCGGTACGCTGCGGCCGATCCGGATCGTCACGCGCCCGGGCTCGCTGCTCGATCCCGGGCCGAACAAACCGGTGGTGGGAGGCAATCACGAAACCTCGCAGCGGATCGTCGACGCCATCTTCCGAGCGATGGAGGACGTCGTGCCCGAGCGGATATCGGCAGGCGGCCCGACGACCACGGCCGTTCTCATCCTGTCGAAGCCCTGCGACGACGGCACCTGGAAGACGTTCTTCGAGGTCCACGGGGGCGGCGAAGGCGCGCGGCACGACCGTGACGGCTGTCCGGCCGTCCGCGTCCACCTCGGGAACACGGGCAACACGCCCGTCGAGATGATCGAGGCACTGCATGCCGTCGAGGTCGAGCGCCAGGAGTTGCGGGGCGGCTCAGGTGGAGACGGCCAGCACCGCGGCGGTGATGGCTATGCCATGACCTACAGGATCCTCGCCCCCCGGATGATGCTGACCACCTGCGTGGACCGCATGGTCGTGCCGCCCTTCGGCCTCCTGGGCGGGCAAAACGGCAAGCCCTATCGCCTGACGCTGGTGCGCGGCGAGGACGGATCGGAACACGCCATCCCGGGGGTCGCCAACCTGCAGGTAAGAAGGGGCGACCGCATCATCATCGAGACCTGCGGGGGTGGCGGTTTCGGAGAGGCCCGCCACGGTGCTGCCCTGCCTGGCTGATCCATCCACAGAGATTTCTCAGACCAACATGCACATCGGAGATTGTCCGGATGTACCAGATCGACCCGACACGCACGGACCTGATCGCGGAATACGAAGCGAACCCGGCCGGTCCCCACAGCCGCGAACTCACCCTGCTGCTCAACCGCTTGCGCCTTGGCCCGCTCGAACAGCGTTATGTCCCTGTTTGCACCAGACCGGGCCGGGAATGGGCGGTGGCCAGGATGCCGACGAAGCGCGGACAACCCCTCGCGTTCATCGAGGGCGCCGTCTTCGACAACCCCGAGGATGCGGCGCGCAGGGTGTTCCGGCTGCGCTTGGAGGCTGCCACCGGCCAAGCGCCGGCTTCAACGGCAACGACGCACGACAAGGACCGGGACCTGAAGAAGATCACCGGCTACACGAACCTCTGGACCCTGGCTCCCGGCGATACGCTGGAGGTGAAGGTCAGCACCTACGGACCGGAGCACTATCGTGCCGATCTCGTGCGCGTCATCTGCGGCGATGACGATTCCGATCATGACATCTTCCGCGAGGAGGAGATCACCGCGCCGTTCGCCGGCGAGCATCGGGGGCAAACCCAGGAAATGGCTGCCGGTTCCTATGTTTCCGTGCCGCCCACGCCCACTCTCGCCGCACTGACGAGCTTCACGGTACAGGTCTGGGTCTTTCCGACCACGCCGGACAAGGGCCGGCAGGGCCTCATCACCCATTGGGATAAGAATACCGGGCGTGGCTTCGCGCTGGTGATCGACACCAGTGGTGCCGCCGCCCTGATGATCGGCGACGGCAAGGGTGGGACCGCGACGCTGGCCTGTGACCGGCCTCTGGCCGCCAGGCGCTGGCATCTGGTCTCGGCAAGCTATGACGCCGCCACGGGCAAGGTGGAGCTCCATCAGCGCGTCACCGGCGCACCGTTCGAGGCTGAGAATGCGGCGAGCGCATACGGCAAGGCGACGTTCAAGGCGGCCGAGGGGCCGCTGCTGATGGCCGCCCTGCCCGACGCGCCATCGGCGGATGGCAGGTTCCGCGCCTGCAACCACTTCAACGGCAAGCTCGACCGGCCGCGCCTCGTCGCACGCGTGCTGTCGCCGGCCGAGATCAGCGCACTGGCATGGGACGCCATGGCACAGGAGCGCGAACCGGCACTGGTCGCAGCCTGGGACTTTTCGCGCGACATCGGCAGCAGCCGGGTAAGCGATAGGGGGTTCAACGGGCTTGATGGCGTCACCGTCAACCTGCCCTCACGGGGCGTGAAGGGCTTCAACTGGTCGGGCAAAGAGCAGAACTGGCAGCACGCGCCACAGGAGTACGGCGCGATCCATTTCCACGATGACGACCACTACGACGCGGGATGGAAGACCGACTTCACCTATACGGTTCCAGCAGGCCTCAAGAGCGGTGTCTATGCCGTGCGCCTGCGTGCCGAAGATGACGAATCCTACTGCACGTTCTTCGTGCGGCCGCCCAGGGGCACCGCCACCGCCAAACTCGCCTTCCTGGCCTCGACCGTGACCTACATGGCCTACGCCAACTACCAGTGGCAGATGCACGAGTTCTTCGCGGAGGTGACCGACCTGTCATGGACCCCGTTCGACCGGGAGGACGTCTTTCTCCAGGAACACCCCGAAACGGGACTGTCGACCTACGACACGCATCTTGACGGCAGCGGGGTACGGTTTTCTTCCCGGCTGCGTCCGGTGTTCAACACGGCCCCGAAAACGGGTCTGGGCAGCTACAACCTGAACCTCGACACCCTCGTACTCGGCTGGCTCGAGTCCTGCGGCATCGTATGCGACGTGATCACCGACGAGGACCTGCATCACGAGGGTCCGGCGCTGCTGGAACGCTACAGCGCCGTCGTGACCGGCGCCCACCCGGAATACTTCACCACGCCCATGCTGGACGGCGTGCGCAGCTATATCGCACGCGGCGGGCGCCTGGCCTACCTGGGCGGCAACGGGTTCATCTGGCGCTGCGCCATGTCACAGGAGATGCCCGGTGTGATCGAGCTTCGGCGCGCCGAGGACGGCATCCGCTACCGCGACGAGGAACCGGGCGAGCACTACCATGCGTTCAACGGCGAGTACGGCGGTCTCTGGCGACGGCTCGGCATGGCGCCGCAGGCCGTGGTCGGGGTCGGCACGGTCGCCGTCGGTTTCGACGCATCCGGTGTTTATCGGCGCACCCCGGCAAGCCATGACGACCGCGCAGCCTTCATCTTCGAGGGTATCGGCGCAGACGAGATCATCGGTGACTTCGGCCACCTGGGAGGTGGTGCCAGCGGCGGCGAGATCGACGCTGCCGATCCGATGCTCGGCACGCCGGCGCATACCCTGATCGTTGCGAGCTCGGAGGGCCATTCGGAGAACACCTGGCTGGTGCCCGATGAGACCGGCTTCCACCACAGCGCCATGGACGGCGCCCAGAACCCCCGGGTGAAGGCCGACATGACCTTCTTCGAGACGCCGGCCGGTGGCGCCGTGTTCTCGGTCGGCTCGATCGCCTGGACCGCCAGCCTTCCCCAAAACGGCTACAACAACAACGTCGCACGCATCTCCGAAAACGTCGTGCGACGTTTCCTCGACGACGAGCCGTTCACGATGCCAGCGTGAGGCCCAGACAGCGTTGCCTCAAGGGTCGGCCCTACACTCAGATCGGCAAGGAGCTTGTCGCATGAACGAACCATTTCGCATTCTGATTCACACGGAACTGCCCGAGCCCATCGCAGCAAAGGTCGCGGAACGTCATCCCGGCGCCGAAATCACGGTGTGCGACAGCTTCGCAGGCCTTCCCAAGGCAGCGGAGTGTGACCCACATGCTGCTTTCAGCGACCAGTTCGAGGGAGGGGCATATCCCCGCGATGCGCTGATGAACCAGCCTTCCCTGGGCTTCGTTCATGTCTCGGGCGCGGGTATCAACCACCTGGCACCCTGGGATACCGCAAAGGTCCAGGTCTGCAATGCCGGCGGCGTGCAGGACGAGGGCATGGCGCAGTTTGCCATCGCCCGGCTCATCGCCATGAACTGCAACTTCTTCCGCTATCACGACCAGCAGAAGGACCATACGTGGAAGGCCCACGACGTCCCCCATTCGACGGGCGGCACGTTGACCGTGGTTGGCCTGGGCAGGATTGGCCAGGCCTGTGCCCGTGTCGCCCATGCGCTGGGCATGAAGGTTCATGGCGTACGCGCGCGGCCCGAACCCTGCGAGAACGTCGCCTGCGTGGTGCCGCCCGACAGGATGCACGAGGTGCTGGCGCTGTCTGACTACGTGATCGTCGTGACCCCGCTGACCGATGCGACGCGCGGCATGCTGGATGCCAGCGCCTTTGCCGCCATGAAGCCGGGCGTCATGTTCCACGACATGTCCCGCGGCGGTGTGGTCGACGAGGATGCATTGGTGTCAGCACTCGCAAGCGGCCATGTCCGCGCTGCCTCACGCGACGTCTTTGCAGAGGAACCCCTGCCGGCCGAGAGCCCCCTCTGGGACGTGGAGAACCTTCACATCACGCCCCACAACGCCGGCATGATCACCGGGGAAGACTATGATCGCCTGAGCACGCTGGTATTCCTCGACAATCTGGATCGTTTCGTGAGGGGCGAGCCCCTGATCAATGTCACCGATCCCGTTCGCGGCTACTGAAGCCCGCGCGGGTTCGACCCATGCTCACCGGCGTTCAGATCTCGTGGCCGGCGAGGGCATCCTCGTCCATGCGCACGCCCAGTCCGGGTGTTTCGCCAACCGTCGCCTTGCCGCCCGACAGGTCGAATTCCAGTATGCCAAAGCGGCCGCAAAACGGCTCGTAGTCGGGGAAGTACTCGCCGATCAGCGCATTCGGCATCACCGCACAGGCATGCGCCATGGCCGCCACAGCAACGGTCGTGCTGTTCCAGCAATGGGGGGCAACCTTTGCGCCGTAGCTTTCCGCCAGGCGTGCGATCTCGAGCATCTCCAGGAGGCCGCCGACGCCGACGATATCGGGGTTGAGGATGTCTGCTGCCCCCTTTTCCAGGACCGCCCGAAAATGATGCAGCCCGGCCTGTCTCTCGCCCGTGACGACCGGTAGCGCGATCTGACTGCGGACCTCTGCCATGGCGTCGATTCTCTCCCCGGCAACGGGCTCCTCGAACCAGAAGGGGTTGAAGGGTTTGAAGGCGCGCGCAGCCTCCACCGCGAACGCCGCATCGGGCAGAGCCCAGGCATCCAGCAACAGGCGGGTGTCGTCACCGATCGCCGCACGCACCCGACGCACGCATTCGACGGCCTGCTCCAGGGGCTGGTACTCCATGGGGTAGATCTTGACGGCCTCGAAGCCCAACTGCGTGATGGCGGCACAACGCTGGGCAAGGCGATCCATCGACTGCCCGTGGTCGGTCATGGGATCCATGTTGGCGTAGAGCGTCAGCAACCGGTTCACGACGTCGCCCAGAAGCTCGCAGACCGGCTTGCCGGACTGCTTGCCAAGGATATCCCAAAGGGCCACCTCGATGGCGCTGGCTGCAGATGACAGGTCGATGCTGAGGTGTCCCTCGTCATACCAGCCCTGCACATTGGCCCGGAAATTCTGCGGCGACGCATCAGTCAGGGTCATCGCCATGGCGCCCAGCCCCTTGATGAACTCCGCGATCCCACGCTCGCGGCGCGGGATAGCATAGGCTTCGCCCCACCCCACCGTGCCGTCGTCTGCCTGGATGCGGCAGAAGACAAAGCTCTTTGTCAGCGTCTTCCTCGCATCGACGTAATAGGTCCTGACAGATTGTATCGTCATTGTGTCATGCTTTCGCGATCTTGAATGACCGCCTCTGAATCCGGCCCATCAAAGCAGCCGTATGGACCGATCCCTGAGAGGCCAAGGCCGTTCACGACGACGCAATCACGTTGCGCTCTCGCCGAAACGGTACCCCGTCAGGATCGGCCGGTGCGTCCAGTTCCCGCACATAGCGGTGCCCCTGATAAACGGCCGCCGCGATGATGCCCGGGCCGTGGCAGTCGCCGATCCGCTTCAGGGAACGGATGCCGCCACTTGCATTCTCGCTGCAGGCCTTAAGCGCGAGCCATAAATCATCGTTTGGCAGCCGTGCGGTCACGCTGATCACCCCGGCACAGGCGACCTGCCGTTCGCACCGGCCAAAACCGTCGTGGAACACGGCCTCTTTCGCATCAACACCCAGAAGCGTGTGGCGCACGAGCATGTGAACGCCAAGCGTTGCCAGACGCTCTTCGATCACCTCCTGCTCGAGCGTGTATTGGGACCATGGGGCGACGACCGTGGCAGGCGTCACCAGCCAGGTCTCCCGGCCCTCGCTGGCCATGAGTTCGGCAAGAACACTGGCCATGTAGTAACCGTCGTCATCGAAGATCACGACAGGACCCTCGGGCGGCCTGCGACCATCCATGATGTCGTCGGGCGTCAGGAGCTTTGCGCCGCCGGCCACCGGAACCGCCCTGCGCAGGGTGCGGCCGACGCCGTCGCCGCGCCATGCGGCCCCCGTGGCGAGCGCCACGTGTTCGGCACCGAACTCCAGGACATCGGCGGCCTGCAGAGGACTATCCCGGAACACTTCAACATTGGCCATAGGCGCGATCTGCCCGGTGCGATAGTCGCGCACCCGCGCCCATGCCGCAAGGCCGGGCAGACGGGCCTCCCGGCTCACCCGCCCGCCGAGGCTGTCGGAGGCTTCGGCAAGGGTCACGCGATAGCCTGCAAGACCCGCGGTCCTGGCGGCCTCAAGCCCTGCCGGTCCTGCACCCACGATCAGGACATGGGACTTTGCCGCCGCAGGAGTCACGCGTTCGGGATGCCAGCCCTTGCGCCATTCCTCGCCAAAGGTCGGATTCTGGGTGCAGCGCGATGGCGCCGAGAGGTTGTTCCATGCCGCACAGATGTTGCAGCCGATGCACTCGCGGATGTCTTCGCTGCGGCCTTCCTCGATCTTTCTCGGCAGGAACGGATCGGCGATTGACGGTCGCGCCGCCCCGATCAGGTCCGTAACGCCGCGCCGGATCGCCGACACCATGGCGTCGGGCGATGTGTAGCGCCCGACGATGGCAACGGGTTTGGTCGTCACCTGTTTGACGAAGGCGACATAGTCCTCCTGATAGCCCTCTGCAGCGAAGCGCGAGGTCTGGGAGTCGTTTGCCCAATTGCCGATGGTGACGTCCCAGAGGTCGGGCAGTTCGGCCAGCATCTCGACGGCTTCGCGGCCCTCGTGCTGCCATTCCAGGCCCTCGGCGCCCATCAGTTCGTCCACAGCCATGCGCACGACCACGGCCATGGTGTCACCGACGGCCTCCTTCGTGTCCTCGATCAGTTCGCGGAACAGGCGCAGGCGGTTCTCCAGGCTGCCGCCATAGGCATCGCTGCGGTCATTGTGGCGCTTGTAGAAGAACTGGCCGGGAACGGTGTTGTTGTGCCCGGCATAGACCACAACCATGTCGAAGCCCATGTCGCGCGCCCGCAATGCCGCCCGCCGATGCCAGCGGCGATAGTCGGCAATGTCGGAAAGGTCCATGGCGCGCGCCTGGATCGGGTGGTGCAGCGCCGACACCGGCCGGTGAGCCGGGCCGATCGGCACCTCGCGGCTGTAGAGATTGCCGCTGTCCTGTCCGCTGTGCGCCAGTTCGATGCTTGCCAGGCTGCCGTGCCGGTGTACGGCCTCGACCATGCAGCCGAGATAGAGCTCGTCCCCCTCGTCCAGCATGTTGGTCTCGGTGTAGGGATGGATATCGCTGGTGACGTGAAAGTCGCACTGCTCCGTGCACACGATGCCCCAGCCGCCTTCGGCCTTGGTCTCGCGCATGGCGATCATGGCATTGGGAAACATGCGCCCCATGCCGTTGCAGTGCGGCACCTGGTAGAAGCGATTGGGCGCCGTTACCGGGCCGATCGACAGCGGCTCGAACAGGATATCGTAACGTGAATCTCGCATGTTGCGGACTGCCCCTCCGAACGTGGTGCCAAGGAGGCAGTAGACTGAGCGATCCCGGGATTGATCACAATGCCGGGCGGCATGCCGCTCGCGGCGCGCACCGCCCTGGACGCTGGGCATCCGCTCCGGCGTCACGCAGGGCGACGCTCAGGCCCAGATACTGTCGGCCGCCCTTCGAGAGCCCCGAGGGGAGGTCTGCATTTCCGGTTCGCTGGGGAAGGGGTGGTGGGCGCACAAGGACTCGAACCTTGGACCCGCTGATTAAGAGTCAGCTGCTCTACCAACTGAGCTATGCGCCCGCCGAGACGGCGATGACACCCCGCTGCCAGCCTGCCCAACGCGGGAAGCTGCCTGACTGCCGCACCGGCGTCGGACGCCTGCATGACAGGGCCGGACGGGTATCATAGGCACCGGGGCGAGGCAAGCATGCAAAGCTCGCCTCAAGCGCTTTACAGCCTGCACCATGAGCAACCGTCGGCTAGACGCTGCCGCCGGGTTCGCGCGGCACCTCGATGTCGCGGTGAACATAGACGCTTGCCACCAGCCCGAAACCCACCATCAGGGTCATCATCGCGGTGCCGCCGTAGGAGATCAGGGGCAGCGGCACGCCGACCACGGGAATCAGGCCGGTGACCATGGCGATGTTGATGAAGACATAGAGGAAGAAATTGACGCCGATACCGATCGCCACGAGGCGGCCGAACTGGCTGGTGCTGCGAAAGGCGACACCGAAGCAATAGATCATGATCAGCAGATAGAGCAGCAGCAGAAGCAGGGCGCCGACCAGCCCCAGTTCCTCGGCCAGCATGGTGAAGATGAAATCGGTCTGCTTTTCCGGCAGGAAGCTCAGATGGCTCTGCGTACCTTCCATGAAGCCCTTGCCGAACAGCCCTCCCGAACCCAGGGCGATCTTGGACTGCAGGATGTGATAGCCCGCGCCCAGGGGATCACGCTCCGGATCGAGATAGGTCAGTACCCGGGCGCGCTGGTAGTCGTGGAGAACGAACTTCCAGGCGACGTAGAGGGCAATGGGTGTCAGAGCGCCCGCGATGGCAAACCAGCGCAAGGCGATGCCCGCCGCAAACATCACCGCGCCGCCCCCCGCGACCAGCAGCAGGGCGGTGCCGAGATCCGGCTGGCGCAGCACAAGCACGGTAGGGATCAGAATCATCACGCCGGGGATGAAGAGGCTGGTCCACTTGCGCGTCTGCTCGCCCGAGAGACCATGGAAATAACGTGCGAGTGCGAGAACCAGCGCGACCTTCATGACTTCCGAAGGCTGGAGCTGGAAGACCCCGAAGTCGATCCAGCGCTGTGCACCCATGCCGATCCGCCCGGCAATCTCCACCCCCACGAGCAGCAGCAGGGCGACGCCGAAGACCCAGAAGGCCCAGCGGTGAAGCTGTCGGATATCGACCATCGCCAGGGAGACCATGAGCACAAGGCCCACGGCAAAACGCACCATCTGGGGTGCGGCCCATGGTTGCAGACTGCCATTGGCGGCCGAATAGAGCATGGCAAAGCCAAGGCCCGCAGTGAGCATCAGCAGGGCGACGAGACCCCAGCTCATGGCGCCCAGCTTCTGCAACAGGGTCATGCCCGGCGGGGCAAAACGGTGGCTGGTGGCGGCCATCTTCAGACCGCGGCGCCGGGTTCGCGCGGCGGCGCACCTTCCTCGGGCCAGCGGGCAGAATCGCGCCTTTGGGCCTCACGCAGCACGTCGCGCGCGATCGGCGCGGCAACCCGCGAACCGCCGCCGCCATGCTCGACAACCACGGCGCAGGCATAACGCGGCGCTGCGATCGGCGCATAGGCCACGAACAGGGCGTGGTCGCGCTCGTTCCAGGGAATGTCCTCGATATCCCGATTGGCCTCGCGATCGGCCTTGGAGATGCGCCGGACCTGGGCAGTGCCGGTCTTGCCGGCCATGGCCATGGATTCCTCCTCGATCCGGGCCGCGTAGGCAGTGCCGGCATTGGGATCGTTGATGACCCGGATCATGCCATCCTGGATCACCGCTAGGTGTTCGGGATCAATGCCGAGCGGCGCAAAAACAGGTTGAGCCGGTGCCCCTGGACGACGATGCACTCTGGGTTCCACGGCGACGTTGCCATTGCCAAGACGCGCGGCCATGACCGCAAGCTGCATCGGCGTGGTCAGCATGTAGCCCTGGCCGATGCCGGCAATCAGCGTTTCGCCGCCCTGCCAGGACTCACCCAGAACCGCTTCCTTCCACGCCTTGGTCGGCACCAGCCCGGAGCGTTCGCCCGGCAGCTCAACGCCGGTGGGAGCGCCCAGGCCGAAACGCTCGGCCATGGCCGCGATACGATCCATGCCCAGGCGATTGGCGACCTCGTAGAAATAGACGTCGCAGGATTGCTTGATACCGTCGACCATACCGACATGGCCGTGGCCCCAGCGCTTCCAGCAATGGAAGGTGTGGTTGCCCAGTTCCATGAAACCCGGGCAATAGACAGTCTCGTCCGGCGCGATGACACCGGCCTCCAGGGCCGCCAGCGCCACCACCATCTTGAAGGTCGAGCCGGGCGGATACTGCCCGCCAAGGATCTTGTTGATCAGGGGCGCCTTGGGATCGTTCAGCAGGCCCTGCCAGGCCTCGCTGGTCAGGCCGTAGTTGAAGGCATTGGGATCAAAGCCCGGAGAGGAGGCCAGGGCCAGGACATCGCCGTTATGGATATCCATCACGACGACTGATCCGGCTTCTCCGCCCAGGCGCTGCGCGGTGAAGTTCTGCAGGCCCATGTCCAGGGTCAGGGTCAGGTCGGTGCCGGGCTGGCCTTCCTCGCGGGCAACCTCACGGATGACGCGTCCATAGGCGTTGACCTCCACCTGACGGGTGCCGGCGGTACCGCGCAGTTCCTGCTCGAAGACACGCTCGACACCATTCTTGCCGGTGCGGAATCCCGGCAGTTCCAGCAGCGGGTCGCCGGTGAGTTCGGCCTCCGAGACAGCACCGACATAGCCGGTGACATGAGAGGCAGCATTGGCAAAGGGGTAGTGACGGCTCTGACCCACCTCGATCTGCACGCCCGGCAATTCAGGCGCGTTGACCTCGACCTTCGTCACCTCGGCCCATGACAGATCCTCGCGCACCGTGACGGGCACGAAGCCACGCCTCCGCGAGGTCTCCTTGAGGACCCGGCGGATATCGCGGTCCGAAAGCGCGATCAGGGAGGCGATGCGGTCCAGCGTGGCCGCGACGCTGTCGGTCTGTTCGGAAACCAGCACCAGGCGATAGGTCTGGCGGTTGATCGCCAGGCCCTCGCCGAAGCGGTCGAAGATCAGACCGCGCGGGGGCGGCAGCAGTCGCACGTTGATACGGTTCTCGTCAGCCAGAACCTGATAGCGCTCCGCATCGACCACCTGGAGGCCATAGAGCCGCCCGACCAGACCGCCGAGCGCGGCGACCTGCAGGCCGCCGAGCACCAGTGCCCTGCGGGTGAAGCGTTTGCGCCGGTCGATGTCCTGGCGCATGTCAGCCGCGCTGCAGCGTGACGGCGCGCGGCATCGGCAGCATCATCTGGCAGCGCGCCAGCAGCCAGGCTACGGGTGGGAACAGCACCATCGCCATCATGGTACGCACCAGCAGGGGACCGACATCGATGAAGTGAAGCAGGTAGAGCGACGCCGTACACCACGAGATCGCCGCGGCCGCCAGCGCCGCCAGCAGAAACCCGGTCCAGAGCACCTGGAACGGCTTGCCGATCAGATAGCGGCGCTGCGCCAGCACGATACGCCGCACGACCAGCACGGCCAGGGCCGTCGAACCCAGCGGCGCGCCCGAAACCACATCTGCGACCAGACCAACGGCGAAGGCCGCACTGTAGGTCATCAGGTCCGGGCGGTAGATCGTCCAGTAGAACACCGCGGCGACCCCAAGCTGAGGCATCACGGAACCGACATGGCCAATGTAGAGCGGCATGGACCCCAGCAGCACCAGGACCAGCGAGGAAAGCAGCGGGGCGGTGGCGACCAGGGCCTGACGGAGGCGACGAACGGCAGTTTCCATCACCAGAGCTCGCCGGCTGCCCCCGCCTCACGCGCCGCCGGCAGCAGACCGGGAAGCGCGTAGTCGATGATACGGACATACTCGACACGGGCGGGATCAACGAAGGGACGGACCTGCCAGACACCACCCTCCCGGCCGGTGACAATGCCGACAGGCAAGCCGGGCGGCAGCAGACCACCTTCGCCGGAGGTGACAAGCCGGTCGCCAACCGCGATGGCCGCGCCATCAGCGGCAAAGACCAGCGAAACGACATCGGAGTTGTCTCCGGCAAGCACGGCAGGCGCGCGGCTCTGCTGCACCATGACGGGGATGCGGCTGTTGAGATCGGTGAGCAGCAGGATGCGCGCGCTGCGGCTGCCGGCCTCGATGACACGACCCAGAATACCCTCGGCGCTGACCACGGCCTGGCCCACCTGAATGCCGTCGTTGCGCCCGGCATTGACGATCGCCGTCTTGACGAAGGCGCCGGAGGACATGCCGATGATCCGGGCCGTGACAAAGGCCTCGCGCGGCTCCACCACGGTCGAGAGCAGAGCGCCGTATTGCCGGTTTTCGGCATCGAGCTGGCGCGCGACGGCCTGCCAGTGCAGCAGCCGTTCGTTCTCTTCGCGCAGCGCCGCGTTTTCCTCATAGACGTTGATGAAGTTCTCGGCGCGGGCGGCCAGGTTCTCAACCGCTGCTGCCGGACGCGACATGACGTCGATCACGGGGGCAAGCACATCTAC
>CALGGB010000295.1 GCA_937880925.1 uncultured Rhodospirillaceae bacterium | reverse complement strand
CCGCCACCCCCGTCACCGCAAGGGCGACGTCGATGTCGCCCGAAAGCAACTGATTGCCGACCGGCAAATGCTGCCACAACTTCGCCATATCACCCTTGATGGTGATGTCGGCGGCAACCTTCTGCTGGGGAGGCACCTCGACGGCGCCACTCGCGGGATCGAACGTCAGCGGCCATTCCGCCTTGAGCGCGCCCGTAAGACCCTCGATACCTGCTATGTCGAGCGCGATCTTCAGGCGCGAATCATCCCAGTTCGCATCAAGCGAAATCTGGGCTTCCTCCTCGATGGTCGCGGCCGGCAGGCGAAGACCGGAACCCACGAACGAAGCCTTGGCATCACCATCGTTGGGATCGATGTCGAACTCAGCGGTGCCGTCGAACTGGCCCTGCATCAGCAGCTCGGGATCGATCATCTCCAGGAAGGACAGCGGAACCGCCTCGATCAGCATGCCGCCCTTGATGTAGTCGTCGCCCATGGCGACGTTGAAGCTGAGGGTGCCGCCATCGATCGTCATGGTCAGCTTGTCGGTCGTGATGCCATCCTGGTCGATCGTGACATTGAGAACCTTTGTCGTCGCAACGCGATGATCGCCGCTGACCAGCTCCAGGTGCGCAAGGGTCACGGTCGATGCCGCATCCTTCATGCCGATGGTTGCCGTGGTGTCGAAGCGCCAGCCCTCCCCGCTGCCGCCGCGCGCCTCCAGCGTGACGTCCAGCGCGTCCAGGCCGCCCCTGGCCGTGAACAGGGCCTTGTCGACCGTCGTCATGCCGACAAGGTCGACGCCGGCAAAGGAGCCGCGCACGTCCAGCATCGGCGTGGCCATGGCGTCATTGACTGTGGCGGCCAACGCAAGCTCGCCGATCCCCAGCCCCTCCAGGCTGGCCTGTTCGATCCAGGTCCGGGCCTCCACGGTCTGACGCCCGTCCTGATCTGCGGTAAAGGTCGCCTCGAAGACGCCGGCACCGTCCAGCGCGCCCAGTTCCAGGGCATCCGCCAGCTTGGAAAGATCGCTGAGCTGGCCCGCGATGCGCCCGTCGATCAGGGTTGTCGCGAGATTGATGTCAAGGGTGCCGCCGCCGCTGATCCCGGGGCCGGTGAGGCGGAAGTCCTGCACGGCCAGATGCGCAAAGTCCGCATCGAAGACCAGGCGCGTCTGCGCCGCCAGTTCGGAATCGCCATGCGGCAAGGACACACGCAGAGCCGTCGACATGCCGTTGCTGACATCCAGTTCGCGCAGATCGAGCACCGCGCCATCGAGCGGCAAGGTGTCATAGGCGCCCCTGGCCACCGCAAGGCGCACGTCCATCACCGGCGCGGCGAGCGGACCCTTGGCGACGATCCCCAGGGTGCCGCTTGCCCGCAGTGCAGGATCGACCTGGGCCGCCAGGGCCGGCGTCGTCTGGAACGGCCCGCTAAGGCGCCCTTCCAGCGTGCCGGCGACGACGTCGATGTCGAAATCGCCGGTGGCGTTCCAGATCGGCAGATCGATGGTCGCGGCACTGACGATCACCCGGTCGGCGCCGCCCGAAATCGTAACGGCAATGCCGGGGGCCTCGCCAGTGATGGCATCGAGCATCGCCTGGCCCGTCGACAAGCCGCTTGTTTCAAGCCGCAGGCTGCCGTCGGCGCTCTCGCCCCAGGCGGCGATGTCGAGGTCGCCCGAGACCGCAAGCATACCGGTGAGATCAAGGCCCCACAGTGTGGAAAGCGGCGCCAGCGGAAGATCGGCGCGCAACCCCGAAACCCTGATCGCGCCATCGGTCGTGGTCAGCGCAATCTCGGTCTCCAGATGGCCGGCCGCCAGTTCCAGTTCGACGAGGAATAGATCCACGCTTTCAAAGTCCGCGCCCAGGGTGCCACGCACAGCAAGGCTGGGCCGGGCGCCAAGCTGGGCATTGCCCAGGGGATCGCCGATGTCCGGCTGAGTCAGGGCAAGCCTTGCCGCAATCGACCAGCCGCCATCCGACAGCATGCTGAGGTTTTCGAGATCGAGGCGCACGCTTTGCGCAGCCATGTCCTGCGCCTCGGGTTTCTCTACATCCAGAACGCCAGACAGGACCGGCGCCTGCGCCGTGCCGGCGACATGTCCGGCCAGGGTCCATTCTGTAAACCGCAAGGGCGCGGCAAGTTCGGCAAGCGCCGCGGTTTGCCGGCCGCTGGCATCGAAGGCCAGGTCCAGCGCCATGGCGTCCAGGCCCACCGTACCGCTCGCCTTCACGGAGGCAGGGTCAACATCCAGCACCACATTGTTCAGGGTGAGCTGCTCGCCCTCCATGCTGACATCAGCATCCCAGGTGACCGCGTCGCCAACCAGTGCCGCGGTCTGCTCGTCCAGCAGGCCGCCGGGATGCGCCGTCCCGGTTGTCGTGAGCGTCATGACATCGCCGTCCTGACGCACGCTGAAACGCGCATCGGCATCGGCGGTTTCGGCCAGTACCAGGGACAACGTGCCATCCCAGTCGCTGACCGTGCCCTTTGCCGCCAGCGTCGCGGAAAAAGCGGGATAGGGAGCGATGTCGAGGAGGTGTACCAGCAGCCCGCCTTCCCCTTCATCGAGATCCGCGTTGATCGCCAGGGTGTTGTCGCCAAGGTCGACATCGAAGCGCAATGCAAAACGGCCGCTTGTGCTGTCCAGCCGATCGAGGTCAAGCACCAGCGTTCCCGCACCCGCGGAGTCAAGGTCGGCATGGCCGCTCAGGCGGTAACCGGCAGGCGTCCCCAGAACAGAGGCATCGATGGCGATCGTGGTGATCTCCAGCCGCGCGACATCGATGCCGATACCCGGCGCCTGCGGCAGGGCGAACTCGGCATCATCCGCTACTGCTTCATCCTCAGGCGTAGCCGGCGTGGGCAACGGTTCGCGCAACACCGTCACCGACCCGACGCTCAGGTCGTCGATCACGACATTGCCGCCGATCAGCGCCCAGGGGTTCCAGTCCAGCGCGATACCCTCGATGCGCAGCCACACACCATCGCGATCGGCGACCGTGACGGCACCGATGTTCACCGCTGCCGGCAGGCCGGGTCCCAAGTCCTCGATCCCGACCTCCATTTCACCGGGTGTCGAGACAGCTTCGATGATCGTCGCCGTCAGCCAGGCGCGCACCGGGGCGCTGTCGATCGCGATCCACAGCGCCAGCACCGCCACGACAGGCAATGCGGCAAGGGCAATGAGAATACGCCAGCGCCAACGCATCAGAAGGCCTGCCCCAGGCTGATATAGAACTGGTAGGGATCATCGATGTCGTCGCGCCTGTCGAGCGGCACGGCGAAGTCGAAGCGCACCGGCCCCACCGGGGTCACGTAGCGCAGGCCAAGGCCCGTACCCTTGAAGAAGGTCTCGCTGAAATCAGGGTGGGTGCTCTCATAGACGTTGCCTGCATCGAAGAAGGGAACGATGCCGAAGTCCTCCGTCACCATCAGGCGGACCTCGGAATTGAAGACCGCCAGCGACTTGCCGCCCTCGGGATTGTTGTTGGCGTCAAGCGGGCCGACGTGCTGGTACTCGTAGCCGCGCACCGAACCGCCGCCGCCGGCATAATAGCGCTGGTTCGCCGGGACGTTGTTGATCGAAGTGCCCCAGATCGAGCCGATCTGGCCGCGCAGGGCGATCACCACGCGCTTGCCGGAATCCAGCGGCAGATAGGTCGTTCCGGTCACCTGGCCGGCAAGGAACTGCACCGGCGTGTCGGCCTGGCCGGCCCAGGGCGTCACGTTGCCGGCCAGGCGGAAGCCGGTGGTGGGATTGAGCAGGCTGTCGCTGTTGTCGAAGTTGAGGTTCACGGGAAGGCCAAAGAGCAGGGATTGCTCCGGGCCGTCGCTGTTGGTGATCTTGAAGAAATCGCCCGCGATGCCCGCCGAACCGCGCAGGTGCCTGGCCAGCGGGCGCTCCAGCAGCACCGCTGCCTCCACGCCGGTGTCGTTGTAGGCGTCGGTCTGTTCGTTGATCAGGTTCGCCGTCGCGATCAGGTCCTGGTCGCGTTGCATGAAGTCGGGTTTGCGCAGGCTGCTGTCCAGGCGCTGGCTATCCGTACCCAGGCTGGTGCGCAGCGTCAGCACCTCGCCCTCGCCCCACAGGTTGCGGTGCTCCCAGCCGAAATGCACTTCCGGACCCAGGTTGGAATCGTAGCTGACGCCGGCGTTCAGCGAACGCGGCGGCCCCTCGGCAACCGCGACATCCATCTGGCGTTCGCCCGGCGCGCCGGAGGCATCACCCTCGGGCTGGATGACAACGCTGGCGAAGACCCCGGTATCGATCAGCCGGTCGCGCATGTCGTCCACCTGCTGCTGATCGTAGATGTCCCCCACCTGCCAGTCGACATTGCGCTCCACCAGATCGGGGTCGGTGCGCTCCAGCCCATCGATCGAGAGTTCACCGAAGCGGATCAACGGGCCGGTCTCCACCGTGACCTGCACCCAGACGTCCTTGTCGGGGTGGTTCGCCAGGGCCAGGCGATCCACGACGTTGGCATAAGGATATCCATGGTCGCGCAGCCAGCGCACCAGGCGCCCCTCGGTCGCCACGACATCGGCGGCGATGGCCGGGCCCCCGATGCCTGCGTTGATCTCGTCGGTTGTCGGCATCGCCGCCGCGTTTTCCGGCAGCCCCCCGGCATAGGCGATGTCGAAAGCCGCAAGGGCATAACGATCACCAGGGTCGATCGAGACCGATACCTCATAGGGCGCGGCCTCGCCTGTGACGCTGTAGGTGATGTCGTAATCGTAATAGCCGCGCGATCGCATGACCTCGCCAAAGAGCGTGGCGTCGTCCTCGGTCCTGCGCTTGAGCCCGGCCAGGGTCGGCGGCGGGGTCGCTTCCAGGGTGACAAGGCGGGACGCCGCCATGATGTCGCTCTTCAGGCCGTTCTCGTCGGGAATGTTGATCGTCACCGTGTAGGTGGCATTCACCGGGGCCTCGGCCGCCTCATCCTGCGTCGCCGGCTCTGGAGGCCGGGCCGGCTCGCGTTCGGAAGCCTGCGCGCCATGACAGAGCAGCGCCACCAGGCAAGCCGCCAGAGCTCCCCTAGCGTGTTGCATCCAGGTGATGAACATCCGCGCGGCCATATGCCCTTTCTTAACCAGAATCCGCCCGCGCTTGAACCGCAATTCGGACGCGCTCGCGGCACGACCCATGGATTGTCGACACCGCTTTCCCGGCAAATGACGAGGCAATGTCGCAGTCACAGGTGAACTGCCGGTCAGGTCGGGCCGTACATCAGAACAGACCCGCGAAAAGGCGATAACCCTGACCTCACCCGCGCTTCCGCTACGCCTGATGGCCGAGGAATCTCCTGCGTTGCATCGGCTTACCTGACGTACCGGACGCCCCAAGCGACATAACAGTCATGTGAATATTGCATTTACGGAAACTGCGTTGATCCATTATGCTTGCAGCGAAACGATCGTTAGAGCGCGATCTGATCAACATAAAATCTCGGGTGTGACTAGGCATCGGTATTTTCACCGGTCACACGCTCTGATTGTTTTTTCCAGCGAACCGACGACCGATTTATTGGTTCGCCATAGCCGTTGCTCAAGATTGCAGGCATTGATGACCATACAAGCGTCTCCATCGCCCTTCAGGGATGATCTCGACCAACTCGGCCGCCTGTTGGTCGACAGGCGGATCATTGACGAAGATGCGCTTGAGGCTGCACTGGCGACTCAGCGCGAGACCCAACAGCAACTGGGCCAGATCCTGATCCGCAGCGGGGCAATGGACGACGATGCCCTGCGGGCTGCGCTGGGTACCCAGGGCGCCCTGCGCAGTGGCTTCTTCCGCCTTGGCGATCTTCTTCTGCGCCTGGGTCTGATCGACGACAGCCGGCTCTGCTGGGCGCTGGAGCAACAGCGCACGACCGGCCAGATGCTCGGCAAGCTCCTGGTCGAGGCCGGCGATCTGACGATCGAGACCTTGCGCCAAAGCCTGATCCTGCAATCCCGATTGCGCAGGCGCATCATCGCTTCGGCGCTTGTGGTCGCGATCGCCGTCCAGCCGTTTGCCGCAACGGCCGGCGAAATTCTGAGCGGACCGCAACCCGATCAGACGATCGAACTGGTCGTCCACGTGCCCGATGCCATGAACGTCACCGACGGCCTCAGTCTGGGGCTTCCTGGCGACCGCGCCATCGACAGGGTGCGCCTCTTGCAGCCGCTCATGCCTTACAAGCAGACCTCCGACACGGTCATCATCCAGGCCCAACCCGCTGGAGGGGGATCCGAGTTCACCCTCTCCCGCCCCGGGCAGCTGGGCATTCCCGTATCGCTACGCCTGATGCTGGACCCGACGCAGGAACTGATCGACCTGCAGGCGCAACTGGCCACGACCGTTCCGGCCCGGACATCGGCCAACAGCCATGTTCTGGAGGTTTCCTTCGACACGCCGTCCCTGGAATCGCTCAGCCCCGGCGACTACACCACGACGGTCCACCTGATTGTCACGCCCATCTGAGTGCCAGGACGCGGTCAGATCGGCCGCACGAAGAGCTCCAGGCTGCCGGTGAGCAGTTCGCGATCGAACCCGCGCATGTCCTTGGGCAGGTAAATCGCAAGACGCACCGCATTCGCGCCTTCCGGGCAGGAAAGGGATACGGTGGCAGCGCCTTCACTCAGCCTGAGATCACTGCGGCCGGCTTGCGCGTTGGCCTGCTGAAGCGTATCGCCATAGGCGAATATCCGGGCCATGCCCTGAAATGGCGCGCCATCATAGTAGAGCGTGATGGGCTGTTCGGCGGTCAGCGAAGCAAATCCAAGCCGGGCTTCCGCGCTTGATGAAACGCAGATCTGGCCGACGAATGCGTTTTCCTCCTCGTCATACTCCGCGGTCGCGAAAAACCGTCGCAGATCGAGGTCGGTCGAAAAGCTGATCGACACGCGCTCGGGAATGAACACGAAAAGTGTCGCGGCTCCTTCCGATTCCTCGGAGAGCTGGGCAGAAGCCGGCAGACTGGGGAGGGATGCCCAGAGAACGATCATCAAGATCAAGGCACCGCATCTTGCCATCATTGTGTTGTGTTCTTTCCCGACATCCCGGTGATCGTGCAGCGGCAAGACCGTGGCGCTGTCAAAAGCGTTGTTCAACGCAATACTCGTACCACGAACGGGTTCGCAACGTATCCCATCAGTGTCGCCAGGCTAGATTGCCGCGCGGCCTGCCCCAGCGTCTCCACGGTCAACGCCTTCTTTCAAAACCATCGGTAACCCCCTTTAAGAACTCGCGAATTCGGATGGCGGCAGATGACAAGTGACCCAAAACTTGGTTATTCTGCTTGTTCGTTTTCGGGTTTGGCATCGTTCGCCGGTGTTTACAAAGCACGTTTGGAAACCTTGATGATCGATCAATACCGTTCGATGCGCCGGGACCGGCAGAGATTGCCAGGGATATGCAGGAGTTTGTGGGCACCATTGCTGGCAGGTGTCTTGCTGGTTGTGGCCACTGTGCCCGGCCGTGCCGACATGGTGCTCAGCGATGTCATCGTGGCGTTCGCTCCCGGAGAGGTGCGCAAGGAGATTGTCGTCACCAACACCGGCGAAGAAACGCTCTTTGTTTCCGCCGACCTGGCCGAAATCATCAATGCCGGAAGCGCCAACGAGGAGCGCGTGGTCAACCCCGACCCGGAGCTCGCCGGGATGATTGTCAGCCCGACCCGGATTGTCGTGCAGCCCGGGCAGCGCAAGACCCTGCGCATCGCCTATATCGGCGATACACCTGCCAGCGATCGCGTCTACCGCCTTCTGGTCAAGCCTGCGGTCGGCGACATCGATGCCCAGGAGACCATGCTGCGGGTTCTGATCGGTTACGACGTTCTGGTCGTCGTGCAACCCGAAGAGCCCGCCTACAATCTTGACTGGAGTCGCGAAGGCACGGTGTTCACGGTGACCAACACCGGAAACACCAATGCCCTGATGTATGAAGGCCTTCTGTGCCCCGCTTCCGGGGATTGCGTGGATGTTCAGGGGCGGCGCATCTATCCCGGCCTCACCGTGACCATCGACCTTCCTGCAGAAGACGGCACCCTCACCTACATGGTCCAGGGGGCAGGACAAATCGGTCAGGCAACCTTCTGATCGTCCACCGCTGATCGTCCACCGCTACTGACTTTCCGGGACAGGGACGCAGACCAGCGTTCCAAGCTTGGCAAACACCTGGTTGTCACCCAGGCTTTCCACGGTGACCTCGCAGTCGGGTCCTTGCAGGGGCTGAATGACGAGCGTTCCAGGTTCGCTGAGTTCCGTCTGGAAGAAACCCAGATCGTCGGTCACGGCCGAGTCCAGGGTACCCAGGATACGCGCGATACCAATCGATCCGCCGTCTTCGCGCACGATCCTTCCGAACGCGGGAACGAACGAGGCGGCCTTGAACTCCAGGCTCACCACGTTGCCCGGGTAGAGCGTCACCTCCTGGGGCTCGCCCAGCAGGGTCACGAAGCCACCACCGACCGGCACCAGATTGATCTTGTAGGTCTCGTAGGGGCCAAGCGCGATTGCCCGCACCTCCCCGCTCTGAATGGTTCCGAAGCGCTGTCCGCCGACGACGACATCGAACAATGCATCGCCGCTGTTGCCGGTGAGCGCAATCATCACGCCGGAGCGGTCGATGCGGCTGCCCGACAGATCGATGCCTTCCGTGTTCCCGATCAGGCCGAACGAGAAGTTGCCGCCATAATTGTTGAGCCACTCGCCGTCGTCGTCTCTGGTGCGCACATAGGTCGACGAGATGCTGCCCAGCGACAGGGCATTGTAGTTGGCCTGGGTTTCCAGCCCGCCCAGGTTGGTTTCGCGGAAGACACCGGCCGCCAGGCGCAGCTTGTCGTCGAGCAACACGTCGGTATCTTCCCAGATCACCCGCGCGTGCCCGAAGCCGCCCGTGTCGTCGGCGTTTGCGCCCCCTGTCGGACCATCCCCGGAGTACCGCATGCCCCCGGCCAGATCGAGCATCACGGGCGTGTAGCTGTCACCCCAGGCATAGGTGAACAGACCCTGTGCCCGGCTTTCGTCGTTCGACTACGTTGCAGAAAACGTGAAGCTGGCCCGGCTGATGCCGTCGTTCCAGAGTGGGACCTGGATCTGGGGGCCGTAGGAATAGCTCGAGGCGCCGGTGTTGCGGTTTCAGCTCCCCAGCAGGGCGACACTGAAGGCGTCAAAGCGGCGGGTGAGCGTGCCCGTGGCCTGGAACTGGTTTCTGCCGATGGGATCGTAAACCACCCCTTCGAAGATGTTGGCGATATCCTCTTTGCTGGGCCATACCCGTCGCACCTGGAAACTTCCGGTCCAGTCATCGTAGGAACCGCTCAGCGTGCCCTGAAGGCCCCAATCATTGTCGGTGCTCCACATCGCCGTGGCTTCGAGCTGGTAGCCGGTGCCGACATAAATCCCGCCGCCTTCGACCAGGGAAACATTCGGGTTGCCGATTGCCGAACCGTAGAGGCCGAAGTCGCTGTAGATGCGCCGCACGGTTTCAAAATGGACCACGGGCTGGTTCGTTTCGGGCCCGGGAATGTTCTCGCGCTCGCCCTGGGAATCGAACTGGGTTGCCAGAAAGCCGAATTCCAGCAGATAGAGGGGCGCACCGAGCGGCGGCAGACGCTGGCTCTTGGTATAGAAGCGCGTTTCCTCAGTAACCGTGCCGTTGATCTGCGTGGTCCGCAGCGTGATCTCGTAGGAGCCGTCGGGCAGGTTGGACGTGTCGAGCACGTTGTTTCCCGCCGGATAGAACTCGCTGGAAATCAAACGGCCTTCGCGCAGGATCTCGACCTGGCTGCGTTGCGGCAGAAACAGGATCACCTCGCTGCCGATTGCCGTGGCCAGATCAAGCCGCCGGTCGGTCATGGTGCCGACCGAGGCGCCCCAGACGAGTTCGTCGCCGATGAACTTGCCGCCCAGAGCGTCGAACAGGCCGCCAGTGTAGCGCCAGTCCATCATGTCCTTTTCGCCACGCAGGCCATCAAGATAGAGTCCATCGGTGGTCTGATAGACCAGGTTTGAAATGGCGCGCGCATCGCCAAATCCCAGAACACTCTCGTTCTGACCGCTGTACGTCGCGGATTCCCCCGAGGAGCCCGAGAAGGCCCCTGTCACGCCGCTGGTGAAGGAAAGCGTGTCGGGCGCCTGAGGCAGATAGGGATCGAGCGAGCGGCCTGCCACCGAGAGG
>CALGGB010000294.1 GCA_937880925.1 uncultured Rhodospirillaceae bacterium | reverse complement strand
CTCCAGTTCGGCCGGCGGCAGGGCCTTTTCGATCATCTGCACCACGCCGTCGGCGGGACTGACGACCAGCCCCTGCCGTGTCGGCGTGATACGGTCGGGATTCCGAAAGAAATAGATGCACCAGGCCGTCAGGATCAGGCCCGGGAACCACAGGGGCGTCCAGGCCCAGGTCAGCAGAAGGGTGACGGCAGTAAAGATCGCGATGAACCGCCAGCCTTCGCGGTGGATCGGAACCATGACGCCCTTGAGCACATCGTGCATTGATACCTCGTTACGGCGCCGCAACGGTTGCGGCGGGAGAGATCCATGGGGCGCGCATAGATGCAGCGGGATGCTTGCCGATCCAGGGGAGGCGCGTGGCTGGGGGACCTGGATTCGAACCAAGACTATTCGGGTCAGAGCCGAATGTTCTACCGTTAAACTATCCCCCAGCAGGGACGCGGCAACGCGCTTGGCGCGGACCGGGGTTATGACTCGCGGCCCCACGCCATGTCAACGGCCCCAGCGCCCCGGCGTTGGCCTTCGGCCTGCTTTCGCGCTACACAGAACGCTTATGTTCATGAGCAGGCGATCGGAAGGTTCACGGTGACGGGCTTGTATGGCAACGGACGCAGGCGACAGCGACGCCGCTCCGGTCAGGGCGGGCCTTCGCACACCTATGCCGCAATCGACCTGGGCTCCAACAACTGCAGGTTGCTGGTGGCGCGCCCCAGCCATGAGGGTTTCCGTGTGATCGACGCCTTTTCGCGCATCGTGCGGCTGGGCGAGGGGGTGCATGCCAGCGGCGAGCTCTCTCAGGGGGCCATCGAGCGCACGATCGAGGCTCTGCACGTCTGTGCGGGCAAGATGCATCGTCGCGGCGTTGATCGTGCGCGCTGCATTGCCACCGAAGCCTGCCGGCGCGCCAGCAACGGCAGCGCATTCCTCAGTCGGGTGAAGGATGAGACCGGCATCGCTCTCGAGATCATCGCGCCCGACGAGGAAGTCCGGCTGGCGCTTGCAGGCTGCCTGCCCCTGATCGAACCCTGGGCACGCCATGTCGGCGTGCTCGACATCGGCGGCGGCAGCACGGAGATTTCCTGGCTCGCCATCGATGAAGATGGCGAGCATGAGCTGGAAGCATGGGTCTCGCTGCCCTGCGGTGTCGTCTCCCTTGCCGAGACCCATGGCGGCGATGTCATTGATGATGCCGCCTATCGTGCCATGGTGGGTCATGTCGAGGACCTGCTTGCGCCCTTCGAGCAGCGTCACCGGTTTCGTGATCGTCTGGCCGGCGGCACGGCCCAGATCATCGGCACCTCGGGCACCGTGACCACCCTTGCCGGCGTTCACCTCAACCTGCCCCATTACGACCGTCGCCGCGTCGATGGCACCACCATCGGCTATGACGACCTCGATGCGGTCATCGGCCGCCTGCGCACCATGGCTCTTGCCGAACGCGCGAGCGTACCCTGCATCGGCCAGGACCGCGCCGATCTGGTTGTTGCCGGTGCGGCGATCCTTGATGCGGTGCGCGCGCTCTGGCCGGTCGGGCGCCTTTCGGTCGCCGACCGTGGTCTGCGCGAGGGTGTGCTGCTGGGCCTGATGCGCCAGGATCTCGGTGCGGGCCACCAGGGCACTGCCGGTGTGGGCGCTGCGCGCGTCGCGGCGGCCGACCTGTGAGTACCGGTGACGGGCAGAAGCCCCCGGGGCGAAGCCTCAAGCAGCGCGTGAAAAGCGCCAGCGGCCGGCGTATCTCCTCGGCCCGCTGGCTGGAGCGCCAGCTCAACGATCCTTACGTCTCGGGCGCGCGCGCCGAAGGCTGGCGTTCGCGCGCGGCCTACAAGCTGATCCAGCTTGACGCCAAGCATCACCTGCTCAAGCCGGGCGGGCGTGTGCTGGACCTTGGCGCCGCACCCGGCGGCTGGACCCAGGTGGCGGTGCAGAAGGTCGGGCCGAAGGGTGTCGTCGTCGGCGTCGATCTGCAGGCCATGGACCCCATCAACGGCGCCGTCCTTGTCCAGGGCGATGCCAACGATGCCGATGTCGTGCGCCGGCTGCGCTCCGAGCTTGGCGGGCCTGCCGATGCCGTGATCTCCGACATGGCCAACTCGGCCACGGGTCACCGCATGACCGATCATATCCGCACCATGATGCTGGCCGAGCAGGGCTTCAGGATCGCCGAGCAGTTGCTGGCGCCCGGCGGCTGCTTCGTCGCCAAGGTGCTGCGCGGTGGCGCCGAGGATGAATTGCTCACCGGGCTCAAACGCGCCTTCCGCAAGGTCATCCATGTCAAGCCGGAGGCCAGCCGTCAGGATTCCCGGGAAATCTATGTCGTCGCCCTGGGATTCCGCGGCAGTCCCGAGGGAAGCTGATCCGTTGTATCGGCTTTGTGTTGGTCTATAGTTCTCCCAAGAAGTCCGTTCGGGGCTTCTTCAATGGGCATTGAATGGGAGTGACGTAGATGGAGTCGAAGTGCGACGTTCAACGATTTATCGACGATTTCAAGCGGGGCCGCGTGTCCCGCCGTGATGTCGGCAAGGCCCTGGCCGCGGTCGGCCTGGCCACGACGCTGACGCCCATCGGGCGCGGCAAGGCGCTGGCCGCTGGCGACGCGGATCCGGTCTGCTTCACCTGGTCGGGCTACGAAGTGCCCGAGATGCACCAGGAGTACATCGACAAGTACGGCGAATCGCCGAACTTCAGCCTTTGGGGCGACGAGGAAGAGGCCGAGGCCAAGATGCGCGCCGGCTTCAAGCCTGATGTCTCGATGCCGTGCTCCTACAAGATTCAGAAGTGGCATGATCTGGGCTTCCTGCGCCCGATCGACACCACCCGCCTTTCGCACTGGGACCAGGTGCTGCCCGTGCTCAAGGACAGTGTGCCCGATCAGGTGCTTGCCGACGGCAACCGTTACCAGGTTCCGGCCTGGTGGGGCCTGACCTCGGTCACCTTCCGCACCGATCTGGCGCCCGAATACGATGATCCCGCCGCCCACACCTGGGGCATCCTGTGGGACGAGAAGTACGCCGGCCGCCTGTCGATGATCGACAGCCTGATCGACGGCGTCATGGTCGCGGCGATCTACTCGGGCGCGAAGGATCCGTTCAACATGACGGACGCCGAAGTGCAGACCACCAAGGAGTACATGGAGCGTCAGCGTCCGCTGCTGCGCTTCTACACCAACGACACCACGAGCTGGGAGCAGGCGCTGGCCTCGGGCGAGCTGATCGCTGCCGATTCGTGGAACTCCACGCCGCTCAACCTCGCCAACCAGGGCATCCCGTCGGCCTTCATGAATCCGAAGGAGGGCCCCATGACCTGGGTCTGCGGCATCTCCCTGATGGATTTCGTCCAGCCGGAGATGGAGCAGCGCGCCTATGACCTGATCGACGCGTTCCTCGCGCCGTCCACGGGCGAATACTGGATCGAGGCCTATGGCATGGGTCACTCGAACGCGGTGGCCTACGAGGCATTCAGCCCCGAGGACCTCGCCAAGCGCGGCCTGCCGCCCGATGACATCGAGGGTTACATCGCCTCGGGCATCTTCCAGGCGACCATCCAGAACGAGCCTGCGCTGCAGGAGATGTACGAAGAGGTCAAGGCCGGCATGTAGTCCGGTCTCCTCTGGAGACAGTGACGCGGGGCGGCCTTCGGGCCGCCCCGTTTGCGTTTCACGTCCATGCGCGCCACGCACGCCAGTTCTGCACATCTGGTGGGTGAAGGCGCTTGGCCACCACAAGGCTTCGTGCTAGAGGGTCGCGTCACTTCACACAGACGAGGTGGCGCATGCCGATCCGGGAAGCCCTGACGTTCGACGATGTTTCCCTGGTGCCGGCGTTTTCGCAGGTCCTGCCCAACACCGCCGACACACGCACCCGTCTGACGCGCTCCATCGAGCTCGGCATTCCCCTGCTTTCGGCCGCCATGGACACCGTCACCGAGGCGCCCATGGCCATTGCCATGGCCCAGAACGGCGGCCTGGGCGTCATCCACAAGAACATGACGATCGAGCAGCAGGCCGACGAGGTCCGTCGGGTCAAGAAGTTCGAATCGGGCATGGTCGTGAACCCCCTCACCATCGGTCCCGACGCGCCGCTTTCGGCCGCACTGGACCTGATGGAGGCCAACAGCATCTCGGGCATTCCCGTCGTGGAGACCCCGAAGGGCCGCCTGGTCGGCATCCTCACCCACCGCGACGTGCGGTTCGCGACCAACCCGCGCCAGCCCGTGCGCGAGCTGATGACCCACGAGAACCTGATCACGGTCAAGGAGGGCGTCAGCCGCGACGAGGCGATGCGCCTGCTGCACCAGCACCGCATCGAAAAGCTGCTGGTGGTCGACGACGAGCACCGCTGCATCGGCCTCATCACGGTCAAGGACATCGAGAAGGCCGCCGCCCATCCCAACGCCAGCAAGGACGAGCAGGGCCGCCTGCGCTGCGGCGCGGCGACAGGCGTCGGCGAGGACGGCTGGCGCCGTGCCGAGGCGCTGATCGACGCCGGCGTCGACGTCGTCGTGGTCGATACCGCCCACGGCCATTCCAGCGGCGTCATCGATGCCGTCGCGCGCATCAAGAAACAGTCGAACTACACCCAGGTCCTGGCCGGCAACATCGCTACCGCCGAGGGTGCGAAGATCCTGATCGACAACGGCGCCGATGCGCTGAAGGTCGGCATCGGCCCGGGCAGCATCTGCACCACCCGGGTCGTGGCCGGCGTCGGCGTGCCCCAGCTCACCGCGATCATGGATGCGGTCGGGGAAGCGCTGAAAACCGACACGCCCGTGGTCGCCGATGGCGGCATCAAGTTCTCGGGCGATCTCGCCAAGGCGATTGCCGCGGGCGCCAACTGCGCCATGATCGGCTCGCTTCTGGCCGGCACCGACGAGGCCCCCGGCGAGGTCTTCCTGGTCGGCGGGCGTTCCTACAAGCAGTACCGCGGCATGGGTTCGCTCGGGGCCATGGCGCGCGGCTCGGCAGACCGCTACTTCCAGCAGGACATCTCCGACGTCGTGAAGATGGTGCCCGAGGGCATCGAGGGCCGCGTTCCCTACAAGGGCCCGGTCCATCACATCCTGCACCAGCTTTCGGGCGGCCTGCGCTCCTCCATGGGCTACACCGGCAATGCCGACATGGACGCCATGCGCACCGCCTGCAAATTCGTGCGCGTCTCCAGCGCCGGCCTGCGCGAGAGCCACGTCCACGACGTCGTCATGATGCGCGATGCGCCGAACTACCAGACGGAACGGTAGCGGCCTTGGTGGCGCCGCGCCGGCCCGCTCCCCCGCCCGGCCACCCACGGCAGGGTATCCTTGGGGTGGATGGTGGGGGATGAGGCGCGATGAGCGGCGAACGGCTGGCCATGGTTAGACGACGAGTCGGCTCGCCGCTGCTTCGCTCCGCCCGCCCGGGCGACGCCGCCGGTATTGCGCGCGTCCATGTCGAGGCCTGGCGCACGACCTATGCCGGTTCCCTGCCCGGTGCCTTCCTGCGTGGCCTCTCCGTGCCCGAACACACCGCCCGCTGGACCCGCATGCTGCGCCCGGGCGGCGACACCGTGCTGGTCATCGAGGACGGTGAGGCCGGCATTGTCGGCTTCGGCAGCGCCGGACCCGCGCGCCAGGCCGAGATGCCCGTGGGCGACTGGCAGGGCGAGATCTACACGCTCTACCTGCTCACCGACTGGCAGGGCAGGGGCCTGGGCCGCGCCCTGATCCACGGCCTGTTCGACCGCCTGGTGGACGCCGGCATGGAGCGCATCGCGCTTTGGGTCGTGGCCGCCAACCCGACACGGTTCTTCTACGAGGCCATGGGCGGGCGTGCCGTCGCGCGCCGTTGCGAGCCCTTCGCCGGCATCATGCTAGATGAGATCGCCTACGGCTGGCGCTTCGACCTGGCGCATGGAGATGCTGCATGATCGCCCTTTCCCGTCTCGACCACGTCGTCTTCCGCGTCAGCGACATCGCCGCGGCCATCGCCTTCTGGCGCGATGTGCTGGGCGCCGCGCTGGAGCGCGAGCAGGCCGCCATCGGCCTGTGGCAGATGCGCGCCGGCGAGGCCCTGATCGACCTCGTCTCCGTCGACGGCGAACTCGGCAGCAGGGGCGGCGCCGCGCCGGGCAGGCAGGGCCGCAACGTCGACCATGTCTGCCTGCGCGTCGATCCCTGGGACGAGGCCGCCATCCGCTCCCACCTCGAACGCCACGCCGTCCCCGTGCTGGAGGCCGGCATCCGCTACGGCAGCGAAGGCGACGGCCCCTCGCTCTACATCCCCGATCCCGACGGCAACGTCATCGAACTCAAGGGCCCGGCCCTTCCGGGCACGCGGGCATGACGCCCCGCGCGCCCTCTCTCTGCTTTCCCCTCCCCCCTGGAGGGGGAGAGCCTGCCCCGGACTTGATCCGGGGGTCAGGGTGGGGGGGAATTGCCGCAGGCGGTGCCACTGCCGTTCGGCCACATCGGCGCTTCGCGCCGTACCCCCCATCCTCTCCTTCCCCCTCAAGGGGGGAAGGAACAGCGTCCCATCCACGCCGCGCGTGATGCGCACCCGACCTCAGCCAGGGAGGCCCGCTTGACCCCTTCGTTCCGGTACGCCCCATGACCATCGCCACCGAACACAGCGAACAGGTCCTGATCCTGGACTTCGGCTCCCAGGTCACCCAGCTCATCGCGCGCCGGGTGCGCGAGGCCGGGGTCTATTGCGAGATCCTCCCCTGTACCACCGAGCCCCGGCGCATCGTCGAGTTCGGCGCCAACGCCATCATCCTCTCGGGCGGCCCCGCCTCGACCTACTGGGAGAAGGCGCCGCGCGCGCCCGAGGTGGTGTTCGAACTCGGCGTGCCGATCCTGGGCATCTGCTACGGCGAGCAGACGATCTGCGCCCAGCTCGGCGGCGGCGTCGAGTTTTCCGACCACCGGGAGTTCGGCCGCGCCTTCATCACCATCCAGGAGGACAATCCCCTGTTCGAGGGCCTGTGGGCCCGCGGCGAGCGCCATCAGGTCTGGATGTCCCACGGCGACCGCATCCATGCCATCCCGCCGGGTTTCCGCGCCGTGGCGACCTCCGACGGCTCGCCCTATGCGGCAATCGCCAACGAGGAACGCGCGATCTACGCCGTGCAGTTCCATCCCGAAGTCCACCACACCCCGGACGGCGCCCGCCTGATCGCCAACTTCGTGCGCAATGTCGCCGGCCTCAAGGGCGACTGGTCCATGGCCGCCTTCCGCGAACAGGCGGTCGACGCCATCCGCGCCCAGGTCGGCAAGGAGCGCGTGCTGCTCGGCCTTTCGGGCGGCGTCGACAGCTCCGTCGCCGCGGTGCTGATCCACGAGGCGATCGGCGAGCAGCTCACCTGCGTCTATGTCGACCACGGCATGATGCGCATGGGCGAAAGCGAGCAGGTCGAGAGCGTCTTCCGCGACAGCTACAACATCCCGCTCGTCTCGGTCGATGCCTCCGAACTGTTCCTCGGCAAGCTTGCCGGCATCACCGACCCCGAGCAGAAGAGGAAGATCATCGGCGCCACCTTCATCGACGTCTTCGAGGCCGAGGCGAAAAAGGTCGGCGGCGCGGCCTTCCTCGGCCAGGGCACGCTCTATCCCGACGTCATCGAGAGCGTCAGCTTCCACGGCGGCCCCTCGACCACGATCAAGTCGCACCACAACGTCGGCGGCCTGCCCGAGCGCATGAACATGAAGCTGGTGGAGCCCCTGCGCGAGCTCTTCAAGGACGAGGTGCGCGAGCTGGGCCGCGAGCTCGGCCTGCCCGAGGTGATGGTGGGGCGCCACCCGTTCCCCGGCCCCGGCCTTGCCATCCGCATCCCCGGCGAGATCACCTTCGAGCGCCTGGAGATCCTGAGGAAGGCCGACGCCATCTACATCGAGGAGATGCGCAACGCCGGCCTCTACGACGCCATCTGGCAGGCCTTCGCCGTGCTGCTGCCGGTCAAGACCGTGGGCGTCATGGGCGATGCCCGCACCTACGAATTCGTCTGCGCCCTGCGCGCGGTGACCTCGACTGACGGCATGACCGCCGACTACTTCCCCTTCGACCACGACTTCCTGGGCCGCGTCGCCAACCGCATCGTCAACGAGGTGAAAGGCATCAACCGCGTGACCTACGACATCACCAGCAAACCGCCGGGGACCATTGAGTGGGAGTGAGGGGGGACACTAGCGGCATCGTGTCTATTGACACGATGCCGAAGCTCTAGTTGTCAGCCGTTAGGCCTTTTTTCGATTATCGAGATCGACATATCGATGCGATGGAGTTGCTTCCGAAGCGGTGCGCAATCCTGATATGCGACCGTAAGTCTCTCCCTTAGGTCACTGAGCATTTCGACCACGCCTGTGCGTGTCTTTGCCATTTCCCGATAGGCTGCGTCTCCCTTCGCCTCGCTATAGTAGACGTCGAAGAATTTAGAGCTCTCAAGCTGTCCGCCACCGGGCTCAAGGCTCATCCAATCCTCCAACGTCGAGCGAAGCGAATTCATGCGCTTATAGACGCCATAGGCCCTGTGATCCGACCGGAGTACGGCCTTGATGATCCGTCCGGCCTTGACATGCCCCTCAATCCCCATTGCCCCGGCAGGCCGACGCGCGGACGAACCGAAATCATAGCTGTAGGGAACGGTGGTAGTGCTGGAAGTAGGAACGATTGTGCCCCGACACCGGGCGCGACGGACATCCTGCGCGGTCTTCGCCATCGGGCTTACGAATGTGTTCCACGATGATGAAGACACCCAAGGACATTCCGACTCTGGCAACGGCGTGGGTATGGCATCGATCTTTGCCACCAGAGCTTCAAGGTCATAGGTAGTGTTGCCAACGGTCGCGACGTAGAGTTCGCACCTGTAAGGGCTATACATTCCCGGCCAGGACGACTTGATGATCCGCCAACCAGTCCGGGCAGACCAGGCAGCACGATCAGCTTCAACACGCGCGACGTCGTAAGGCTCGTCGACCAAAACGAATTGCCCGCTCGCCGGATCGACCCATTCGGTCGCATGGTCGCGACCCGGTAATGCTCCAGCAACCGTTTGGTTGTGATAGGACCTGCGATGCTCGCAGAAGGGGAGCAGCCCCGTGTGCTCCATGAAGCGGAGCGAGCGCTCGGCTGTACATAGATATTCGCGCGCGGAAGTCTGCGTTGCAGCCAGGCTATCGCATACAAGATGATCGTCTGCGACCATCCGAAGGCCGCCGAAGCCTCGGACCTTCTTAAGCGCGAATTTTCCGCAGATGTTGAGGATGGGTTTCGAGAGTTCGATCTTGAGCGTTTCTCGACCAATACGATGTCCTTGCCGCTTATCGTACCAGTAGATGGTCAGTAGAACATAGGGGTGTAGAGGTACCGCTCCGTGCTGAGGAAGCGTACGCTTAGCGTTCCGAAAATTCATGCAGTTGGCCGCTTTGGCCGCAAGATCAAGCGCAACGGAATGCTTGATGCCTTGCTCCTTTCGGAGCTGCGTAGCGAGTCTCTTAACGCCGTCGAGCGTTGTGGGACGCACATCGTCAATCAACATAGCCATTCTCCCGGCTTGAATCTGCAAGCGTCACTCGCCTACCGCCCTCCAAGCCCGAATGGTTGTTGAAAGGGTTGCCATTGATTAAAGGCAATGCTGCCAGCAGCTTCGGAACGGCGAGTGCCATGCTCATGCCAAGAGTAATTTGAAGGTAAGCGACAGTTCGGACGTGGTCAATCGCGGACTTTTAGATGTACGCCACTTCATCTCTCGTAAGTTTTCAGCCGGGGTCCCAGCTACCTTGGACAGGCTGCCGTCGCCTCACCCACCCCCAGCCGCCCTCTCAATCTCCCCCACGTCAATCTTCACCATCTCCATCATCGCCTCGAAAATCCGCTTCGCCTTGGCGCGGTCCTCGCCCGCCATCGCGTCCAGCAGCACCCGCGGGGTGATCTGCCAGAAGTGGCCCCAGCGGTCGTTGCACCAGCCGCAGGCGTGGGCGGTGCCGCCGGTTTCCAGGATGGCGTTCCAGTAGCGGTCCGTCTCCTCCTGGTCCTGCGTCACCACCATGAAACTCACCGCCTGGTTGGGCGTGAAGGCCGGGCCGCCGTTGAGGCCGACGAAGGCGCGGCCCAGCACGGTGAACTCCACGGTCAGTTCGCTGCCCTGCGTGCCGCTGGGGAAGTCCGCCGGCGCGGCCATGGCCCGTCCGACATGGCTGTCGGGAAAGGTCGCGGCGTAGAAGGCGGCGGCCCTGGCGGCCTCGCCGTGGTCGAACCACAGGCAGGTGACGAGATCGGTCATGGTCGGCTCTCCTGGTGTTGCGTGCGCGCCTGGCGCGCGTGGTCTCAAAACGGCTGTGGGGCCGCCGGGGTTCGCTGCCGCGCGCTCAGAAGGAGCCGGTGCGCAGCGGCCCGTTCGGCCGGTAGGTGCCGATGAGCACGCCCGAGGCGGTGGCTCTGGTGCCGGCGAGTGCGAGTTCGCGGGGCGGGGTGCCATCGGCGAACAGGCGCTTGCCCGTGCCCAGCAGCACGGGGAAGACCAGCAGCACGATCTCGTCGGCAAGCTCATGTTCCAGCAGCACCGGGCTCACCGTGGAGCTGCCCCACAGGATCAGGTCCGGCCCGTCGCCGGCCTTCAGCGCGCGCACGCCCGCCACGATGTCGGCGCCCAGATCCTGCGCCGGGCCCCAGGCCAGGCTCTTAGGCCGGTGGGTGGCGACGTGTTTGCGCGCGCCGTTGAGCGCGTCGGTCATCCCGCCGGGTTCGGTCTTGGGCCAGTAGCCCGCGAAGATGTCGTAGGTGCCCCGCCCCAGCAGCAGGTCGAAGCCCTGGCCCGACGCCGCGTCGACAGCCTCGCCGAGCGCCGGATCGAAATGCGGTACCGCCCAGCCGCCGTGGGCAAAACCCGCGTCCGTGTCCTCGCCCGGCCCGCCCGGGGCCTGGATCACGCCGTCGAGCGAGATGTGTTCGATGATCCGCAGGGTTCTCATGGGGTGCTTTCCTTGGTTCGGGTTGTTTTGTGCGGTTGCCGCCCGCCCGCGCCGGACGTTCCGCCCGCGCCGGACGTGGCGAAGAGCAGGGCGATGTAGCGCATCAGGTGGTCGACGCTGTCGCGCGCGGTGGCCGCGTCGCCGCTCGCCTTGGCCAGGATAAAGGCGCCCTGCAGCACCGCCTGGGTGTGGGCGGCAAGGCTCGCGGCCGTCCAGTCGCCCGCGATGCCGCGTGTCGCCATGGCCGCGGCGATGTCGGGCTCCAGCGTGGCGGCATGGCCGAAGATGCTGGCCGCGCAGGCCTGCCGGATCGCCGGGTGGCTGGCGAAGGCCTCCTGCGTCATGGTGCCGACCAGGCAGGTGAACTCGGCAGGCCCGCCCGCGATGATCTGCCTGCGGAAGGCGAGGTAACCCATCAGCCGGTCGTAGGGATCGGGCAGGGCGTGGTAGGGCGCGGCTGCGAACAACGCCGAGGTCGTTTCCGACCAGTAGGCCGCCGCCGCCACGCCCAGCGCCTCCTTGCTCTCGAAGTGATGGAAAAACGCGCCCTTGGTGACGCCCGCCTCCCGGCACAGCGCATCGACCGAGGTCGCGGCAAACCCCTGCGCGCGGATGATATCGCGGGCCGCATCGAGCAGGCGGGTGCGGGCATCGCCGCGTTCGGGCTGGTGTCGGGTGGGGCGGGGCATGGCGAATAAATACCAACCAGTTGGTATGTTGGTCAAGCCGTCTTCCCGTCAGCCGGTGGCCCGGCCGCGGCCTCAGCCCACCCGTTCGATCAGCGCCTGGGCCGCCGCCGGGTTGGCGACCTTGTGGCCGGAGATGACATAGAGGAAGACATCGCGCGCCTTGCCGTCGGCCTTGCCCGGGCCCACGGGTTTCAGCCCCGGCGCGTGTTTGCCCGCCGCCAGCGCCTTGGCGCGCTTGGCCCAGGTGTCGAGCGCCGCCTTGCCGTAGCCCAGCGCCTCGCCCTCGGCCGTGCCCATGATGCGGGCGTGGACGAAACCGGCGGTGGCATCGGGGATCTGCGGGTACTCGCTGTCGCCGGCCAGCACGATGGCGACACCGTGTTCGCGGGCCAGCGCCACGAACTCGGCGCAGGCAAAGCTTGGGTGGCGCACCTCCACGGCATGGCGCAGGGTCCGGCCCTCGTGGCTTTCCGGCAGCAGCGCCAGGAAGGCGGCGAAGTCGTCGGGATCGAAGGCCTTGGTCGCCATGAACTGCCAGTTGATCGGGCCGAGCTTGTCCTTCAGTTCCAGGATGCCGCCGGTGACGAAACGCTCGATGCTCTGGCCGGACTCCGCCAGCACCCGGCGGTTGGTGGCAAAGCGCGGCGCCTTCAGCGCAAAGACGAAATCGTCGGGCGTCTCGTCGTGCCACTTGGCAAAGGTCGCGGGTTTCTGGGCGCCGTAGTAGGTGCCGTTGATCTCGATGGAGGTGAGCTTGCTCGCGGCGTAGGCCAGTTCGTTCTTCTGCGCCAGGCCGTCGGGATAAAAAGGCCCCCGCCAGGGCGCATAGGTCCAGCCGCCGATGCCGATCCGTATCGTGCCTGCCTTGGCCATCGCCGCTCCGCCGCCTTGTTGTTGCGCGCAAGGGTTGCAGGTCGCCCGGTCCGCCGCAAGGCCCGCGACGGCGCCGCGCTCACACCGCGCCGGCAATACCCTGCTGGCGGTACTGGGTCGGGGTCAGCCCCGTGTAGCGGCGGAAGGCGCGGGTGAAGTGCTGCGGGCTGTCGTAGCCCATCATCATGGCGACATCGATCACCTTCATGGCCGGATCGGCGAGCCGCGTGCAGGCCGTGGCGAAGCGGGCCTCCTGCAGGACCTGCGAATAGGAGCTGCCGTTCTGCATCAGGCGGCGCTGCAGGGTGCGGGTGCTGATGCCCGCGACCTCCGCTGCGAAGGCGACGTCGGGGCGCCCGTCCATCAGGTAGGGCGCGATCAGCTCGCGCAGCAGCACCGGGAACGGCCAGCTATCCGGCGCGGGCCTGCCGCCGCCGGCTGTCGTCGACGCTACCGTTGCGCGCGCGGGGGCGCTGGCGGCATGGGCCGGGCGGGCCAGATCGGCGCTGGAGACCAGAACGGAGGTGTGCGCCTGGCCCATCAGGATGCGGGCATCGGGAAAGGCCGCGCATACGGCCTGGGGCAGGCGGTTCGTGGCGGTAAAGCACAGCTCGGGCGGGCACCACTGCGCGCCCGCCACGCTGCGCACGATCGACACCACGGCCTGCAGGTTCAGCCACTCGGCCAGGCACATGAAGGGATGGCGGGCGAACCCCGCCATGTCGCACAAGACACGCGTCTGGCCGGCCTCGTGGCGGATGCGGATGTCGAGCGCGCTGTCCTCGAAGCGGGCCTGGGCGGCGAGAGCCTCCAGGCGGCGCAGGCCGGTCTGGGCGGCCGCAATGACCGTGCGATGGGCGGGCCGCAGGCTGGTGACGGAGGCCTTCTGCGCGCCAAGCAGGCCGATCTCCATGGGCTCCAGGTCGTGGCCGGTGCGCGCGATCCACTCCAGGGCAAGGGGAATGCTGACATAGGAGTCCGGCGTCTCCTCGATGCGCGTGGGCAGTTGCGAGCGGGCAAGGTCGCGCTCGACCGGGGCGCCGATATCACGCAGCGCGGCGATGTAGGCGTTGAGATGCGCCGCCCTGACGAGCGCTAGCCGGCCTGCCAAGCCCGTCTCCCCTTGTTGTGCGCGCCTCATTGTGCACCAGCTCGATTTTGGCGCGATATGGTCCGAGGCCCTGTCCTGAATCGGTCATCGTGGTTGCCTGATGTCCTGCAATCCCGGGTAGCACGCATGACCCAGCGAACAAAGGGTTCCGAGCCCGGCCTGGCCGGGCTGCAATCGGTGATCACCGGCCTGGCCCTGGCCGGCGCGATCTCGCTGGAATCGGCCGCCAGACAGCTCGAGACCAGCCCACGCACGCTGCAGCGCCGGCTGAACCGGCAGGGCATCAGCTTCTGGACGCTGGTCGAACAAAGCCGCTTTCAGATTGCCGGGGCGCTGCTGCGCGAGACCGATCTGAAGATCCAGGAGATCGCCGCCAGGCTCGGCTACAGCACGCCGGGCGCCTTCACCCGCGCCTTCACGCGCTGGGCCGGCCAGCCGCCCAGAGCGTACAGAAGCGCATTGTCCGCCCCGAAGCGGGCGCAGCGAAATGGCGCGAAATGGGCAGAACCCGAAGGCGGCGCTTCATAGCCTGCAACAGCTTTCCAGATGTGTTCGAGGAGAACAGAACGATGATGCGCCTGACAGTCCTGTGTGCCGCTGCGTTGGCCGCCCTTGCCACGCCTGTCCTTGCCGATGTGACACCTGAGGAGCTTGAAGCCATTTCCATTCCCGACAAGGTCGAGACCTCGATCGGCACGCTCGAGTTCTTCGATGGCGTGCCCACCGATGCCACCATCGATGCCCTCTACGACAACCTCGACCGCATGCGCGGCATGCAGGCCTTCCTCGACAACGTCGGCGCGGTGTCGATGTATGCCGTGCGCAGGGGCCTGGCCGATGCCGGTGCCGAGGGCGCCAACCGGATCGCGCTCTTTGCCGATCTCATGGACTCCCAGACCTTGGTCGTCACCGCCAACACCTCGACCCTTTATGCCTACACCTTCACCGATCTCGCCAAGGACGGCCCGACCGTCATCGAGGTGCCGCCCGCCATGCTGGGCTTCCTCAACGACGCCTGGCAGCGTTTCGTCGGCAACATGGGTGTCACCGGCCCCGACGAGGGCAAGGGCGGCAAGTACCTGATCGTGCCGCCGGGTTACACCGGCGAGATTCCCGACGGCTATTTCGTGATGCGCCCCACCACCAACCGCAACTTCATGTTCCTGCGCGGCTCGATCAAGGATGGCCTGAAGCCCGCCGTCGACAACATCACCGCGCACCTGCGCGTCTATCCGCTGAAAGATGCCGACAATCCGGCCGAGACCGCGTTCGTCAACATGTCGAACAGGGCCTTCAACACCGTCTTCCCCAGCGATTTCAGCTACTTCGAGTATCTCGACCAGGTTGTCCAGGAAGAGCCGATTGATGCGATCGACCCGGAGATGCGCGGTGTCATCGCCGCCATCGGCATCGTCAAGGGCCAGCCCTTTGCCCCCGACGCCCGGATGAAGGGCCTGCTCAGCGAGGCCGCCGTGCTGGCCGATGCCACCGCGCGCGCCATCACCTACGATCCGCGCTTTGCCGGCGTGAAGATCTATCCCGACGATCCGGCAAGCGTCTGGTCGACCGCGTTCGCCAACAAGAACACCAGCTTTGAAGCCGACGGCACCATGAACCTCGCGGCCCGGGTGCTCTATTACTTCAATGCCGGCGGCGTGACCCCCGCCATGGCCACCAGCGCCCCCGGAAAGGGTTCCGACTACGCCCTTGCCGTGCTCGATGCCAACCATCAGGCCTTTGACGGTTCAAAGACCTACAAGCTGCACCTGCCCAAGGATGTGCCGGTCAAGGATTTCTGGGCCGTCACCATCTACGACACCCAGACCCGCTCGCAGCTTCAGACCAGCCAGAGCTTCCCGACCATCGGCAGCCAGACGCAGGGCATGAAGCAGAACGCGGACGGCTCCTGGGACGTCTACTTCGCGCCCGAGGCGCCCGAAGGCAAGGAAAGCAACTGGCTGCAGACCGTTCCGGGCAAGAGCTGGTTCACCATCCTGCGGATGTACGGCCCGCTGGAGCCCTGGATCGACCAGACCTGGCGTCCCGGCGAGATCGAACTGGTTCAATAGACCAACAAACGCAGCCTTCGAACTGAACGCCAGGATCAAAGAGGAAGAAGCATGGTTGTGCGTATGTTTTTCGCGACAACGCTCCTGTTGTCGAGTGTGGCACTTCCGGTCAACGCCGATGTCACCGAGGCCGAGTTGGAAGCGATCTCGATCCCCGACAAGGTCGAGACGCCGATCGGCACCCTGGAGTTCTTCGATGGGGTTCCGGTCGGGGATACCGTCGACAAGGTTTACGACAATCTCGACCTGATGCGCGGCGTTGCCGCCTATCTCGACAATCAGGGTGCTGCGTCGCTTTATGCAATGCGCATGGGCAACGCCGGAATTGGGGCGGATGCTTCCAACAAGTTCACCATTACCGAGCGCCTGCTGCAGCCGGAATCCCTCTATCTGACGGGTAACACGTCGACGCTGTATGCACTCGGCTACATCGATCTGAAGGCCGAAGGTCCGCTCGTCATTGAACTGCCCCCCGGCATGCTGGGATTTGTCGATGATGCCTGGTTCCGGTTCGTCGAGAATCTCGGTGCGATCGGCCCCGACAAGGGCAAGGGCGGCAAGTACCTGTTTCTGCCGCCTGGTTACGCAGGCTCTGTCCCCGACGGGTATTTCGTCGTTAGATCAGCCACCTACCACAACCTCGTGTTCCTGCGCGGATCGGTCAAGGACGGCCTGGCGGCTGCGGTCGACAACATCAAGTCCAGGCTCAAGGTCTATCCGCTGGCCAAGGCCGACAACCCGCCCGCTACGGAGTTCGTCGACTTTTCCGGCGTCAGCTACAACACGGTTGCACCCAACAACTTCAGCTACTTCGAGGGCCTGAACGCGGTGGTCCAGGAGGAGCCGATCGATGCGATCGGTCCGGAGGCCAGGGGCCTTCTGGCAGCGATTGGCATCGTCAAGGGCCAACCGTTCCAGCCCGACGCGCGCATGCAGGCATTGCTGGGCCAGGCGGCGATGATCGGCAACGCCACCGCCCGCGCCATTACCTACGATCCGCGTATCGATGGTGTGTACATCTATCCCGACACCAACAGCGCGTGGACGACCGCCTATGCGAACAAGAACACCTCGTTCGTGTCGGATGGCGCGATGGGGCTGGATGCACGGGTCCTGTTCTACTTCAATGCGACCGGCGTGACGCCCGCAATGGCAGCCACCACGGCAGGGCGGGGTTCGGACTATGCTCTGGCCTATGTGGATGCCCAAAGGAAGGCGTTCGACGGATCGAAGACGTACAAGCTGCACCTGCCCAAGGACGTGCCGGTCAACGATTTCTGGGCTGTCACGCTCTACGACACCCAGACACGATCGCTGTTGCAGACCGGTCAGGAGTTCCCGACCGTGGGCAGCGAGTCCAAGGGCATGACCCCGAATGCCGACGGCTCCTACGACATCTACTTCGCGCCCGAAGCCCCCGAGGGCAAGGAAGGCAACTGGCTCCAGACCGTTCCGGGCAAGAGCTGGTTCACCATCCTGCGGATGTACGGCCCGCTGGAGCCCTGGATCGACAAGAACTGGCGTCCCGGCGAGATCGAACTGGTGGAGTAGGTATCACGGCGGCCGCCGCCGCCTTTGCCCAAGCCACGATGTGCGAGGTGGAGCCTGATCGGTTCCACCTCGTATCTTTTTGTCAGCCGATCGCTGCTCCGCGTTCCTCCAGAAGCGCGCGCAACACGCTGCGGTGGCAGCGGCTTTCATCGGCGCAGTAGCAGCCCACGGAAAACTCCGCGCCGTGGCTCAGCGCCGCCAGCAGGTCCAGTGTGCGGCGCGGGGCGGGTGCGTCCATCTCCTTGCGGAAGGCCTTCTCGAAGTCCGCCCAGTCCCGCGCCGTCTCGGCGTCGAGCGCCTTGCGCACCAGTTCGGGCGTGGGCGAGAGTTCCGGGTACCACACGTCATACCAGTCGTCGGCGGCAAAGCGCGCCTTCGCCACGCCCCGGGGCGGGCGGCGCACGGTGCCGATGCGCAGGCCTTCGCCGTCCGCGCGCGGGCTACCCAGTCGCACGATGCGTACGCTCATGATCCTGCCTCCTCTTTGCTCGTGCGCTCGACCAGGCGCCATGCAACAGCCAGGGCGAGCAGCATCGTTCCGGTCGTGACGGCAAAGAAGAGAGTATAACTGTCCGTCGCCGCAAGCAGGTTGCCGCGCAGGGCCATGCCGACGGTGCCGCCGAGCATCTGGATCGTCAGGTTGGCCCGATCATGGCGGTTGGCGGGCGCCGCCGCCATCAGGACGACGACAACGGCCAAACCCTGATCCGGCGGGCATACGAAGAGGACGCTGCACCGGGCCTCTTCCGCTACATGCGCTGCCCACAGTGACAGGACGCGGGTGACGCCGCGTTCCCCACTGGTTAGCCTTGCCGCAGACAGGCCGGGTGGATCATGACGCAAAAGAGGGCAGCGGGATCAGCGCCGGGTGGTTTCGCACCGCTGTTCGATCTGCTGGGGCTATCGCATCGCCTGCGTGTGATCGATGTCGGTGCCGCTCCGGCCGCGCCGCCTTCCTATGACGCGCTGATGGCGGACGGCCGCGTCGATCTGCTGGCGATCGAGCCCGACGCCCGTCAGGCCGCCCGCCTGCGCGGGCGCTACGCTGAACGCGCAACCGTTTTGGAGGAGGTGATCGGCGACGGCACGCCCGGTCATTTTCACGAAACCAACATGGGCTTCACCGCATCCCTGCTGGAGCCCGACAACACCCTGGCCGCGGCCTTCAACAACCTTGCCGAACTCTCGCAGGTCACGGCACGCCGGCCTGTCGCCACCTGCCGGCTCGATGACCTGTCCCAGGCTGCGGGTGCCGACTTCCTGAAGCTCGACGCCCAGGGCGGCGAGGGGGCGATCCTGGCCGGCGCGGCCGCGACGCTGGCCGATGTCCTGGTCGTGGAGACTGAGGTGCTATTCCTGCCG
>CALGGB010000293.1 GCA_937880925.1 uncultured Rhodospirillaceae bacterium | reverse complement strand
ATCGCAGCCGATCGACTGGGCCTTCAGGGCATGGCGCACCGAGGTGCACTTGTGCACCACCTTGATGCCAGCCTCCTTGAGCGGCGGCAGGACCTGCTGGGGGTTGTTGCCCGCGGTCTCCACCACTGTGACGCCGCCCTCGATGATCGCCTTCACGTAGCCTGGGTAGTCCGGCGTGTTGAGCGAAGGCAGGAAGGTGAGGTTCACGCCGAAGGGTTTGTCGGTCATCGTGCGGCAACGGGCGATCTCGTTCGCCAGATCCCGGGGCGTGCGCTGGGTGAGGCCGGTGAGAATGCCCAGCCCGCCCGCGTTGGAAACCGCCGAGGCCAGTTCGGCAAGGCCGACAAAGTGCATGCCGCCCTGGACGATAGGATGCTGGACGCCCAGCAGTTCTGTGATGCGGGTTTTCATCCGTCGTTGCCCTTGTTTGCGCATGGTTTGGTTGGCCGCGCAGCCTATGGGCAGGCTTGACCCATCGCAACGCCGTCATCGCCAAACCCTGCTATGCTGGGTCAGGCGATTAGGGGAATTCCTGTGGGCGTGCTGACCAGCAGTTATGCCGGCGTCTTGACCATGGTCGTGATGCTGGTGATCGGATCGACGCTTCGTCTCACCGACCTGGTTGCCGTGTTCAAACGGCCGCGTGCCCTGCTGGTCGGCCTTGCCGGACAACAGGTGCTGGTGCCGATCGTCGGCCTGACACTGGCGTCCGGGCTTGGCGGTTCACCATGCCTGGCCCTGGCGATCGTGGCCCTGGTGCCCGGCGGTGCGGCTTCCACGATCCTGACGGCGGCGGCCGGCGGCAACACTGCGCTCTCGGCGGTGCTGACCCTCTGCAGCAACGTGATGGTCGCCATCTGGGTACCGCTGCTCCTCGCCGTGGCAACAGGGATTTGCGGTACCGATGCACTGGCCGGCGATATGGACTTCGCCGGTCTTGCGCTGCGCCTTGCCCTGGTTTCGGCCTTGCCGCTGCTGGCGGGCATGGTTGCCGCGAGCCTGTTTCCCCGCCTTATGGGCAGGATGCAGCCGTATCTGGCGCACATGGCCAGCGCGATCTTCGTGATCTTCGTTGCCTGGATCCTTTGGGACGACCGGGCCAATCTCGTCTCCTATGTCTCGGGCGCGGGTCTTCTGGTTCCTGTACAACTGCTGCTGTGCGGCACCGCTGCCTGGCTGGCCGCAAGGCTGTTCCGCTTCGGGACGGCCACGCGCACCGCGCTGCTTTTCGAGTGGGGTGTTCAGAACGTGCCCCTGGCGATCCTGGTCGCTTTGTCCATGGGCGCCACCTCGATGGCCCTGCCGTCTGCCGCCTATGGCCTGCAGCAGCTTGCCGTCGGGCTGGTCCTTGCGCTGATCCTGCGGCAACGGGCAAGAGCGGCGATTGCCTGAGCGCTCCCGGGGCCTTTCAGCCCACCTTGCGCCATCTGGCCTCGATGTAGCCGTAGAGGCCGAAGGCAAGCAGACCGGCTGCGGCCGCAGCGTAGAAGGCGATGCCATAGGGCTGGTCGCGCAGCCAGTGCATCGCGTTCTCCAGGCCGCCGGCCTGATCGGGATCGATGGTGAACGCGGCGTAGAAGAAAAAGCCGGCGATCACCAGAAAGATCAAACCACGCGCGATCAGGCCGAATCCGCACAGGGGCGACAGGCGATCGAGCAAGGACTTGGGCATCGACAGGCGCTCGCGGAAGCCGCCGCTGGCGCCCTTCCACATGTGGGCCAGCGCCGCCCCCATGAAGATCAAGGCAACACAGCCGAGCACGTAGCGGCCAAAGGGCTGCTGGAGAATCAGGGCCGCTGCGTCCTGCGAGCCCGAGCCGCCGGAGTCCGAGCTCATGTTCATGGCAAGGCTCGCGGCGTAGACGCCGAGAAGCAGGTGGGTGATCCCGCTGACCGCCAGCGACACGCGGATGACCAGCCCCTTGAAGGACGTGCCGTGATCGTCGGTGTCGAGCACCGCCTGAACGGCGCGCCAGCCCGAAAAGGCGACCAGCCCGACCGCGATCAGAACGATGACCGCTGTGCCCCAGGACGCGTCGGAAAGGGCGGAGAGGGCGCCCTTGGATCCCGTGGTCTTGCCGCCGGCTCCTGAAATCATGGCGAGCAGCGCCAGCCCGCCGATCAGGACATAGACGGTGCCCCGCGCCGCATAGCCAAGACGCGCCACCAGGGCGAGGGAGCGCTTGTTCAAGGTATCCACCGTAGGTGCTGTGTACCATCTATGACGCACGAAGGGCGCGTTGGTTGCCTATCGGAGTGCTGCGGAGGGCGCGGAAGTGATGTAAGAGCTCTTCACATGGGCTGGTCCGGTAACAAGCGCGGTGAGGGCGGCGGGGATTCCCGGCGCGGCTACCATCATGGCAACCTGCGCGAGGCGCTGATCGAGGCCGCCCTGGATCTGATCAAGGCCAAGGGGCCGGCCGGGTTCACCTTTGCCGAAACGGCACGCTCGGCCGGAGTCAGCCCTGCCGCGCCCTATCGCCACTTCCGCGACCGCGACGCCCTGATGGCCGATGTGGCCCGGCAGGGTTTCGAGCGCTTCGAGCAGTTCCTGTCGACCGCCTGGAACGATGCCCGGCCGGACGCCTTCACGGCGCTGGGCAACATCGGCAAGGCCTATCTCGCCTTTGCCCGCACGGAACCTGCTTACTACTCGGCCATGTTCGAGGCGGGCATTCCCCTTGAGGACCACCCCGAGCTGCGTCAGGCCGGGGAACGCGCCTTTGCCATCGTCCGCAAGGCCGCAGAAGCGCTCAGCGCCGACCTGCCGGGCAAGCCGCCGGCCCTGATGATGGCGCTGCACATCTGGGCGCTGGCCCACGGCATCGCGTCGCTCTTTGCGCGCGGCGATTCGGGCCGCCGCAGCCTGCCCATGAGCCCCGAAGACCTGCTCGAAGCGGCCGTGCTGATCTACCTCCAGGGCCTGGGACACAAGGGCTAGAGGGCGCCCGAAGGGGTGCTCGCAAACCCCGTCGATTTTTGCATCTCTGCTTCTTGCAGGCGGCCTTCCGCTTTCCTATGTTAATGTCATTAACATTCACATCGCGGAACCGGAATGGGCATCACAGCGAAACTCGACGACTACGGAAAACCGGCCTGGATCACCGTCATGGTCCTGGCTTTCATCATCTTCTGGCCGGCGGGTCTTGCGATCCTGGCCTATCTCATCTGGAGCGGCCGTCTGGGTTGCCGCGCGCAAGGAGGAATGCAGGACATGTTCAAGGCACGCGGACGCTGGCACGCCCCCTGCGGCGGCAATCGACGCAAGGAGAGCAGCGGCAACACCGCCTTCGACGAATACCGGGCCGATACCCTGCGCCGTCTGGAGGAGGAGGAGAGCGACTTCCACGCCTTCCTCGACCGTCTTCGCCAGGCCAAGGACAAGGCGGAGTTCGACCAGTTCATGGCCGACCGCCGCGGCGGCTCCCATGGTCCCGCGCCCGAGGCCCAGGCCTAGACGGTCCCACGCCATCGGCACCGCAACGACAACGCCGGGTTCCCCAGGGAGCCCGGCGTTTTGCGTTCAGTGCCTTCAGTCGAGCGCGACCTTGTATTCCTGGATGGTGTTGCCGCCGTCGACGACGATAAGCTGGCCGGTGACATAGCTTGCTTCCTCGCTCGCCAGGAATACGGCCACATGGCCGACCTCCTCGGGCGTCCCGGCCCGCCCGGCGGGGGTGTGGCGGCCCGCCACCACCTCGTTGCCGCTGCTCGAATCGGTGTGAATCCAGCCCGGTCCGATGGCGTTGACGGTGATGCCGTGGGGCCCGGCCTCGATCGCCAGGGCGCGCGTCATGCCCAGCATGCCGGCCTTGGCGGCGGCATAGACGCCGCTGCCGGGGATGCCGACCACGGGCCCGGTGACCGAGGACATCTGCACGATCCGGCCGTAGCCGCGCTGCATCATGCCGCCCAGCACCGCGCGGGTGACCAGGAAGGAACTGGTGAGGTTGATGTCGATGCCGTAGCGCCAGCCCTCGTCGCTGGTCTCGTGCAGCGGGCGGGAAGGCTCGTCGCGGCCGACCTGCACCATGCCGGCGTTGTTGACGAGAATGTCGATGGGGCCCAGTGCCTTTTCGGTCGCTGCCACCAGGGCGGCGACCTCATCGACGCGGGTGAGATCGGCGGGCATGGCGAACGTCTCGCCGTCGCCGCCGCCCAGTTCCTTCCGGCGGGTGTGGATGCGCTCGGTGGTTGAGGTGATGGCGACCCTGGCGCCTGCCTCGCGCAGCAGGCGCGCCGTGGCAAAGCCGATGGCATTGGGATTTCCCGCGCCGGTGACCAGCGCGATGCGTCCTGCGACACCTGTCATGGAAAACTCCTCTTCTTTGGAATTGGCCCGTTTGCCGCTCCGTTCAGGGCGACGGCGGGTCCGCATGGATGGTCGGGGCCGCCTGCGCGGGCGGCTCGTTCTTCACCCAGGCCATCAGCAGTTCATAGGATACCGCCAGCACCACGGGACCCAGGAACAGGCCGGTCAGGCCGTGTGCCAGGGTGCCGCCGATGACGCCGATCAGGATCACGATCATCGGCGTCTTCAGCCCGCGCGCCATGACGATGGGCTTGAGGATGTTGTCGAACAGCACCACGGGCACGATGTAGATCGTGAAGATCACCGCCGTGATCGTGTCCATGTCGAACCAGACCCAGATCGTCACGGGCACCAGCAGGATCGCCGGACCGACCTGGATGATGGCCAGGATCAGGGCGCCCAGGGCGATGAGGCCAGCGGCCGGAACGCCGGCAACCAGCATGCCGATGCCGGCAAGCAGTGCCTGGAGCACGGAGACGCCGATCACCCCGCGCGAGACGTTGCGCACGGTCGCGCCGGCGAGGTCGGCAAAGCCGCTGGCGCGCTCGCCGCCGATACGCTGGCCGAACCGGCGGCAGCCCTCGGCCAGGGCGGGGGCGCGGCTGTAGAGAAAGCCTGCGATGACGATGGAGACGGCAAACATCAGCAGGTCGATGCCCAGTCCGGCGACGATGCCCAGCATGGTCCGGCCGGTCGAGACGACGACGTCCTTGTTGCGGCTCACGACATCGGCGAGGTCGTCGTGCATGTCGCTCCAGAAGGCATAGATGTTCTTGCCCACCAGGGGCCAGTCCTGCACCGCGGGATCGGGTGCAGGCAGGACAAAGCTGCCGGATGCCATGGTGCGGGCGAAATTCTCCATGGTGCCCGCCATGGAGGCGATCAGCCCGCCCGCCGGCCCCAGGACGAGACCCAGGCCGAGCGCCGTGATCAGCAGTGCGGCGAGCCGGGAGCGGCCGCCGAGGCGCGCGCGCAGCCAGGCATAGATGGGGTAGATCGCGGTGGTCAGGATCGCGGCCCATACGGCCAGGATCAGGAAGGGCGAGATCAGCTTGATCGACCAGTAGGCGACCAGCCCCAGGAAGAACAGCCTGATGGCAATGTCGGTGATCCAGGTCTCAAGCTGGCGCTTGGCTTCCGGCGTACCGCTCGTGATGGTCATGGAGCCCCCCTTTTTGCTCGGCCGCTGATCGCTTGCGGTCCCCCGGGGCAAACATGACGCACATCCGTGGTCGGGCAAAGCGCCGTGATGGCCATCCCGGGAATTTGGCCCGGTGCCGAGTGGTCAGGCGGCGAGAAACTCTCCGATCCGGGCGGCGACGTCGCCCGGCACCTCGGCGAGAATCGAATGCTTCATGCCGGGGAAGATGTGCAGGCGCGAACCCGCAATGCGCTCGTGCATCAGATGCGCCATGCGGGTGTTCGAGCCGACGTCGAACTCGCCGGTCGCGACCAGGGTGGGCGCTGCGATCTCGTGCAGGCGGTCCGCCAGGTCATAGGTCGCCAGCACCCTGTAGGCCGCCGCATAGGCCCTGGGGTCGTTGGCCTTGTTGGCCGCCTCGGCGCGCGCGATGATCTCTGGGTTGGCCGCGAGGTAGGCGTCCGTGAACCAGCGCGACAGCGAATTGCGGAAGTGATCACCCGGCAGTCCCTTGTCGACCACCTCCAGCCGCGCGGCGACACGCTCGCGCTCCTCCTGCGTGCGCCCGGCGATGGTGCTGAGCAGGATAAGGTGATCGAGGCGGTCGGGATGGTCGAGTGCGAAACCCTGCGCGATGAGGCCGCCCAGGGAGAAGCCCGCCAGATGGCAGCGCGCGACGCCCAGGACATCGAGCAGCCCGGCGACGTCGCCGACCATCGCCTCCAGGCTGTAGGGCCCGGCGGGTTTGTCGGAAAGGCCGTGGCCGCGCTGATCCAGGCGGATCGTGCGAAAACGCCCGCCCAGCGCCGCGACAACGTCGTCCCAGGCCTCCAGGCGGCTGCCCACGCCGTGGACCAGCACCAGGGCCGGTCCTTCGCCCTCGTCGCGGTAGCGCAGGCGCAGGCCGCCGAACTCGGCGTAGCGGTCGTTTCCGTTCACCGGTTCACTCCGCCGCATCGCGGACGTAGCGCGAGCCCTCGAACGCGGGCATCACCTCGTCGATGAAGAGGCGCAGGGACTGCACCTGCAGGTCAAAGGGAATGTTGGTAAGGGCACGATAGAAGAAGTTGTCGACGCCCAGCGCCTCGTAGTCCTTCAGCTTGGCGATCACCTGTTCGGGTGTGCCGAAGACCAGATTCTCCTGCAGCGCCTCGGGAGTCAGCAGGTCCTTGTTGTCGAGGTTCTCGACCGGGATGGGGTCGGGAAAGCCGTTCTTCACCTCGCCCAACTGCTTGAACAGGTTCTCGAAGTAACGCGTGCCGTCGACGATGGCGTCGACATAGGTGCCGGCATCCTCGATGCGGGGATAGACGGCGCTGGCGCGCATCGTGGCAAAGCGCGGGCGCTTCACCTCGGGCGAGCGGGCCAGCGCCTCCTCGAACTGCGCCTTGTACTTCACCACCTCGCCGAAGGGCCGGGTGAGCGCCCAGGACATGATGTTGCAGCCCAGCGGCAGGGCCCAGTCGTAGGTCGTGGGGTGGCGCGCGGCGACCCAGAGCGGAGGATGGGGCTTCTGCAGCGGCTTGGGCGCCACGGTGGAGGACGGGAACTGCCAGAACTCGCCGTCGTGGGCGACGTCTCCGGCCCACAGCGCCTGCAGCACCGGCACCATCTCCTGCATGTAGGCAACACCCTTGTGCTGGTCCATGCCGCCCATCATGCGGTCGAACTCACGCTGATAGGCGCCCCGCCCGATGCCGAACTCCAGCCTGCCGCCCGAGATCAGGTCGAGCATGGCGGCTTCGCCCGCCAGCTTGATCGGGTGCCAGTAGGGCGCCTGCACCACGGCGGTGCCCAGGCGGATGTTGTCGGTGTTGGCCGCGTACCAGGCCAGGAGCTGGAAGGGGCTGGGCGCGATCGTCATCTCGATGGCGTGGTGCTCGGCGACCCAGACGATCTCGAAGCCGCCGGCATCGGCGATCTGCACCAGTTCCAGATTCTGGCGGGCGATTTCGGCCATGTCCTGGCCCGGCGTGAGGCGCGCCATGTCGACGGCAATGGAGAATTTCACGGCTGCGGCCCCTTCGCGATCGGGTTGGATCGGGCGTCATCGAAGCATGGTGCATGCGGGGCCGCAAGGTGAAGGCGGCCGCTGCCTGCGGGGTTTTGCCCCCAGGTGCGGCCATTTCCGGCTCGACATGACAGTTTGGTGACGTTTGGATGACGCCCGGTCGCAGGGACCGGCAGGCACATTTGCCGGACAAGGGAAACATGGCGCGCAAACTCGACAAGGATCTGCGCAGGCTGACCAGCCTGGAGGATGCGGTGCGCAGCCGCGGGCAGCACCTGGCGCGTCTCAGCGCCGGCCTCCTGTTCCTGGCGGTTGCCGGGCTCGCCGCCGATGCCTTCGTCGGCACGGATTCCCACTGGGGCATCATCGTCATTGCCAGCATGGTCAGCGCCTACATGGCGCTCAACGTCGGCGCCAACGACGTCGCCAACAACATGTCCCCGGCGGTCGGCTCGCGCACCCTGACCATCGCCACCGCGGTGATGATCGCCGCCGTGGCGGAGGCTGCAGGCGCCATCATCGCGGGCGGTGATGTTGTCGCCACGGTTTCCAAGGGCATCGTGCGGCCCTCCATGATGCCCGATGCGGCGGCCTTTACGGCGGCGATGATCGCAGCACTCTTTGCCGCCGCGCTCTGGATCAACCTTGCCACCTGGATCGGCGCCCCGGTCTCCACGACGCACTCGGTGGTCGGCGGCGTGCTGGGTGCGGGCATCACGATGGCAGGATTCGGCGTCGCCGACTGGAACGTGGTGCTCCAGATCGTGGCGAGCTGGGTGGTATCGCCGGTTCTGGGCGGCGTGATTGCCGCGGCCTTCCTCGCCTACATCAAGTTCTCCGTGCTGGAGGCAGACGACAAGGTCGCTGCGGCGCGGACCCGGGTACCGTTGCTGGTCGGCATCATGGCCGGAGCCTTCACGGTCTATGTCCTGATGAAGGGCCTGTCCCGGATCATGCCGGTCTCCCTCTGGCTCGCCCTTGCGGGCGGACTGGCGGTCGGCGTGATTTGCGTCCTGGTGGTGCGCCCGCGCGTGGCCCGCCGGATGTACGGCGACGGCCTGCATCGCACCAAGGTCGGCGAGCTTTTCACCATTCCCGTCATTTGCGGCGCCGCCCTGCTTTCTTTCGCCCATGGCAGCAACGACGTGGCCAATGCCATCGGCCCGCTGGCGGCGATCTACCAGGCGGTCGGCGGCGGCATGCTGGGCGAGAAGTCGCCCCTGCCGTTCTGGGTGCTGCTGATCGGTGCCGCCGGCATCTCGGTCGGGCTGCTGCTCTACGGCCCCCGTCTGATCCGCACCGTGGGTTCCGAAATCACCAAGCTGAACCGGGTGCGCGCCTTCTGCATCACGTTGTCGGCCGCCATCACTGTCATCATCGCCTCCACCCTGGGCCTGCCGGTCAGCTCAACCCACATCGCCATCGGCGCGCTGTTCGGCGTGGGCTTCCTGCGGGAATACCTCGCCAACAAGGAGAACGGACGCCAGTCCAAGGCGCCATCGCCGATGGTCGATGGCCAGCCGGCCAAGGACCCGCGCATCGCCGCCGACAAGATGCGCCGCCGCTATCTGGTGCGCCGCTCGCACATGATCACCATCGTGGCGGCCTGGGTCATCACGGTCCCGGTAACCGGCATCATCGCCGCCGCGCTGGCCTGGATCATCGATGCCAGCAACCTGATCGTCCTGGAATAGCGGCGAGGGGCCTGCGGCCTCCTGATCGCCTGCCTCTCCCAAGTCCGGTTCGAAGGTCACCCTGCTCCAACCCTTCCGCCAGGTCGCGGGGGCCGAAATGGTCCTGCAGGGTTCGATGGTCTTCTTCGAACCGCCGGCCCATTGCATACTCCCCGCCACCAGGCGGGGGGAATCCCTCCACGATTGTCCGTGGCGGGCCGCCGGACCGACAAGGGAGGCAGACATTGAGCGACAGTTACGAATACGACCTGCTGTGCATCGGCAGCGGGCCTGCCGGCCAGCGCGCCGCTGTCCAGGCGGCCAAGCTGCGCAAGCGGGTTGCGGTTGCCGAACGGGGAACCGCCATCGGTGGCGTCTGCCTTCACACTGGCACCATTCCGTCCAAGACCTTCCGTGAGGCCGTGCTTTCGTTCAGCAACGAGCAACAGCCTGCACTCCCGGGCGCCCTGACCGCAGGCACGCGTCTGGCAAGCGCAGAACGGCCGACGGCGGCGGCATTGCTTGGGCGCGTCGGTGCGATTGTCCAGACAGAGGCACGTGTCCAGCAGGATCAGCTTGAGCGCAACGGGGTCGATATCCTGGGTGGCACGGCAAGCATGACCGGTCCCAACAGCGTGCTGGTGAGGGGCCCGATGGGCGGTCAGCGCGAGTTCACGGCTGAGAACATCCTGATCGCCGTCGGCACCCGTCCGAGGCGCACGGTCGACATGCCCGAAGGCACACCCTGCGTGATCACCAGCGACGAGGTGCTGGGGCTGACCGAACTGCCGCGCTCCCTGGTCGTTATCGGCTGCGGCGTCATCGGCGTCGAATATGCCTCCATGTTCGCTGCACTGGGCGTGCAGGTGACGGTGATCGACGGGCGCGAGCGCCCGCTGGACATGCTCGATGGTGAGATCCTGATCGAACTGGTCCACCAGATGCGCTCGGCGCGCGTCACCTTCCGGCTGGGCGAGACGGTTTCGCGCATCGAACACCTGGAGGGGCCGCCCTCGCAGGCGCGTCTTCATCTGGAATCGGGCAAGCGGCTGGTTACCGACCTGGTGCTGGCCTGCACCGGCCGCTCGGGGGCCTCCGACGTCCTCGATCTCGACAAGGCCGGGGTGGAGGCCGATGACCGGGGCCGCATCGTGGTCGATGAGAACTACCGCTCGTCGGTGCCCAACATTTTTGCGGCCGGCGACATCATCGGTTTCCCCAGTCTGGCCGCGACCTCCTCGGAGCAAGGGCGTCTGGCGGCGTGTCATGCCTTCGGCGTGCCTGCCGTACCCATGCCGGCTCACTTCCCCATCGGCATCTATGCGGTGCCGGAAATCTCCATGGTCGGCGAAACCGAGATGGCGCTGACGCGCGCCAAGGTGCCTTATGAAACCGGCATCGCCCGCTACCGGGAGATCGCCCGTGGCCAGATCCTGGGTGACGAGAACGGCATGCTGAAGCTGATCTTCCATGCCGAAAGTCACAAGCTGCTGGGCGTCCACATCATCGGCAGCGGCGCCACGGAACTGGTCCACATCGGCCAGGCCGTGATCGGTCTGGGCGGCGGCATCGACTACTTCATGACCACCGTCTTCAATTACCCAACCCTGGCCGAGTGCTACAAGGTCGCCGCGCTGGATGCCTGGAACAAGCTGATGCTGGAGTAGGCCCGGATGCGGCTGCCTGCCGCGCCGGATGGCCGGCCGCCAGCCGTATTGCGGGCGGGCAGTCTCGCTCCGCCGGAAAACCCTGTGCTATAGGCAGGAAAGCAACAAGAACACCAATGGCGCGAAGGAGCCGTTCCATGCCGCTCGATACCCAGTCCGAAACCCTCGACGTCGTTGTTGTCGGGGCCGGATTTTCAGGCCTCTATCTGCTGCACCGACTGCGCAAGGACGGTTTCTCGGTGCATGTGGTCGAGGCGGGCGATGATGTCGGCGGCACCTGGTACTGGAACCGCTACCCGGGCGCGCGCTGCGATATCATGAGCCTGGACTACTCGATGTCGTTCGATCCAGAGCTGCAGCAGGAATGGAAGTGGCCGGAGCGTTATTCCGCCCAGCCTGACATTCTGGTCTATGCCCGCCACATCGCCGAACGTTTCGACCTGCGCCGCGACATCACCTTCGGCGTCAGGGTGACCGCCGCGACCTTTGATGATGCAACCGACCGCTGGTTGGTCGAGGGTGACAACGGCAAGAGGTGGAACGCGCGCCACGTCATCATGGCCACGGGCTGTCTTTCGGTGCCGCGTATGCCCGAGGCGCCGGGTCTGGAGGACTTCCGGGGCGACTGGTACCACACCGGCGACTGGCCTCACGAGGGCGTCGACTTCACCGGCAAGAAGGTGGCCGTGATCGGCACCGGCTCCTCCGGCATCCAGTCGATCCCCGTGATCGCGCAGCAGGCCAAGCATCTCACCGTCTTCCAGCGCACGCCGAACTTCTCCGTGCCGGCCTGGAACGGCCCCATGGATCCGGCCTTCGAGGCCGAGCACAAGGCGCACTACGATGAACTGCGCGAGGTGACGCGCTGGTCGGCGGGCGGCTATCTGGTCGAGGACAACAACGATCCATGCAAGCATCTGCCGCGCGCGGAGATCGAGGCCGAACTGGAGCGCCGCTGGAAGCAGGGTGGCTTCAGCATGCTGGGCGCCTACGGTGACATCATGACCGACCTCGAGGTCAACGCCATCGTCGTCGATTTCGTTCACCGCAAGATCAGGGAGAAGGTGAAGGACCCGGAGATCGCCGAGCTGCTCTGCCCCAAGGACCATCCCTTCGGCACCAAACGCCTGTGCGTCGATACCGGCTATTACGAGACCTACAACCGCGACAACGTCGCGCTGGTCGATATCCGCAAGGCGCCGATCGAGACGATCACCGCCACCGGCATCAAGACTGCCGAGGCTGAGCACGACTTCGACATCATTGTCTTTGCCACCGGGTTCGACGCCATGACCGGCGCGATCCTCAATGTCGATATCAAGGGCCGCCAGGGTGCTTCGCTGCGCGAGAAGTGGGCGCAGGGGCCGCGCTCCTATCTGGGCCTGATGGTCGCGGGCTTCCCCAACCTGTTCACGGTGACGGGGCCGCAGAGCCCGTCTGTGCTGGCCAATGTCATCACCGCGATCGAGCAGCATGTCGAATGGATCTGCGACTGCATCAACCACATGCGCGACCGGCAACTCTCGCACATCGAGGCGAAAAAGGATGCCGAGGACCGCTGGGTCAACCATGTCATCGAACTGGGGGACACCACGCTCTATCCCCAGGCGAATTCCTGGTACATGGGCGCCAACATTCCCGGCAAACCGCGGGTGTTCATGCCTTATGTCGGTGGCTGCGGGAACTACCGGAAGATCTGCGACGAGATCGCGGCGGAAAACTACCGGGGCTTCGAACTGGCGTCCTGACACTCAAGCCGCGGCGAGCGCCCAGCCGCCCGCCGCGGTTGCGATGACAACCGCCCAGGGGGGCACCTTCCAGACCGCGAGCGCGGCAAGGGCGGCGAGGCCAAGGGCCAGGTCGGCGGGGCGGTGTATGGCGCTCGTCCACACCGGATCGTAGAGGGCAGCCAGCAGCAGGCCCACGACCGCGGCGTTGACGCCCATCAGCGCGCGGCGCACCCCGCTCCGGTGGCGCAATCCCTCCCAGAATGGCAGGGCGCCGGCCACCAGCAGGAACGAGGGAACAAAGACCGCCAGCAGGCAGATCAGCCCGCCGGCCCAGCCGTTGGGCGCGGTTTCGCCGACCGTGCCCAGATAGGCCGCGAAGGTGAACAGGGGACCGGGCACCGCCTGGGCTGCGCCGTAGCCTGCCAGGAAGGCGTCGTTGCCGACCCAGCCCGGCGGCACGACCTCGGCCTGCAGCAACGGCAGCACGACATGGCCACCGCCGAAGACCAGCGCGCCGGTACGGTAGAAGCTGTCGATCAGGTCCAGCGCATGGCTCGACCCCGCCGCCGCCGCGAGCGGCAGACCCGCGAGCAGAGCCGCAAACAGCGCCAGCGCGGCGACTGCCCAGCCCCTGCCAATGGCGATGGGCAGGCTGCCCTTGCCCTTGCTGTCCTCGGCCTTGAGGCCGGCCAGGCCCGCCGCTGCGCCCGCCAGAATGATGAGGATCTGCGTCAGCGGCGTCGGGGCCATCAGGGCGGCGATCGCGGCCAGCAGCGCCATGGTCATGCGCGGCCGGTCGGGGCAGAGGCTCCTGGCCATGCCCCACACGGCCTGGGCGACGACGGCCACCGCCACGACCTTCAGGCCGTGCAGCACGCCATCGGGCATGAACTCGCGGTAGGTCGTCACGCCGTAGCCGAAGGCAATCAGCAGCAGGGCCGAAGGGGCGGTGAAGGCAACCCAGGCCGCCAGCATGCCCAGCGGACCGGCCTTGGCCAGCCCGATCGCCATGCCGACCTGGCTGGATGCCGGACCGGGCAGGAACTGGCACAGCGCCACCAGATCGGCGTAGGCGCGATCGTCCAGCCAGCGCCTGCGCACGACGAAGGCTTCGCGGAAATAGCCCAGATGGGCGACCGGACCGCCGAAGGCGGTGCAGCCAAGCTGCAGGAAGGCGGCAAAAACCGCCCCGGCCGACTGCCGTCCGGCGATCTCCCCGGCGCTGCTCTGGGAACGGGATGGCATGGCGGATCCGGTGGTTTGAATGCCAAGCCTTCATGGCTGTACGCGCGCGGTCAATCGCGGCGAGGTGAAAATCGACCTCTCCCGTGTTGACAGCGCGGCGTGCAGTGGGTCGCATGGCCGCGCCGCACGACCCGAACCGGAGAGAATTCCCATGCCCCTGAGTGTGTACGAAGAGACCATCAAGCTGTTTGGTTCCCATCCCGAACCCTCCTTCGAGAGCGCCGAGCAGCAGGTCAACGTCTGGGGCCGTGAATGGGGCTGCGACAACGATGTCGGGCAGATCCGCGTCGTGCTGATGCACCGTCCCGGCGACGAGATGAAGCTGATCGATCGCTCCAAGCGGATCGAGGAGATCGGCTCCTACGGCGACATGGACGCGGGCTGGTACTGGCAGAGCGAAACCATCCCGGAAATCTCCGAGTTTCAGGAGCAGCATGACGGCCTGGTCAAGGCGTTGCAGGCCGAAGGCGTGGAAGTGGTCTTTCTTGACGATATCGAGAAGGACGGCATCAAGTCGATCTATACGCGCGACTCCTCCTTTGCGGTAAAGGGCGGGGCGATCGTCACGCGCCTGGCGCGCAAGATTCGCCGCGGCGAGGAGCGCCACGTTTCGCGCACGCTCGCCAATCTGGGCATGCCGATCCTGCGCACCCTGCACGGCACGGCGCTGGCCGAGGGCGGCAGCTTTGCCTGGTTGAATTCCAGGACCGCGGTGATCGGGCGGTCCTGTTGCGTCAGTGAGGAGGGTGCGCGCCAGATCGAGGAGGTGCTCGCCTATCAGGGCGTCGAGCTGATCCGTGTCGATCTCAACGGCTACCAGATTCACATCGACGGCATGCTGACCATGATCGACGTCGACCTTGCCATCGTCGATCCCGCGCAGCTTCCGTACTGGTTCCTGGAGAAGCTGAAGGAACTGGGTATCCGCACCGTCGAAATCTCCGAACAGGACAACGGCTGGATCATCAACTGTCTGGCGGTACGTCCCGGCCGGGTCATCATGCCCCACGGCATTTCCAACAGGACCATGGACAAGCTCGGCGCGTTGGGGGTCGAGGTGATCCAGATTCCTTATGACAAGGTCCAGCTTAACGGCGGCGGCATCCATTGCTCGACCTGCCCGCTGATCCGCGACAGCGTTGACTGAGGCGAACGGGCAGATGACCGCAACGAGCAAAGCAACCGCCACCGACGCGGCGCCTGCGCCGCAGAGGCCCTACGATCTGGCCGGCGGCGAGGAAGGTCTGCGCCGCCTGGTGGATCGTTTCTACGCGATCATGGACAGCGCGCCCGAGGCCGCGGGCATCCGGGCCATGCACGGCGCCGATCTGGGGCCGGTCAGCAACAGCCTGTTCGAGTATCTGAGCGGCTGGCTGGGCGGCCCGCCGCTCTACAGCACGCGCACCGGATCGGTCTGCCTGACGGCGCCGCACCGGCCCTTTGCCATCGGCGAGTCCGAGCGCGACCAATGGCTGTTCTGCATGCGCCAGGCCATGGTCGACCTGGGCTGGCCGGATGAAACACGCGCGCTGTTCGATGGCCCGTTCTTTGCCATCGCCGATTTCGTGCGCAACCGCTAGCAGGCGCGGTCCGCCCTTTGGCCTGTGTGCGCTGCTCTATCTTGTCGATGTCGAGCGGACTCAGATGATCACGCGGAACCATGGATTGGTTCCGCGTGATCATGATCCGGTCTAGGGTGCGGCGGGCAGGGTGACGCGCACGGTCGTGCCGGCGCCCGGCGCACTTTCCAGTTCCAGGCTGCCGCCGTGCAGTTCGGTCAGACGCACGGCGATGGGCAGGCCCAGACCGGTGCCGCGCTGGGGCGTGTGCGGTTCGCTGGCGACCTGACCGAAGGGCTGCAGGGCGACCTCGATGCCGTCTGCGTCCATGCCGATGCCATTGTCGGCGACCTCAATCATGGCCGCGCCTTCGGGGGCATCCTTGATGCGGACGGTAACGCTGCCGCCCGGTGGGGTGAAGGTGACGGCATTGGAAAGCAGGTTGATCAGGATTTCGCGCAGGGCGACGTCGTCGGCATAGAGCATCGGCTCGGGCCCGGCCGCGATACGCAGATCAACGCCGCCGGCATCGGCTTCGTGGCTCAGCAGTTCGATGCAGGACTGGGCCACCTTGCGTGCGTCGAGCAGGGTCGGGAACAGTTCGCGCCGGCCGGCCTCGATCTTGGACAGGTCGAGGATGTCGTTGACGATGTTGAGCAGGACGTTGCCGCTGGCGTGGATGTGCTCGACGTATTCGCGGTAGCGGGCTGCGCCCAGCGGTCCCATCACCTCGCTGCGCATCATGTCGGAGAATCCGATGATGGCGTTGAGCGGCGTGCGCAGGTCATGGCTTGCGCTGGCCAGGAACATGGACTTGAAGCGGTCGGACTCCTGGGCCTCGCGCCGTTCGGAGACCAGGGAGACGATGGTGAGCACGTTGAGCGCCAGGAGCACGATGAGCACGCCGACCAGTTGCAGGGGGTTGCCCACCTCGGCGGCCTGGAACGGCCCGATGTCGGTGACGGCGGCCGCGCTCGCCACGATCGAGACCAGGGAGATCAGGGTATAGGCCGCCCGCAGCGACACCTGCAGCGCGATCCACGACATCGGCACGACGAGGAGAAACGGGAAGGCCCATCGCACCGGACCGTCGGCGGGCAGGGTGGCGAAGATGACGATGATGCCTGCGGCCACCAGACCCCAGACCATGAGGTCCACCCGGTCGACGGCGCGTTGACGCACGATGGTTTCGCGCTCCAGACCGAGCCAGAGGATCAGGGCAGGCGCAAAGAAGAGTGTGCCGCCGCTGTCTGAAAGCCACCACTTCACCCAGATGCCCGGCAGCAGGTTCAGCGGCAGCCCTTCGCTGGCGACCAGTGCCAGTGTGCCCGTCGTGGCGGTCAGAAACGGGTGCAGAAGGATGGCGCACAGGATGAAGATCACGACGCCGCGAAAGCGCGCGAAGAGGCCCGCCTCCGGGCGCAGCCGGCGGAGTGCCACTGCCCCCAGGATCGGTCCCAGGCTGTTGCCGGCCGAGATGATGCAGGCCTCATAGAGCGGCGGGTCGAAAAGGGCGTAGTTGGCGATCAGCGAGCCCAGGAACAGTCCCGGCGCCATGCGCAAGCCGCCGATCATGGCAGCGACCAGGGCAATGCTCGCGGGAAGCCAGATGGGCGAGGGGAACAGGCCGTACTGGGCAAAGAAATGGCTTACCGCCCAGCCCAGGCTGCAATAGAGCGCCGCAACGGCCAGATTGGCGATGCTCCAGCCGGCTGGCCCGGCATCGCGCAGGATCGGCAGCAGCCACAGGTCTCTGCCTGGCCGCGCCACAGCATGTCGGCCGAAGGGCGAAGCCCGGTCGATGCTGTCGACTCTCGCCATCAATCAATCCTTGTGCGGCGCCCAGGGGGTCGACAGGGAGCCGGATTGCGCCGCCCGTGCTCGTTGCACGTGCATTATGGAGGTTTTCGTGGAGTTGTTACAGAGACGTGAAAACGTTGCGTTCGGCCTGGAGGGTGCCGATCATGGCGGCATCCGCAAGAGGCAGACATGATACGCACCCGCAGCGCCAACTCAGTACCCACCGTCACGCATTGGGGCGCTTACGACGCCGAAATCCGCGACGGCCGCATCGTTGCCATGCATCCCTATGCCGCCGACCGGGACCCCTCCACCATGGGGGCGGGCATGGTCGATGCCTTCGACGATGCCGTGCGAATCCATGAGCCGATGGTGCGCAAGGGCTGGCTGGAACACGGCCCGCGCGCCGGCGACGCCGGCAGGGGCGATGAACCCTTCGTCGCCGTATCCTGGGATCGCGCGCTCGACCTGCTGGCCGGCGAGATCGCACGGGTGCGCAGTGATCACGGTAATCAGGCGATCTATGCCGGCAGCTACGGCTGGGGCAGCGCCGGGCGCTTCCATCACGCCCAGAGCCAGTTGCACCGCTTCCTCAACATGGCAGGGGGCTATACCGCCACGGCCAACAGCTACAGCTATGCCGCGGGGGAGGTGATTCTTCCCCACGTCCTCAATCCCTTCCAGAAGATCCTGCTGGAGCACACAAGCTGGCCGACCATCGCCCGGCACGGCGAACTGGTGGTCTCCTTCGGCGGCCTGCCGCTGCGCAATTCCCAGGTCGCTTCCGGGGGCACGGGCGGGCACACCCAGCGCGACGATCTGCGCGCCTGCCGCGATGCCGGGGTCGCCTTCGTGCTGGTCGGACCGATGCGCGACGATATCGAGGACGAGATCGGGGCCGAGTGGCTGCCCGCGCGCCCCAACACCGATGTTGCGCTGATGCTGGGCCTGGCCCACACGCTGCATGCTGAGGGTCTGCACGACACGGCCTTTCTGGCCAGCCACTGCGTCGGCTTCGAGCGGTTCGAGCCCTATCTCACCGGTGCTGACGACGGCACGCCCAAGGACGCCGACTGGGCGGCCGCGATCTGCGAGATTCCCTCCGAGACGATCCGCGCGCTGGCGCGGCGCATGGCGGCAAGCCGAACGATGATCGCGCTGTCCTGGTCGCTGACGCGTGGCGATCATGGCGAGCAGCCCTATTGGATGGGCCTCACCCTGGCGGCGATGCTCGGCCAGATCGGCCTGCCCGGCGGCGGCATCGGCTTTGGTTACGCCGGCGTCAACTCGATCGGCAAGCTGACCCGGCACATGTCCTGGCCCTCGCTCGACCAGGGGCGCAATCCGGTCGATGTCGTGCTGCCGGTGGCGCGCATCTCCGATGCCCTGTTGAATCCGGGCGAAACGATCGACTAC
>CALGGB010000292.1 GCA_937880925.1 uncultured Rhodospirillaceae bacterium | reverse complement strand
GGTTCGACCTCGGCCATGGCGGAGAAACCCATGCTGTCCTCGTCGACCACCATGGGCTGCAGGAACTCCGACATCATCTGCAGCATCTCGGCATCGACGATGGCCTTCTCGAAGCTGGCGGTCAGGCCGCCTTCCAGCCAGCCCGCGCCGTGATGGAGCAGGTTGCAGTGGCCCATGATCGCGCCCCAGATCGACATCTGGCTTTCGTAGGCCGCCTGGGCGTCGACCGCGTTGGAGGCGTTGGTGTTGCTGGAGCGGTAGGGCAGGTTGTACTTGCGCGCGAGCTGGCCGCCGACCAGGCAGGCCTTGGTGTATTCGGGCGTGCCGAAAGCCGGCGCGCCGGTCTTCATGTCGACGTTGCTGGTAAAGCCGCCGTAGAAGACGCGCGCGCCCGGCGTCACCGCCTGGGCAAAGGCGATGCCAGCCAGGCCCTCGGCGTTCTGCTGCACCAGGGCGCCGGGGATGGTCGCCGGGCTCATCGCACCGGCCAGCGTGAAGGGGGTCAGCGAGACCGCCTGGCCGTGTTCCACCGCCTCCATCAGGCCGTCGATCATCGGTCCGTCGATGCGCCGGGGCGAGTTGACGTTGATCGTGGTGAAGATGCCGGGTTCATCGCGGATTTCCTCGCGCGTCTTGCCCCGCGCGATGCACAGCATGTCGATGGCGTCGGAAACGCGCTGTTTTCCGAGACCCGTGGCGTGCCAGACCTTGTCGGACTCCGTGAGGATCGTGAGCATGCAGTCGAGATGGCGTGTCTCGGCGTCCAGATCGATGGGCGCGATCGGCACGCCGCCGCACAGGTGCAGGATGTTCAGGCTCTGCATCAGGCGGATGAAGTTCTTGTAGTCGGCGAAGTTGCCCTGACGGCGGCCGCCGTCGAGATCGCTGGCGTTGGGCGGGCCGCCGACCGAGTTGAAGTTGACGTGGTTGCCGCCGAAGGTCACCGCCCGTTCGGCATTGCGCGGCGTCAGGGTGAACTCGGCAGGCGCCTTTGCGACCAGCTCCATCACCAGCGCGCGGTCGAAGCGCACCAGGTTCTTGTCCCGGTTCACGTCGGCGCCGGCGGCTTCGAGAATGTCGAGCGCCTTGTCGGAAAGGAACTCGATGCCCAGTTCCTCCAGCACCCGCAGGGAGGTCTGGTGGATCGCTTCCAGGTGATCGGCCGAGACGACCTCGATCGGCTTGTAGGGGTTTCTCAGGCGGCGCCAGGGAAGCTGGTGGACCTTGGGGCCGGTGGGACGGCGTTGGCTGCGTTTTTCGCTGCGGCGGCTCATGCTGCGTGTTCTCCGTTGAGGACGACCCTGTCGCGACGGTAGCGCACGTCGCCTGCGGGCGGCTCCTGGAACGCACGGGCAAAGCGGTGCCCGGCATAGACCGCGTCCACGATCAGGCCGGGTGCGAGACAGTCGCCGATGGCGCTCACACTGCGGATGCCCGCGGCGGCCATCGCGTCCGTCTGCGTCTGAAGGGTCTGAATCAGGCCATTGACGGGCTCGCGCGCCGTCGCCAGCACCAGGGTGCCGAAGGCCATGGTGGTGAGTTCGCCCGAGCCGGTGTGGCGCAGTTCCAGTTCGCCCGCGCCAATGCTCTCGATGCGCTGGCAGACCACCGGGCGGATGCCCTTGCGGTAGAGCTGGGGCACCATCATGTGGTGCTCGTCGGTCTGCAGCATCCAGACGCAGGGTTCAGCCGCCGGGGTGAGCAAGGTCACTTCATGGCCCTCGGCGACCAGCCGCTCGGCGAGCGCGCCGGCCATGTAGTAGTGGTCGTCGTCGTAGATCACGACCGGCCCTTTGACCGCCGCCGGTTCGGCGCACAGCAGGTCGTCGGGCGTCAGGATGTCCGGCCCGTCATGGCCGGGGATGGGCAAAAGATGGGTGCGGCCCGTACCGTCCTTGACCCAGGTGCAGCCGGTCGCCACCACGACATGGGGAAAGCCGAATCCCGCCACGTCATCGTGCGTCAGCGCGCTGTCGCGATAGACCTCGACATTGCTCATCTTCTCGATCTGGCCGATGCGCCAGTCGGTGACGCGTTTCCAGGCGGCAAGGCCCGGCAGGCGCGCGATGCGCGCGACATGGCCGCCCAGTTCCGTGCCGGCCTCGGCCAGGGTCACGGCATGGCCGCGCTGGGCCAGTGCCCGCGTCGCCTCGAGCCCCGCGGGACCGGCGCCGATCACCAGGACGGCGTCGTCGCTCTTCTTGGTCTGGATGCGCTCGGGGTGCCAGCCGCTCCTCCATTCCTCGCCCATGGTGGGGTTCTGGGTGCAGCGGATCGGCACGCTGGCCTTGGCCGCACCGCGGCAGATGTTGCAGCCGATGCACTCGCGGATGTCCTCGGGCCGTCCTTCCTCGATCTTCTTTGGCAGGAAGGGATCGGCAATGGAGGGCCGCGCCGAACCGATCAGGTCCAGCACGCCGCGCTTGATCAGGCTCACCATGGCATCGGGGCTGGTGTAGCGGCCCACGCCGACCACGGGCTTGCTGGTCAGCGGCTTCACCCACTTCTGGTGCGGCTCCTGGAAGCCTTCCTCGAAGAAGCGGCTGCTGCCGGAATCGGTACGGTAATCGGCGACGTTGACGTCCCACAGGTCGGGTAGTTCGGCGAGCATCTCGACGACCTCGCGGCCCTCCTGGTCGCTCTCGATGCCCAGCGGACCCGAAAGCTCGTCCATGGAGAAGCGCACGACGACGGCGCAGGTGTCGCCGATCGCCTCCTTGGTATCGATGATCATCTCGCGGAACAGGCGCACCCGGTTTTCCAGGCTGCCGCCGTATTCGTCGCCGCGGCGGTTGAAGCGGCGGCTGATGAACTGGGCGGGCAGGTAGCTGTGGCCGCCATAGACGTAAACAATGTCGAAGCCGGCCCGCTTGGCACGCCGTGCGGCATCGACCTGCCAGCGGCGCAGTTCGGCGATGTCGCTCTTGTCCATGGTGCGCGCGTGGATCGGCGCGGGATAGGCGATGGGCCGCCCGCTGGCGGCGATCGGCACCTCGCGGGTCATCCTCACCCAGGAATAGAGCCCGCCGTGCCAGAGCTGGGTGCCGGCCAGCGCCCCGTGTTCGTGGATCGCGTCGGCGGTCACCGCCATGGTGCGCACGTCGTCCTCGTCCCACAGGCTGCAACTGGGGAAGGGCGCATCGTCGCTGGTCGGGTGGATCGAGGTGAACTCGGTGTTGACCACGCCCCAGCCGCCCTCGGCCTTCACGCCGCGCATCGCGGCGAGCGTCGCCGGGCGGTCGTAGCCCATGCCGGTGCAATGGGGCACCTGGTAGAATCGGTTCTTTGCCGTCACCGGGCCGATCTTCACCGGCTCGAACAGGATGTCGTAGCGCGGGTCGCGGCTCATGCGGCCTCGCGGGAGATGGGGCAGGCGGGGTGTGGGCTGGCTGGGTACATGCTGGCTGGGTCCGATGCCGGAGTCTTAGTATAATTCGTTTTAGTAGAGCAATACGTAATTGAAGCAGACAGGTCTGGCAGGCTTCAGCCGCCCTGTTTGTGGGGCACGGCGACCCAGACGAATTCGGCTTCGTCCTTGCCCTGGTTGATGAGGCGATAGGGCGTGCGGGAAGGCACGTAGAAGGCGTCGCCCGCCGCCAGGTCGATGGTTTCGCCGTCGATTTCCAGGGTCATCGCGCCCTCGCGCGTCAGGCCGATGAAGCCGAACTCCACCTTCTCGGGCGTCTTGCCGGTGCCGCCGCCGGCGCGGAAGCGGGTGATGCCCAGGCCCATGTTGGCGTAACTCGCGGGCGTCGCGAGGAAATCGTCCATGCCCAGGTATTCCGTGGTGCCGTGGCTGGTCGGCGCGCGCGGGCGGCGGCGATCCTTGCGCAGGACATAACGCTTCTCGGCGCTCTCGGCGCCATCGTCCTCGTCGCCGGCGCGGAACAGCCAGGCCAGCGGCACCTCCAGCGCGTCCGACAGGTCCTGCAGGGTGCCCAGAGAGGCGCGCGACAGGCCGCGCTCGATCTGGCTGATGAAGCCGATGGTCTTGCCCGTGCGCTGCGCCAGATCCTTCATGGTCATGCCGCGCAGGCGGCGCAGGGTGCGGATCTCCTGGCCGATCTGGGCGAGCATGGCGCTGCGCTCGCCGCCGGTGCCCTTGTTGTCGGCCGCGGCGTTCACAGGTGGTCCCGTGGGATGGTTTCGTCCCACGTCCGTGTCAGGATCTGTTTGCCGTCCTCGAAGGCCTCCAGATTCGCCTCGATGCGGAAGTTCCCGGCGTCGCACGAGAAGGCGAGGTTGGCCCGGGTGCGCACGTCGAAGCCCTCACGGCGGGCATAGGCATGGCGCACCATGACGATCCGGGCGCTCGCCGGGTCGCCCTCGGTGATCGTGTAGGTCTCGGTGCCGCGCTTGCCCACGGTCAGGCCGATGTCCTCGATGCGCGTCAGGCCGGTATCCTCGATGTGGTGCAGGGTGAAGGTGCCGGTCGCCATGTCACGCGCCAGGGTGCGCGTGCTTTCACCCTCGGCCAGCCGTGTCGAGGGATAGGGCGGGCTCATCTCCGGCGCACCGAAGGTCGGCAGTTCCGCATCGGCCGAGGTGTCGCCGCGCAGGGGCAGCTCCAGCGCCGAACCCGCTGTCTCCAGCGTCATCGTCACCGGTTCCGGCGCGGGCCAGACCATCGGCCAGTAGCTCGTGGAGATCGCCAGGCGGATGCGCCGCCCCCTGGCGAAGCGATAGGCGACGGCATTGAGGTCGAGCGCGATCTCCACCGTCTCTCCCGGCACCATGGGTTCCGGGTTCTCGTGGCTGTTGCGGTGGGAAAGGTTGAGCAGGCCGAAGGTCACGCGGCTGCTGTGGCCGTCGGGCGCGACCTCGTTGAGGCGCACCGCGATCATCGCCTGGGGCTTGTCGACCGCCAGACGCAGGCGCACCACCGGGGTGCCCAGCACGGTCAGGTCCTCTTCCAGCGGCACGGTCTCGAAGCACAGCGAAAGGGCATCGTCGGCGCGCTGGTCGGATTGGTACTCCGGACCCACGCCGCCGCCGTCGCGCGGGCACCACTCGCCGCCCGCCATGCCGCAAAGCAGCGGCGAGCTGTGGTGGAAGGTGGCGGAGGCACCCTCGCCGCCCAGGGCGCCATTGCCCAGCGCCAGGCTCTTCACCGGACCCTGCGGCGGCCAGGCGCGCTCGCCGATCCAGTGGCCGCCGACGGCAAAGTCCATGGCATGGGCGTGCAGGTCCTGCTGCATCCACAGCGACAGCGCGGGTTCGCGGTCGACCCCGTTGTCGATGTCCTTCAGCCAGCGGTCCCACCAGCGCAGGGACTCCTGCAGGAAACCCATGGCCGGTCCCGGCGTGCCGAAGTGGGGATAGACATGGGTCCACGGCCCGATCAGCGCCTTCTTGGGCGCCTTCAGGTGGGTCATCAGGCGCAGCAGGGCGTTGGAGTAGCCGTCGGTCCAGCCGCCCACGACACAGGTCGCGGCCTCGATGGCAGCGTAGTCCTCGGCTACCGAGCCGTGTTTCCAGAAGCCGTCGCGCCGCTGGTGACGCGTCCAATCGATCAGCGGATTGCCGGATTTCTCCAGCCGCTCCTGCCACAGGGCGCGCCAGTCCTCGCCTCGCCCGCTCGGCTCGGGCCAGCGCGAGACCAGGGCAAATAGGCCGCTGCCCCAGGAGATGCCGTCGCTCAGCAGGCAGCCGCCCATGTAATGCACGTCGTCGGCATAACGGTCGTCGACGGCGCAATTGGGCATGATCGCCTTCAGCGCGGGCGGGCGCAGGGCGGCGACCTGCAGACAGGCAAAGCCGCCCCAGGAGATGCCGATCATGCCGACCTTGCCGCTCGACCAGGGCTGGTCAGCCAGCCAGGCGATGGCCTCGCAGATGTCGGCCTGTTCCCGGGCCGTGTATTCGTCCATCAGCACGCCGTCGCTGTCGCCCGAACCGCGGATGTCGAGGCGCACGCAGGCATAACCGTGGCCCGCCCACCATGGATGGGTCAGCACGTCGCCCAGCACCGTGCCGTCGCGGCGGCGGTAGGGAATCGATTCCAGGATCACCGGCACGGGATCGTCCTGCGCATCCACCGGCAGCCAGACCCGGGCGGCCAGCTTCGCGCCGTCGCTCATCGGGATCCAGAGGATGGGAATCTCGCGCACCTTGCGCGGGAAATCGTGGCGAATCGCGGGTTCGATCATGGCACCTTCGGATGGGCAGGGACCACTCGCGCGACTGCGCCCGGCCCGTCGCGGCAATGCTAGGAGGGCGAACCCGAGGCGTCCAGCCTGCCGGGCTCTCGCCTTGCACGTTTCACCCTGCTATGGCGGGACAAGACAACGGAGCGCGACGATGACGGCAGGCAAATTCGAGATGGACGGCGCGGCCTTCCGCGCGGCGGGGCACGATCTGGTGGAGCGGATTGCCGACTGGCTCGACGGCCTGGGCGACCTGCCCGTCGCGCCCGCGACGACCCCCGCCGCGATTACCGAAACGCGCGGCCATGGCGGCCTGCCCGATGAGGGCGCCGAACCCGGCCCGCTGCTCGCCCGCGCCTTCGACCTGCTCGCCCCGGCGACCTGTCTCAACGCCCATCCGCGCATGTGGGGTTACATCACCGGCTCGCCCGCCCCCATCGGCGCGCTCGCCGATATGCTCACTGCCGCGATCAACCCCAATGTCGCGGGCTGGAACGGCGCGCCCATGGCGACGGCAATCGAGGAGCAGACTGTCGCCTGGGTCGGCGATCTGCTGGGCTATCCCGCCGGCGGCGGACTCTTCACCAGCGGCGGCAATGCCGCCAACCTCGTCGGCATCGTGGCCGCCCGCCACGCCTTCGCGGGCGATTCGATCCGCGCCGAGGGCCTGCGGGGCCGCCGCCTCACCCTCTACGCCACCGACCAGTGCCACGCCTGGATCGAGAAGGCTGCCGACCTGCTGGGTCTGGGCATGGCCGCGATCCGCCGTGTGCCGGCCGATGGTGCGGCGCGCATGGATGTCGCTGCGGGCGCGGCGATGATCGCCGCCGACCGCACCGCCGGGATGGAGCCCTTCCTGATCGTCGGCACGGCGGGCACCACTGCGGTCGGCGCGGTCGATCCGCTGCCCGCCATCGCCGATCTCGCCGAACGCGAAGGCCTGTGGTTCCACGTCGATGGCTGCTACGGCGCACCCGCTGCCTGCCTCCCCGATGCCCCGGCCGATCTGCTCGGCCTGCGCCGCGCCGATTCGCTCGCCGTCGATGCCCACAAGTGGCTCTACGTTCCCCTGGAGGCCGGCTGCGCCCTGGTGCGCGACGGCGCGCGGCTGAAGGCGGCGTTCTCCACCAACCCCAGCTACTACGCCCTGACCGGGGCTGAGGAAGTCACCGACTACTACGCCTGGGGGCCGCAGAACTCCCGCGGCTTCCGCGCACTCAAGGTCTGGCTTGCCCTGCAGCAGGCCGGCCGGTCGGGCTACCGGGAGGCGATTGCCCGCAACATCGCCCAGGCCCGGCTGATGTTTGCGGCAGCGCAGGAAGCGCGCGACTTCGAGGCGGGGCTCTGCTCCCTCTCCATCGCCACCTTCCGTTACGTGCCGGCCGACCTGATGGCGCGGCGCGGCGAACCCGCCGTCGCGGCCTGGCTCGACCGCCTGAACGGCGCGCTCATGGGCGCGGTGCAGCGCTCGGGCGACCTCTATCTTTCCAACGCGGTGATATCCGGCGCGATGTACCTGCGCGCCTGCATCGTCAACTTCCGCACCGGCGACGAGGATGCCCGCTCCGTGCCCGCGCGGGTACGCGCCATCGCCGAACCGCTGGCCCAAGAGATGCGCGGGGAGCTCGCCGCATGAAGGTCCTGCTGCCCGTCCTGCTGCTGCTTTGCTCCGCGCTGCCGCTGTTTGCCGAAGAGGCACCGATCCATCTGCCCGGCATCAAGGGCGAGGACGACCGCACTATCGTCGAAAGCCTGGAATGGCCCTGGAGCGCGGTCGTCAAGGTCAACCGGCGCACCGGCGGTTACTGCACCGGCGTGCTGGTCGCGCCCGACAAGGTGCTGACCGCCGCCCACTGCCTGTGGCTCTCGCGCACTGATCACTGGCTGACGCCCGATGCGCTGCATGTCGTCGTCAACTACCGGCGTGGCGACTGGACCGACGATGCTCCGGTCGTCTCCTACATCATGGGTCCCGATCCCGACCTGCCGCGCGAGGGCGAGAACGCAAAGCTGCCGCTCGACTGGGCCGTGCTCACCGTCGCCAAGCCGCTGGGCGAACCCATCCCGCTCGCCGCGCCGGGCCGGGAGACCGCCGGTCCCGACGAGGCCATGATGCAGGCCGGGTTCAGCCAGGACGCGCGCCATGTGCCGACCATGAACCGCGCCTGCCACGTCGTCGCCATGGTGCGCGGCGGCAAGCTGTTCCTGCACGATTGCGATGCCGTGAACGGCGACTCCGGTTCGCCCCTGATGATCGCCTCGCCCGACGGCAGCGTCCGCCTGGTCGGCATCCACAGCGCCACGGTCAACCAGAACGGCACGATGCTGGGTCTTGCCGTCTCGGCGCAGACCCTACGCGCGGCGCTGGGGCAGTAGCTCAGCCCAGGATCAGGGCGCGCGCCTTGGCGGTGAGATCGCTGTCGCCATCGGCCAGCACGTCGACGACATCGAAGTGGTCGGCGCCGGGCACGACATGGGTTTCGATCCGGCGCTGCGCGGTGCCGAAACACGCCACATAGTCCTGCGACTGTTGCTTCCAGTCCGGTGTCTCGTTCTCGCCCCAGGCCACAAGCTGGGGCGCGTCGGTGGGCATGGCGCGGCGGATGGTGCTGATCTCGGCGGCGACGGCCGCGTCCATCCGCATGCCGTCGTTCTCGCTGCAGTGGAGGATCGGCGTGAAGTCGAAGATGCCGGAGAACGGCAGACCCGCATCGATCATGTCGGCGGGCAGGTCGTCGGCCTCCTCGTCCCAGCGGGTCGCCATCATCTCGGCGGCCAGGTGGCCGCCGGCCGAATGGCCCATGACGCAGAAGCGCTCCCGCGCACAGCCTAGGTTCCTTGCTTCTCGCCAGAGATGCGCCACGGCACGGCGCACCTGGGGCGCGATGGCGCTCGCGGGCACGCTGGGGCAGAGGTCGTAGTTGACCAGCGCGACGTCGATGCCGGCATCCGTGAAGGGCCGCGACAGGATTGAATAGACGGATTTGTCGCCGCGCTGCCAGTAGCCGCCATGGATGTAGAGCAGGAACGGCCCCTTGGGCTTGGGGGCGGGAAAGAGGTCGAAGCGGTCGCGCGGCCCGGGCCCGTAGGCCAGGTTGATGCGCGCGCCGGGGTGCTCGGTGCGGAAAGCGGCCGAGCGTTCCAGCCAGCCCGGAACCATCTCCGTTTCGTAGGACGGGCGCAGCTTGCGCAGGGCGTACTGCCGTTCGATCTCCTCGGCGGTCAGGCCGCGGCAGAGGGGCGCGCTCACGGATGGCCTGCCGTCGTGCCGCCGTCGATCTGCAGCGCAGCGCCGGTGATGAAAACGGCGTCGTCGCTGGCGAGATAGGCGATGGCCTTGCCGATCTCGGCGGGGTGTGCGAGGCGCCGCAGCGGCGTGTAGTCGAGCAGGGCCTGTTCGGCGGCCTTGGGATCGGCGGCCTGCTCGATGCCGTCACGGCGCACCATGTCGGTATCGACATAACCCGGGCAGACGCTGTTGATGCGCACGTCGGGTGCGAGCTCCAGTGCGAGCGCCCGGGTCAGGTTCACGACGCCCGCCTTGCTCGCGCAATAGACCGACAGGCCCTTCTCGCCGATCAGCCCGGCATCGGACGCCACGTTGACGATGTTGCCTCTGGTCTTCTTCAGGTGCGGGTGTGCGGCCTGGATGCAGAAGAAGGTGCCCTTCAGGTTGATGTTCATGGTGGCGTCCCACATCTCCTCGTCGCACTCGGCCATCGGGCGGGAGTCGCCGATGCCCGCGGAATTGACCAGCACATCGAGCCCGCCCATGGCGGCGATCGCGGCCGCGACGATGGCGTTGCAGCCGGCCACCGTGCCGACATCGCCCGGTGCGGCGACCAGGCGCTCGCCGCCGCCCAGCGCGGCAATGCCGTCCTGTGTCGAGGCGGCGCTGCGGCCGTTGATCGCGACCGTGGCCCCGCCGGCCAGGAAGACCTCTGCCGCGGCGCAGCCGATGCCGCGCGAGGAGCCGGTGATGAGCACGCGTTTGCCGGTGAAGGTCATGACTGGTTTCCTTGTTCAGGGGCCGAGCAGGCGAAGGACGAGGCCGACAAAGGCGAGCACCGCCAGAGCGATGGTGCTGTAGAAGGTCAGGGCGAAGCCCAGCGCGCGTCCCGGCGCACCCCGCCGGTAACCCGCCGCAAAGAGGATGCGTCCCAGGGTGAAGAGCACGGCCGCCGCCGGGATCGCCGCCAGCCAGCCGCGCGAGACGGACGCGCAGAACGCGCCATAGACGAGCGCGGCAAGCACCGCCTGCTCCAGGGTGTTCTGGATCACGGCCTGGGCGATGCGGGCGGTTTCGCTGCCCTGGGTCAGGCCGCTGCCGTCGATGTCCTCGGGCGTCATGAAGCGGTGGCTGGCGAGCCGCCCGATGGCAAGCAACAGGCAGAGCGCAGGCAGGATGAGCCACATCGCACCCCAGCCCAGGCGGCTGTCCAGGCCCGAACCGACCGGCAGCAGCGCCACCGGGTGCAGCAGGATAGCCAGCGCCAGCACCACGATGACGATCGCCAGTGCGGCGACCATGCCGGTCAGCACGCCTCTCTGCTTGTCGCTTGTCGCCATCCTCGCCTCCGCTTGCGGGGCTGCAGGGTCCCACATCGCAGGGCGGCGGTGAAGCAGCACCGGGTGCGGGCTTTACCGTGAGGCTGCGGTGCCACGATCACCCTGGGCGGCTCGTGGAGATGCCTGAAGCCAGAGGCCCAATAATCGAGTTGACTCGGTTATTGGGATCGCGTGATAGTTTCCACCAGCCGCCGATAGGGTGGCCGCCCGCTCGTCGGAGGCATGTATGCCTGGTATCGTGACGACACCGATCGAGGATCGTTTTGCCTGGCGTGCGAGCGACTTCGACACGCTGGATTCGGTCGCCGTCGCCCTGACGGGGGAGCAGCGAAACAGCCTGGTTGAAATGGCCCGCGGGGTGCGGCGCGAAGGCCGCGCCTGGTCCGATCTGACCGCAAGCGAGGAAGCCCTGCCCCAGCTTGCCGCGACCCTCGCCAAGGTTCGCCGCGAGGTTTACCGGGGCCGCGGGCTCGTCCTGCTGCGCGGCCTGCCCATGGACGCACTCGACGAGGACGAAGCCGCCATCGTCTCCTGGGCGGTCGGCAGCCATTTCGGCCGCCGCGCGACGCAGAGCGCGCTGGGCGACAAGCTGGGCCGCGTCGAGGTCGATCCGAACCTGCAGCAGGCCTGGCGCGGCTACCGCAGCGCCAACCGCTCGCGCTTCCACACCGATCATCTCGATGGCCTGGCACTTGTCTGCGTCCGTCCCGCCGGCGAGGGCGGGGAATCCTGCGCCGTCAGCGCCGCCGCGATCCACAACGTCCTGGCCGCCGAACGTCCCGACCTGCTGCCTGTGCTCTATGCGGGTTTCCCCATGGCCTGGTTCGGCGAACCGCCGATGCCCGGTGAGAAGGTCACGGACCGCGACGTTCCGGTCTTCTCCTGGAGCGATGGGCGCCTCGTCTGCGTCATGCTGCCGAGCTACCAGAAGGCGGCCGCCGAGGAGACGGGCGTACCCCTGCCGCAGGGTTTCGCGGAGGCCTGCGGCCTGATCCACGAGATCGCCGAGCGCGACGGCATGGCCCTGAAGTTCAAGATGGCGGCCGGCGACATGCTGGTGGTCGACAACAAGGCCGTGTTGCACGGCCGCGCCGCCTTTGCCGAACAACCTGGCGACATCGGACGCAGGCTTCTCTACCGCCTGCAGTTCGAGCTGTTGCCCGGACGCCCGATGCATCCCGGGGTGGCCTGCTACTACGGCGGCCTCAAACACGCCTACCACGACGATCCGGCGTCCCTGCCGCCCTGGCCGCAAGCCGGGGTGGCGCTTCCAGCCGGCTGACGTTCCATCAGCCCTGCGCAATCCGGGCTGTCACCATCGCTGACGAGGAGGTCAACGAGATGAACGAGAGGCAGTTCCAGTGGATGATCGGACAGGTTCAGTCAGGGCGCATGAGCAGGCGGGAGTTCGTCGGGCGGGCCGGCGCGCTGGGCATGGGGGTCGCTGCGGCGACCACGATGCTGTCCAGCGCCGGTATCGCCGAGGAGCCGGTCAACGGCGGCACGCTGAGGGTCGGCACCGAGTACGCGGGCCCCGACGAGACCTTCAACCCGACACGGATGACCAGCGGCACGGATATCGCCCGCTCGTTCCAGGTCTACAACCGGCTCACGGCGCTCGACCGCAGCATCAATGTCGTGCCCAATCTTGCGGTTGAGTGGGAGTCCGCCAACGATGCGCAGGAGTGGACCTTCAAGCTGCGCGAAGGCGTCGAGTTCCACAACGGCAAGACGATGACCGCCGAGGACGTGCTCTACTCCTTCGAGATCCACATGAAGGAGGATTCAGAATCGCCTTCCAAGCCGTACCTTGCGGCGGTCACCGACATCGCGACCGACGGACCCAACGTCATCAAGTTCACACTCAATTCCGGCAATGCCGATTTCCCCGTGTTGCTGGGCTACGACTACCACCTGGATATCGTGCCGGAGGGTTGGACGGAGGCGGATCCGATCACGGGGACAGGTCCCTACCGGCTCACCGAGTTCACGCCCGGCATGATGTCCGTGGCGGAGCGCTTCGGGAACTACTGGAAGTCGGACGCGGCCCATTTCGCGGCCGTGGAGACCCGGGGCATCGCCGATGGCACGGCGCGGACCAATGCCCTGCGCACCGGTGAGATCGACATCGTCAATGCGATCGATCCGCGCACGGCCGATCTGCTCAAGATGGACTCCGGTCTTGCCATCTACTCGACGCCATCGGGCGCCTGGTTCAACTGGGCCATGATGTGCGACCGCGCGCCGACCAACGACATCAACTTCCGCAAGGCCATGAAACACGCGGTCGACCGCCAGTACCTCGTCGACAACGTGCGGATGGGCTATGCGGTCGTGGGCAACGACTTCCCCGTCAATCCGGCTTCGCCCGACTACTGCCACGAGATCCCGCAGACCGAGTACGACCCCGACAAGGCGGCGTTCTACTGGAAAAAGACGGGGCTGAGTTCGGCCACGCTGGTGGTTTCCAACGCGGCCAACAGCTCCGCGGTGGATCTCTCTGTCGTGCTGCAGGAGCATGCCAGGGCCTGCGGCATCGACATTGAGCTCAACCGCGTGCCTGACGACGGTTACTGGAGCGACGTCTGGATGAAGGTGCCCTGGTGTGCCGATGGCTGGAGTTCGCGCCCGACCGCGGACCTGGTCCTGACGATCGCGCATCAGTGCGATGCCACCTGGAACGAGACAGCCTGGTGCAACGAACGTTTCGACGAACTGCTGATCATGGGCCGCAAGGAAACCGACCCGGCCCGGCGCAAGGAAATCTACTGCGAGGCATGCACCCTGTTGCACGACGACGGCGGCGACTTCATCCCGTTCTTCTCCAATTACCTGGAGGCGTCGAGCACCCGTGTGAAGAACTATCAGGGTAGCCCCGTACTGGAGCTTGGTGACGGCTGGATATTCGAGGAAGCCTGGCTCGACGACCAGGCCTGACGCGACCGTGTGACGGCCCGCGCCGCCAGGGTGGCGCGGGCCGGCGCCTGTGCACCAAGACGATGCAGCCGCCGCCGATGGCGGCTGCCACGCACCGAAAGACCGGAGATTGGCCATGCCCGACATCGTGATGGAACCCATCGAGCATCCCGTTGCCTGGCGCGCCGACGATTTCGGTTCGCTCGACGACATCGCTGCGGTGTTGAGCCCGGCGCAGCGGCGCAGCCTGGTGGCGCTGGGGCGGAAGGTATGCGCCGAAGGCCGCCGATGGCCCGACGTGACGCGCCAGGAAGAGGCCCTGCCCGAACTTGCCGGGCTCCTCGCCGGGGTGCGCCGCGAGGTTTACCAGGGGCGGGGTATTGTGCTGCTGCGCGGCCTGCCCATGGACGAGCTTGATGAGGACGAGGCGGCGGTCATCGCATGGGCCGTGGGCAGCCACTTCGGATGGCGTGCCAGCCAGAGCGCCCAGGGCGACAGGCTCGGCCGCGTCCAGGTCGATCCCACTCTGCAACAGGCCTGGCGCGGCTACCGCAGCTCCAACCGCTCGCCCTTTCACACCGACTATCTCGATGGCGTGGGCCTGGCCTGCGTCCGTCCGGCCGGCGAGGGCGGCGAATCCTGCGCCGTCAGCGCGGCCACCATCCACAATGTGCTGGCCGCCGAACGTCCCGACCTCCTGCCCGCGCTCTACGAGGGCTACCGCATCCACTGGTTCGACGAGCCCCCCGTGCCCGGTGAGAAGGTAAGCGACTTCGCCGTCCCGGTCTTTTCCTGGAGCGAGGGGCGTATCGTCTGCGTGCTCGACGAGGGCTACATGACGGCCGCCGCGAAGGAACTTGATTTGCCTTACCCGCAGGCGCTCGAAGAGGGTTGCCGCATGATCCACCAGATTGCCGGCCGCGACGGCATGGCGCTCTATTTCAAGCTGCAGGCAGGCGACATGCTGCTGCTCGACAACAAGGCCACGCTCCACGGTCGCACGGCCTTCGCCGAGGACCCGGGCGACATCGGTCGCCGGTTGCTCTACCGGCTGCAGTTCGAGGTTCAGCCGGAACGTCCGAGCCACCCCGGCGTGGCGGATTTCTACGGCGCGCTCAAGCAAGCCTTTCACGATCCGACGGCCGCAGCACGTCCATGAGCGTCGGCGGTCGATGACCGATCAGCTCTGCTCACCAGCCGATCTGGCAGGTAGCGTCTCGGGCAGATAGAGGCCGAGATAGGCAATCCCCACCCGGATCGCCTCATCCAGCATGGGTTTGACGATCCGATCGTGCTCGATGACCGAAAGCGAGAACAGGACGTGCGTCAGCTCGACGTAATAGAAGAACACGTCCCTGGGCCGCGGGATCTCCGGTAGCTCGAAGTAGCGCGCATAGACCTCATAGCTGACCTGGCCGGCCAGGCGCTCGCGGATGCGCTCCTGCTGCTGGAATACGGGCGGTGTCGTGCCGCCGATCAGCAGTTTGCGGGCCGGCGGCGTGTCGTTGTAGAGCCGGGCCACCCGGGTGAGCTGGTGGCGCACCAGGTGCTGCCAGGTGCCGCGTGACCGGGCAGGCACGGCTTCCGTCACCAGTGCGACAAAGCGCTGATCCAGCTCGTCCGACAGCGCCATGAACACGTCGTAGCGGTTGGCGAAGAAGTGGTAGGCAGACCCTTCCGGTATCTGCGCCTTGCCGGCGATGTCGAGAAAGGTGATGTCCTCCAGCGAATGATCGCACAACAGGTCGTAGGCGGCGCGCAGCAGCGCGTCGCGGCGATGCTTGCCGGGTTTGCGGACGCCCACATTGGTCTTGCGCAGCCCCGGCTTCTGGCGTGCTGCCATGATGGTCTCCCTGTCTGGTTGCAGGTCTGGCCGGGACACTACCGCAATTCCGCCGTGCGCCGTATTCGAGTTTGGCTTGGGTAATGACCGAGGCGTGCGGCTCTTTGCCCGGCAGCATCGCGGCCTCGTGCTGGACCGAGGCCATGCGCATTGGTCGCTGTCGACTAAGGTCCTAGACTGCGGCAGGAGCGTGCCATGCAGAACGATGACAGCCACGGCCCGGCCGGCTTCGGCCGCCGCCAGCATCCCTCGCTGGGACGCCAGACCGAAAGCGTTGCTTCCGGCACGGCAGCCAGGGCGGCGGAACATCCGCTTGCGCCCGAGGCGCACAACGAAGATCCGCTGGGGCGGATCAAGATCCGTATCTTCGGGCTGATCCTCGACACCATCGAGGTTTCGGTCATCAACAAGCTCGGCCGCGAGCAGGCGCGCGATGAAATCACGGCGCTGATCGGCGAGATCGTGACGGGCAAGGGCATCGTCATCTCGGTGCCCGAGCAGGAGAAGATCACCCAGGACATCCTCAACGACATGTTCGGCCTGGGTCCGATCGAGCCGCTGATGGACGATCCCGAGATCACCGACATCATGGTCAACGGCCACAAGCGCGTCTTCATCGAACGCAAGGGACGCATCGAGCTGACCGCCATCGCGTTCCGCGACAACGCCCAGCTCGTGAACATCTGCATGCGCATCGCCGGTGGCGTCAACCGAAGGGTCGATGAGTCCAGCCCGATCTGCGATGCGCGTCTGGAGGATGGCAGCCGGGTCAACATCATCATTCCGCCGCTGGCGGTCGATGCGCCGCTGCTCACCATCCGCCGCTTCCGCAAGGACCGGCTCCAGCTCGACGATCTGGTTTCCTTCGGCGCCATGTCGGCGCCGCTCGCCCGCTTCCTGGAGCTGGCGGTCATGGGGCGCTGCAACATCCTGATCTCGGGCGGCACGGGCTCAGGCAAGACCACGCTGCTCAATGCGCTGTCGTTTTCCATCCGCGAGAACGACCGCATCGTGACGATCGAGGACACCGCCGAACTGCAGCTCCAGCAGATCCACGTCGGGCGCCTGGAAACCCGTCCGGCCAACATCGAGGGCCGCGGCGAGATCACCCAGCGCGACCTCATGAAGAACACGCTGCGCATGCGCCCCGACCGCATCATCGTGGGCGAGGTACGCGGCTCGGAAGCCTTCGACATGCTGCAGGCCATGAACACGGGCCATGCCGGGTCGATGTCGACGATCCATGCCAACACGCCGCAGGACTGCCTGCACCGGCTGGAGGACATGGTCGCCATGGCCGGCTTCGGCCTGCCCAGCTCCAACGTCCTGGCCCAGATCGGTTCTGCCCTGGACCTCATCATCCAGGTCGAGCGCCTGCACGACGGCTCGCGCCGGCTGACCGCGGTCCAGGAGGTGCTGGGTTACGCCGACGGCGTCATCGCCCTGCAGGACATGTTCACCTTCGCCGTCGAGGGGGAGGATGAGGCCGGCCGTCTCCAGGGCAGCTTCGTCTGGTCCGGCCAGAAGCCCCACTACTACGACAAGATCCGCCGCCAGGGCCACGAGCCGGCCCTGATCGCCCTGTTCCGAGGCTTGGCCGCGCAGGCCGCGTCGCCGGCGGATTGACCCAGCGCAATGCCCTGTCGGACGCGCCCGCCATGATCGCCCTGTCTGCCAACAGGAGGACCGATCATGGTCGAATCGAACCAGTCCGCCGAGTTCTGCCCGGCATCTACGCCCCCTTCCGGGCTGCGGGTCAGAAGATCGCCGATTTCCTCTCGCCTTCCTCGGTCGCGCTTGCCACCCAGGATGCCTACGAGATCACCATCGAGTTGCCCGGTGTCGCCGCCGAGGACATTGATGTCTCCGTCCACGAGGGCACGCTGGTCGTCAAGGGGCAGAAACGCTCCTCGCACGAGGAGGAAGGCCGCAACTACTTCTTCTCCGAGCGCAGCTACGGCGCCTTCCTGCGCAGCTTTCGCCTGCCCGGCGACAGCGACGCCGAGCGTATCGCCGCCGACCACCAGGATGGCGTTCTCACCATCCTTGTACCGCGGCGTGCGGCCGCACCCACGGGTGGGCGCAAGGTCGAGGTGCGCAGCCAGTAGGTGGCCGCGGCGGCGGAAGACGGCCCGGGGCGCAGGCAGCGCCCCGGGTCTCGCCTTCAGTGCGCCTGCAGCAGATTGAGGATGTCGGTGACGTCGGTGCAGACGACGACGCCGATCTCCTTCAGCTGTTCCTTCACGTCGATCGGGGCATTGAGGCCCTCGACGTCCTGGTTCAGCGTGCCGCCCATGGCGATCTTCAGCTCCAGGCCGCGGTCGGCGCATTCCTTCTGGAGCTGCTGGGCGTAGGTCAGCGCCATGCCGTTGTGGGTGGAGATCAAAATCGCGCTGGCGCCGGCCTCCAGCGCCAGGTCGGCGAATTCGTCGGGATCGACGCTGGTGCCGGCGACGATCGGCTGGATGCCGACCTGCTGCAGGCCCTCGATGATCAGGAACATGGCGTATTCGTGGATGTCGGTGCTGCCCACGACAAGCTGGATGGCGTCCTTGGGCTTCTTGCCGTTGGCGCCGAAGATCGTCTTCACCCGGTTCCGCCGCTCGACGAAGTCGAGGAAGGTGTCGGTCGGGATCTCCGGCTCGTAGATCTCGGCATCGCTGGTCGGCAGTTCGCCCACGCCCCACTGGTTCTCGATCGCCTGGGCGCCCATGCGGCGGATGGTCAGCAGAAGCTGCATGGGATCGCCCATGTCGACGCCCAGTTCCTCCAGCCCCTGCATGATGTTCTCGTAGAACCGCGTGCCGCCCTCGATCATGCGGTCGGAGATGGCGTCGATGTGATCCCAGTTGAAGCTCTCCATCAGGCGCGGCGCATCGCGCGCCACGCGATGGGCCACGGTCTGAACCTGCACGATCTCCTCGGTCGTGGGAATGCGCAGGGCCTCGGTGACCGGGATCGACAGCGTCGCCGCGCCGGACTTGGTGCGGTGCTGGGCCAGCATCAGGTAGAGGTCGTCGATCGAGAGCACGGCGTAGTTCTCGTCGACCTGGGCCGAATAGGCCGTGGTGTTGCAGTGGTAGAAGGAGTTGAAGGTGCCCGCGGGCTTGATCTTCTCCAGCGCCAGGATGACCGCGGTCTTGGAAACAGGATTGTGAGTCAGGCCGCCGTAGGCGATGGAGAGGCGCGAGCCCATGACCTCGTTGATGAGATACCGCTCGAACATGGCCCAGCCGATGTAGGAGCAGTAATCCTTGAAGGTCGCGCAGAAGCCGTCCTCCAGATAGGACTGCATCATCGCGTCCTCGTCGCGCTTGGCCGCCATCAGGCCCATGGCCTTGACCATCTCGGCCATCTGCTCGACGTCGTCGCCCGGCCAGCCCGGATACTTCCAGGCGAACTGCGACATGTTGCCGATATAGGTGACGCCCGCTTCCAGGGCGTTGCGCGCGTTGGAGACCGACATGGGCGAGCCGATCATCATGTCGCCGAGCTGGGGCTGGATCGGCGCGCAGTGCGCGGTCTCCCACCAGTCCTGTTTGCTCATCAGCATCGGGCCGGTTTCCTTGGCCGCCTTCTCCCACATCTCGGGCGGCAGGCCCATGCGGCGGTCCATCTGCATCTGGTAACGATCGACGCGGAAGCCGCGCTTGGCCGATTCCTCGGCGATGTACTCCAGGGCGCGCGCCGTCTCGGCCCAGGTCTGCATGCCGATGTTGAGGGAGGTCATCAGACGGCCTTCCTCGACCATCTTCTTCTTGTACTGCACCTCCGAGGTGACGCCGTGCTGCTCGCACAGCAAACTCACACCCATTGTCACGTCCCTGGCGATCTCGCGGCCCTGCGCAAGCAGGGCGCGCCCGTCCGGGCAGTCCTGGGGAAGGTAGGAAGCAAGGTTGCTCATGACGCCTGAACCTCCGGGGTGATGTGCGGGCTGGCGTCGAGCCGCAGCGTGCCTGCTGCCAGCGCGCGCGCCAGGGTGGGGGAATGGCGGGCGATCAGCCCGGTCGCGTAAAGGGCGTAACTCTGGTCGATGGCGATGGCCGGGTTGCGCGGCACCTGCGCGCCCTCGATGCCGGCGATGGCGTCGCCGATCAGGCCGACCGGCTCGGCGCCGTGACGCAGGGCGCCGCCGATGCCGACGACGATGCGGGTCGGGCGCAGGTCCTTGCCGGTTACCTGGTAGCGGTCGCCCCAGGGGCGGTGGCGCACCACCACCTTGCCGGCGTGGCGCTCGATGGCGATGGCGACGGCTGCCTCGGCCAGCGCCCGGTCGACGGCGCGGTCGTGGTCGTTTTCTGGCAGGAAGGCCGGATCGTCGCGGCGGCGGTTCGCTTCGTCTTCCAGATTGCAGGAAAGGCGCGATTCGACCACCGCCCGCGAGGCGCTGGTCATGGAGGCGACCGTGCCCGGCGCGCCCCAGCGCATACCGAGGTCGCCCTCGACCGAACGCATGATTTCGGGCTCGGGAATCTCCACCTTGCGCTGGTCCGGGCGCACGCCGCCCAGGGAATGGACGTCCGTCGTCGCCCCGCCCAGGTCGACGAAAACCACGGGACCGCCGTCGCCGGGCAGGTGGGCGAGCGCCAGGCTCACCGCCAGCGGCGTGGGCTCGCAGTCGGTCCGGAAGGTCTCCATCATGCCTTCCAGGCCCTTGGCGCGGGTGATGTGGCGCAGGAAGAGATCCCGCACGGTGTCGCGCGTCGCCATGATCGCGATCTCGCCGGCGCGCGGGAAAACATTGTCGACCACACGCACGTCGCGGCTGCCGTCGCGGAGCTTGTCGGCGGCTTCCTGCGCGGCCGATGCGTTGCCCGCCACGATGTAGCCGTGGGGCGTCTTCAGCCGCGCCAGTTGCTCGGCGTTGTGAATCAGTGCGGCGCTGTTGCCGCCGTCCAGACCGCCCGCCAGCAGCACCAGATGGGGCTTCTCGGCGTCGATGCGGGCGATGGCCTCGTCGTCCAGAAAGCCGTGGGCCGTGGCCACCACCTTTCCGCCCGCGCCAAAGGCCGCCAGCGATCCCGCGCGCCCCGAAAGCGCCTCGGTGAGACCCACCGAGGCCATGCGCAGGCCGCCCGCGGCGCTGGAAGAAGCGAGCGCCCAGTCCCAGGGTCCCTGCAGGTCGGCGGGCAGGTTGGCGATGGCGGCGGTGATGCCGTCCATGACGTCGTTGTCGATGGTGGTGGAGGATTCGGCGCGGCCCAGGACGGCGCCCGAGGGATCGATGACCATGATCTTGGTGAAGGTGGAGCCGACGTCGATCAGCAGGCCGCTGCTCCAGGGACGGTCCCCGGCAAGAAAGGCCTCGGCACGGTCGGACGTGGACAAACGCATGACGGATCAGCTCCCAAAGCGTCGATCCCGGTCTTGGCGCCGGTTCTCGATAGAACGGACCGCGACGTCGAGTCCGAGGGAAAAACGCTACAACCGCGCGGTGGCAGCGGCAACAAATAGTCACTATAGTTATCAAATATCGACAGTGCGTTTCAATTGCTGGACAGGGTGCCGTCGATTGCCCAAAAGCGGCGCCGGTTGCCGGGAGGCTTTATTGAGCGACACGTTGGAAGCATTGCGCAGCAGTGGCGAGGGCGGCGGCGCCACCCTGGCGCGGACCCTGCTGAAGGGTCTCCAGGTGATGGAGGCCTTCGATGCGGGACACCGCGAGTTATCGCTGACCGAGATCGTCAAGATGACCGGGCTGGAGATCAGCGGTGCGCGACGCCTGCTCACCACGCTCGTCAGCGCCGGTTACCTGCAGCAGGACGCCCGCTCGCGGCGCTACCGTCTGTCGGCGAAGGTGCTGGCATGGTCGGTCGCCTATCTGGGCAACGATCCGCTGGTCGCCTGCGCCTATCCCGTGCTCCAGAACGTCGCCCAGGAAACCGGCCACCAGTTCGAACTCTGCGTGCTCAACGAGACCGATTGCGTGGTCCTGCTGTCGATGACAGGAGCGGCGCAGAAGCTGTCGCTGGTGAAGGGCCCCTCCGTGGGCGTGCGCGAACCCGCGTTCTGCTCGCCCACGGGCCTGGCGATCCTGGCGCACATGCCCCAGCGCGCTGCCTTCGCGCTGATCGACGCTGCGCCGCGCAACCGGATGACCGACCACACGGTGACCGAGATCGAGGCGATTTTGCAGGCGCTGACCCGCACCCGCGAGACCGGCTACGCGATCACCGACCGCGCCTGCCATCCTCGTGCGGTGTGTCTTGGCGCCCCGGTCTTCGACTACGCCGGACAGCCGATTGCCACCGTCGCCATCACCCTCGACATCAACGAATTCACGCCCGCCAGGGCCGAACGCGAGTATGCCTCCGTCATCCTCAAGACCGCTCAGGCCGTGAGTCTGGCCTACCAGCGCTCGACGTGATCTTTTTCCCTCTCCCGCAAGGGGAGAGGGACGCTCATTCAGAACCGCTCCGGCCGGTACGGCGACAGGTCCAGCTCGGGCCGCCGCCCCGCCATCAGGTCGGCGATGACATGGCCGGAGACCGAAGCCCCCATCAGGCCCGTGTGGCCGTGGCCGAAGGCGTGCAGCAGGTTGGCGTAGCGGCTGTCGCGGCCCAGCACCGGCAGGCTGTCGGGTGTGCCCGGGCGATGGCCCATCCACATGGTGTGGCTTTCGGGGTTGAGTCCGGGAATCAGTTCGCGCCCCTGGTCGAGCAGCACCTTCGCCCGGCGCATGTCGGGGGCGGCGTCGAGGCCTGCAAATTCGTCGGTGCCGGCAAAACGCAGGCCGCCCTCCTGGGGTGTCACGACGAACTTGCGTCTGGCCCACATCGCCTGGATGCGCGGGGCATGCTCTGGATCGGCGACGGTGACGTGATAGCCGCGCTCGGCCTCCAGGGGAATGCGGATGCCTGCGGTCTTGAGCAGGCGTGCCGACCATGCGCCAGCCGCCATCACCAGCGTCTCGATGCGCCGCTCTCCGGCGTCGGTGACGATACGGCGGACCTGTCCGTCGCGCGCCTCCAGGCGCTGCACCTGCGCGCGTTCGATGCGTCCGCCGTCGGCGACGAATTGCGCGGCCAGCTCCTGCACCAGGCGGTGCGGATTGAGGCACTGGGCCTGACCGGGCAGGAACACCGCGTGGCTGAAGCGATGGTCCAGCGCAGGTTCGAGCTGGCGCAGTTCCCCGGCCTCAAGGATGTCGATCTCGGCTCCGGCCCTGTGGCGCAGATCGAGGCCGTAGCGGTCGCCTTCCAGTTCGTCCTTGCTCTCGTAGAGGAAGAGCTGGCCGCGCTCGACCAGCAGCTCGGGGCAGCCGGCCCAGGCGACGAGATCGCGGTAGCGCAGGATAGTTTCGCTGTGGAGTGCTGCCATCGCCGCGGAGATGGCCTCCACCCGCTCGCGCCGTCCCGAGGCCATGAAGGCCAGCATCCAGGGAAGGGCGGCGGGAAGATGGCCCAGGCGGATGAACAGCGGTCCCTTCGGATCGGTTAGCCAGCCCGGCACCTTCTTCCACATGCCGGGCATGCCCATGGGCACCACCGAGCCCGGACAGATGCCCCCGGCGTTGCCGAAGGAGCAGCGGTTGCCGGGTTCGTCCGCATCGATCACGGTGACATCGTGGCCCTCGCGGATCAGCCAGCTTGCCGTGCAGATGCCGACGATACCGGCGCCGACGATGGTGACCGGGCCGCCGATGGGTGCGCCGTGGGATGCCGGATCAGGGGGCATTCTTGGCGGGTTTTCCTGCGCGCAGCGCCTTGATCGTGTTGGCCGCCGACCACTGGATCAGGCGCAGGTCCGACAGGATCGTGATGAAGGTGTATCCCGCCTTCTGCATCTTGCCGGCATAGGCGACCGATCCGGTGTGGATGCCCGCGGGAATGCCGTGGTGCTTGCAGCGCGCGGCGATGTGCTTGATCGCCTTCATCACCTTGGGGAACTCCGGGTCGAAACCCGCGGCATGGCCCAGGCTCACGGAAAGATCCGACGGGCCGACGAAGATGCCGTCCAGCCCCGGCGTGGTGAGGATCTCGTCGAGATTGTCGACAGCCTGCTCGGTCTCGATCATGGCGATCGCCAGCACCGTCTCGTTGGCCTTCACGATGTAATCGGAACCTGCATACATCGCCGCGCGGATCGGGCCGACGCTGCGATAGCCGTCCGGGTGGTAGCGGCAGGCGCCGATGAAACGCTCGGCCTCCTCGCGGCTGTTGATCATGGGACAGATGATGCCCATGGCCCCCGCATCGAGCAGCTTCTGGATCATCACCGGCTCGTTCCAGGGGCAGCGCGCCAGCGGGGGCGTGTCGGTCTGGGTGATCGCCTGGAGCATCACCACGGCGTCGGAATAGTCGATCAGGCCGTGCTGCAGGTCGATGCAGACGCTGTCCCAGTCCTGGCGCGCCATGACCTCGGCGTTGACGCTGCTGGGGCAGGCGATCCAGCCGTTGAACACGGTGCCGCCTTCGGCCCAGATGGTCCTGATCCTGTTCTCGATCATGTCGTCCTCCTTGTTGTTTGCGCCGGCGGCCGGGGCTGTCGTTATAGCCCCATGATCGCGTCGGCAGCCTTTTCGGCAATCATGATGGTGGGAAGGTTGGTGTTGGCGCTGGGCACGCAGGGCATCACCGAGGCGTCGGCGACATGCAGACCCTCCACACCGATCACGGCGCAGCCGGGGTCGACCACGGCGCGGGGATCGTCGCTTGCTCCCATGCGGTTGGTGCAGCTTGCGTGCCAGCTTCCGCAGGCCTTTTCGCGCACCCAGTCGGTGAGCGCCTGCGGGTCGTTGATCAGGCTGTGGATGTCGATGCCGGGGCTGATGTGGCGCTCCATCATCCAGCGCCGCGTCGGCGGGAAGTCGAGCATCAGCGCCGCGGCCTTGGTCTGGAGCCAGTTGCTCGTGTTGACCACGGCAAGGTCGCGCGCCTTCTCGCTGAAGGTCGAAGGGAACATGCCCTTGAGGCCCTTGCTGATTTCGGGCCGCATCATCAGCCGGTAGGACAGGCGTACGGCATCGACCAGCCGATCCAGATCGCGCTGATCGGCGAACTGGTTGAAGTGGATTTCCGGCTCGGCCTGCGGCTCGGGCGAGGCGAGTTTCACCGCGCCCTCCGAATAGGGCTTGTTGACGACGATGACGAGGCCCGCCAGCAGATGACCAAGGGGATGCCAGCCGCCCCGGTTGTTGGCGATCAGGAACATGTCGCCGCCCGCGCAATCGGCATGGCCGGAGGAGTAACGCAGGCCCATGTGGATGTGCCGGCGCATGCCGGCGGGCATGCGCCATTGCCGTTGCGCGTGGCCGATCAGGGTGCAGGTGGGATGGTCCTGCAGGCCCTGGCCGACGCCTGACCGGTCGGCGACCACGGCGATGCCCATGTCGGCCAGATGGCGGCCCGGCCCGATGCCCGAACGCAGCAGCATGGCCGGGCTGTGAAAGGCGCCGCAGGAGAGCACGACATCGCGGGCTGCGATATGGCTGCGCACGCCGTCGCGCACCACGTCCACGCCCGTCGCGCGCCGACCCTCGAAGGTGACGCGCTCGACCATGACGTGGGGCCATATCTCCAGGTTCTGTCGCGCCCGTGTCACCTCGTCCAGATAGGCGATGGCGGTGGAGACGCGGGTGCCGTCGGGTGCGCCGCCCGGACGGTTGTTGATCGCCATGGGGAAGAGGCCGTCGCCGAACTCCGCGTTATGGTCCTCCAGTTCGGCAAAGCCCTCCGCCAGCATCGCCTTGCGGGCGGCACGGGCGAAACCCGGCCATTCGGGCTCGCGAATGCGCCGGATCGGGAAGGGGCCCTCCTTGCCGTGCAGCGGGCCGTCGTAGTCGAGATCGGTTTCGGCGCGCTTGAAGTAGGGCAGGACGTCTTCGAAGGACCATCCCGTGGCGCCGCGCTGCGCCCACTCATCGTAGTCCGACGGGTTGCCGCGGATCGCCATCATGCCGTTGATGCTGGAGCCGCCGCCCATCAGGCGGGCCTGTTCGTAGCGGCGCGGCACGAAGGGCCGGTTGCCGCGCAGCAGCTCGTAGTCGACCCGCAGGTCGCGCCAGTGCCAGGCGCTGTTGAAATAGGCGACGCTGGGATAGGCATCCAGCACCGCTGCGGGCACCTGCCCCGGCGGCGTGTCGGCGCCGGCCTCCAGCAGCAGCACGCGACGGGTCGGATCGGCCGAGAGCCGGTTGGCGAGTACCGCGCCCGCGGAACCGCCGCCGACGATGATGTGGTCGAAGGTCATGGTGTCACCGGCACAGGAACCCGGCCGCCAGCGGGTCGGCGTCCTCCACGACAAGAGTGGAGAATGCACTGAGGAAGGCCTCCCCCGCGATACGGGGAACGATGGCGCCGTCGGCCGCCTCCTCGATGCGGCAGACATAGCGGGTGCCGAGGATGCCTTCGGCAATGAAGGTCTCGCCCACCTCCAGCGCCCCTGCCGCATGGAGCGCGGCAAGCCGCGCGCTGGTGCCTGTGCCGCAGGGCGAGCGGTCGAACTTGTGGGCTTCCAGCACCACCAGATGCTGCGCCCGGCCCTGGCCGAGGTCGCGGTAGAACAGCACCGATCCGGCGGGTTCGGAAAGGTCGGCGTTGACCGCTGCCTTGATCGCCGCCGCCTTGCGGCAGAGCTCCCCGGCGCGGTCGGGTTCGATGGTCAGGTCCAATGCGGCGGCATCGACCAGGACAAAACGGCCGCCGCAATAGGCGATCTGCAGGTCGATGCTGCCCAGGCCCTCGACCGCCACGGTCTTGGCCGGCACCTCCAGGCGCGCAGGTACGTTGCGGATCGAGGCGGTGATAGCGCCGTCCTGGGCGCGGCTCACCCCGACCGTCACGACGCCCGCTGGCGTTTCCAGCGTGAAGCTGGTGGCTTCCTCGCCCTGCGCTACCTGGCCGCTGGCGACCAGGGTGCGCGCCAGGCCGATGGTCGCATGCCCGCACATGTCCAGATAGACGTAGGAGGAGATGAAGAAGGCACCGAAATCGGCCTGGCTGCTTTCGGTGAGGATGGCGCCGACCATGGCGGCATGGCCGCGCGGTTCATGGAGAAGCTGCGGTCGCAGGTGATCCAGCCGATTGCGGAAATCGTCGCGGCGTGCAAGCACGCTGGCGCCGCGCACCGGCGGCAGGCCGCCCAGGATGGCGCGGGTAGGGTGGCCTGCGGTGTGGGTGTCGATGACCTGATAGGTCGCCATGAACGTGCTGTCTGCCTTGCCTGCGGCTTACTGCGCCGCCATCTGGCCAAGATCCGGGCCGAAATCCTTCAGGCTGCCGACCTCGGCTTCGACCATGGGCAGAACATCGGTGATGAAGCGCTCCATGGAGCGGCGTGCCGCGGTCCCCTCGATGTTGCCCGACTGCATGAAGCAGCTGTAGTGGCTGGGCCGCACGGCTTTCAGCTCGGCGACGATCCGCTCGGCGCAGGTCTCTGCATTGCCCATGGGCAGGATGTCGCGGATCTGCTCAGGCGTGGGCTCGCCCTCGTAGGGCTGGGGCACCAGTTCGAAGCCGTCGAGCTTTTCGTAGTTGCCGCGGAAGGCCATGACCAGGCGCGCGGTGTAGAGCGACTGCGCGGCGGCATGGAGCGCCTCGTCGGGGTCGTCGGTGACGAACACGCTCCGCTGCATGCCGAAGGGCACGTCGGTACCCTGCCAGCCGGCCTTGCGGAACTGTTCCACGACGTGGTTCTTCACCTTCAGCATCACCTCCACCGGCTGGCCGCCTACGGTAGCGATGGGGGTGTAGCCGCGCCTGCAGGAACGTTCCAGATAGGCTGGCTCGTTGCCCGCGATATAGACGCGCGGGTTCTCCTGCATCATGCGCACGCCGATGGGCGTTTCGGGGATGTGGAAGTGCTTGCCCTCGTAGGTCACCTGGCCGGTTTCCAGCGCCATCTCCAGGATGTCCATGAACTCGTGGGTGATCGCCCAGTTTTCCTTCAGGTCGACGCCGTAGCGGTCGAATTCGTAGCCCTGGTAGCCCGAGCCCAGGCCGATCACGGCGCGCCCGCCGCTCAGGATGTCGAGCATGCCCAGTTCCTGGATGACGCGCATGGGGTAGTAGAGCGGCGTCACCAGCACGGCAGCGCCCAGTGCGATCCTGCTGGTCACGCCCGCGCAGTGGCTGGCCATCATCAGGGGCGAGGGGCACATGCTGTAGTTGCCGAAATGGTGTTCGGCGAACCAGGCGATGTCGAAGCCGCCGGCCTCGGCATCCTTCACCAGGCCGATCGTGTCCTCGTAGATCGTCTTGGGCGGACGCGCGGTGTCGCGCAGCGGCATCAGCGAAAAAAGACCCAGTTCCATGGTTCAGGCTCCTTGCGGGCGCTCCCGCCTCAATCGTCGTCAACCAGAAGGGTGTCCTCGGCGCGCCACGAGGCAAAAACCGTGGCACCCGTATCGAACATCTCGATGCCGCGCACCGAAGGCGTGCGCTGGGTGATGATGCAGTCGGGTGCCAGCTCCACGCGATAGCGCAGGCTGCCTGCGGTATAGGTGGCATCCACCACCTTGCCCTCCAGCACGTTGTCGTGTTCGGGGCGGCTGGCCGAGAGCGCCACCGCCTCCGGGCGCACGCACACGCACTGGCCGTCGTGGCTGCCCGATGCGGCGCAGACCAGGGAGAAGCCATGATGCGTCGCGATCATCGAACCGCTGGCGTGGGGCGTGACGCTCTCGATGTCGAAGATGTTGGCCTCGCCCAGGAAGCTCGCCACGAAACGCGCCACGGGATGTTCGTAGAGATCGCGCGGCGAGCCGATCTGCACGATGCGGCCGTGGTTCATGATGGCGATGCGGTCCGACATGGCCGCGGCCTCGGCCTGGTCGTGGGTGACATAAAGCACGGTGGAGCCGAGCACGGTCTGGAACTGCTTGACCTCGTCCTGCATGGCCTCGCGCAGGTTCTTGTCGAGCGCCGACAGCGGCTCGTCCATCAGCAGCATCAGCGGATCGTAGACGGCGGCGCGGGCGAGCGCGATGCGCTGCTGCTGGCCACCCGAGAGCTGGCCGGGCTTGCGGCTCGCCATCTCCTCGAGCTGGACCAGCGCCAGCATCTTCTTCACGCGCTCTGCAATCTCGGCCCTGGGCGTTTTGCGCATGCGCAGGGGGAAGCCGATGTTCTCAGCCACCGTCATGTGCGGAAACAGGGCGTAGTTCTGAAAGACCATGCCAATGTTGCGCTGGAACGGCGGCTCGCCGACCACGTTGCGCCCGTCGATGATGATCTGGCCCGACGTCGGCGGGACATAGCCCGCGGTGACGCCCAGCAGGGTGGTCTTGCCCGAGCCGCTGGGACCGATGATGGAGAAGAACTCGCCGGCCTCGATCGTCAGGCTCGTCGGGCGCAGGGCCTCGACCGCACCGTACCGCTTGGAGATGTCGACGTATTCGATCTTTGCGCCTTGGCCGCTCATGATTTGCTTGCCTTGGATAGACGGCGCTGCAGCAGGGCCACGGCGCCAAACAGGATGAAGGAGATGCAGAGCACCAGCGTGGTTGCCGCCGCGATGATCGGGGTGACGTACTGGCGCAGATCCTCCCACAGCAGGCGCGGCAGGGTCCGCGTCTCCGGGCTGGTGAGGAAGAGCGCGATGATCAGTTCGTCGAAGGAGAAGGTGAAGGCCAGGATCCCGCCGACGATCACGCCGACCCGGATCATCGGGAAGGTGACGTGCCAGAAGGTCGACCACCAGCCCGCGCCAAGCGTCATGGCCGCATACTCATAAGCCGGATGATAGTTCTTCAGCGAGGCCGCGACCGTGATGAAGACCAGCGGAATGCAGATCACCGTATGGCCGATCACGACGCCGGGGTAGCTGCCCGCCAGGCCGAACTTCGCCATGATCGGGTAGAGGCCGATCGCCAGGATGATCTGGGGCAGCATCAGCGGCGCGATGACGATGGCCGACATGGGCCGGGCACCAAAAAAGCGCCCGCGCACCACGCCCAGCGCGGCCAGCGTGCCCAGGGTGGTGGAGAGCAGGGCGACAGGCACGCCGATCTTGATGCTGTTCCAGAACGCCTGGGGATAGTCGTGGCGCTCCGTCATGGTCTGGTACCACTGCAGCGACCAGCCAGGCGGCGGGAACGAGAGGTAGGACTTGCTGGAAAAGCTCATCGGCACGATCACGAAGGTCGGCATGATCAGGTAGATCAGCACGGCCACCGTGAAGGCGACGATGAAGATGCGAGCCAGGCGCCCTGAACTGTTCCAGGTCATCAGTCGAGCACCCCGCCGCCGCCGGCTCGGCGCGACACCCGGTCATAGACGACGTAAAGGCAGGCCGTGACGATCAGCAGGATCGAGGCCAGCGCGCTCGCCAGCTCCCAGTTCACCGTGATGGTGACCTGCTGTTCGATCAGCACCGCGAGCATCATGTTCTTGGCCCCGCCCAGCAGGGCCGGCGTGATGAAGAAACCCAGCGAGGTGATGAAGACCAGTGCCACGCCGGCGCTGACGCCGGGCATCGAGAGCGGCAGGTAGACGTGCCAGAAGGCGCGGATCGGATTGGCGCCCAGCACGCCCGCGGCGCGCATGTAGCTGGGATCGATGTTGCGGAAAGCACTGATCAGCGGCAGCAGCATGAAGGGCAGCATGATGTGGACCATGCCGATGTGGACGCCGATGTTGTTGTGCATGAAGCGCAGCGGCGCATCGATCACGCCGAAGTTCAGCAGTGCATCGTTGATCACGCCCTTGCGCTGGAACAGGACCATCCAGGCATAGGTGCGGATCACGGTGCTGGTCCAGAAGGGCACCAGAATCAGGGCGAAGGCCAGCTGCAGCCAGCTTCCCTGCAGGCGCGCGACCAGCGCTGCCACGGGATAGGCGATCAGCAGGCAGAGCACGGTCACGGTCGTTGCGACCTGCAGCGTGTAGCCCAGGACCTTCAGGTAGGAGTCACGCTCGAAGACGGTGAGGTACTGGAAGAAGATGCCTTCATCGCCCCCGAAGCTGCGCAGTATCACGCCGGCCAGCGGCCAGATGAAAAACACCGCCAGGAAGATCACCGGCAGCGACAGGATCACGAAGTAGCCACGGGCCGGACTCCATATCCGGCCCGTGGCTTGCCGCATCGCAGGGTCCCGCGAGGTCATCGCGCGAGTGCCTGTCTTGTCTTCGTGAAAGCGATCAGGAGAGCAGCCACTCGTTGAAGCGGTTGATCACCTCTTCGCCGTGTTCGGCCCAGAAGTCGAAGTCGGACCACACGCCCTTGCCGATGTTCTCCTCCGAGCTCGGCAGCAGCGGCAGACGCTCGGCAGGGATGTACTGCAGGGCCGCCGGCACGACCGGGCCGTAGGGGATGTTCATCGAATAGACCGCCTGCAGCTCGGGATCGAGCGTGTGGGCGATGAACTCCTGGGACCACTTGGAATTGGGCGTGCCCTTGACGATGCACCAGGAGCCCGAGACGAAGAGCGCATCGTTGAAGGTGTAGTTCACCGGCGCGCCGTCGACCTGGGGCTGATAGACACGGCCGTTCCAGGTCGAGCCGATGTCGCTTTCGCCGTCGATCAGGTACTGCGCCGACTGGCCGCCCGATTCCCACCAGATGAGGTCATCGCGGATCTTGTCGAGCGCTGCCAGCGCGCGGTCGACGTCGATGGGATAGATCGCGTCCTTGGCTACGCCATCGCCCATCAGGGCGACTTCCATGGTCTGGAAGGCCTGCTTCCACAGGCTGCGGATGCCCGGGCGGCCCTTGACGTCCCACATGGAGGTCCAGTTCTCGGGCGGGTTGTCGCCATAGGCATCGGTGTTCCAGGCCATGACCTTGGCCGCGACCTCGGCATAGACGTGGTCGTCCTTGGCCGCCTGGGGGATAACCGAGGCGCGGTCCGAGAGGCTCCAGTCGATCGGCTCAAGCCAGCCGTTGTTGCCCGCCACCGGCGCCTCGGCGGCATCGATGTTGAGCACGTCGAGATCGACGTTGTCGGCCTCGATCATCGACTTGATCTTGGCCAGGCCCGCGTAGGGCGCGGTGATGATCTTGATGCCGGTCTTTTCGGTAAAGGTGTCGAAATAGGCGACCTTGTAGGCCTCGTCGAGCGCGCCGCCGCCCGAGGCGATGACAAGCTGTTCGGGCTTGGACTGGGCGATTGCGGGGAAGCCGAAGCTGCTGGCTGCACCGATCGTGGCAATGGCGCCGGCGCCTTTGAGAACGCTGCGACGGCTGTGGCTGCTCTTGAACCTCTTGGTGGTGGTCATGGCATTCCTCTCCTCTGGATGAAGACGTGATGGCCCGCACGGTCGTGCCCCCGGCCGGCCGGGATCATGCCCGGGCCCGTACTGGTTGACCGTGAACGGGAAGTGCGCCACCGCAATCGGGTGGCCGCGAAACCTGGATGGGCGATCGCGGGCCCTTGGCCCAAGGGGAAATCAGGCGCTGAAGCCGCGTCCAACCCGGATGCCCTGATCACGCCCCTGATCCCTCCCCAACAAACTGCGCCGATGCGGATCGTTGGCGTCCGCCTGCGGCATCGTTCCGTTGTGGCGCATGCCGGCTTGGGGCCGGTTCTTCATGACTGGCGTCACGGCCAAAGTGTTCGGCAGGCAGACAAGTGTTGTCAAGATTCGCGTGTCGTCGTCACATAGTGACAAGGCGATGGCGTGCGTCCGGTGGCGCGCCGGGGCGAGGGTTGCCCCTACTCTGCAAAGTGGGCCTTGCGCCAGTTGAGCGCGGCCTTGAGGCCTTGCTCGCGAGTGATTTCCTTGAATTTTTCGCCGTATTCGGTGGCCCCGGCATAAAGCGGGGTCAGCGCGTCCATGCCCGCGCGCATGGCGGTGGTGAAACCGGCGGCATCGGCGCCGCGGTTGATCGCGATCTTGGAATTGACCAGGGCCTCGGGCGAAACCATGGCCAGGCGCCGCGCAAACTTCATGGTCGCTTCCTTCAGTTCGGCGGCGGGCACGACGCGGTTGACCATGCCCAGTTCCAGGGCTGCCGCGGCATCGATCATGTCGCCGAAGTAGATCAGCTCGCGGGCCTTCTTGAAGCCGATCATCCAGGGCATGACCATGGCCGGGCCGACGGCGGAGAAGCGCACCTCGGGCTCGCCGAAGAGCGCGTTGTCGGCGCATACCGTCATGTCGCAGAACATGGCGAGTTCGCAGCCCCCGCCCAGGGCGTGGCCCTGCACCGAGGCAATGACCGGCTTGCTCATGTTCCAGGGCGTCATCTCGAATTCCAGGCTCTCGCGCAGCAGCTTGTGCCAGACCAGGGCGTCCTTTGGCTCATCGTCGCCGCCACCGCCGATGTCGTAGCCCACGCAGAAGCTGCGCCCTTCTGCGCGCAGCACCACGACGCTGACGCTCTCATCGGCCTCGGCCTTGTCGAAGCAGGTCTCCAGCGCCTTCTTCAGGTCCGGGCTGATGGCGTTGAGCTTGTCGGGCCGGTTCATCGTGATGATGCCGACCTTGCCGTCGGTCTCGTAGAGCGCAAGGGCGTCGGTCATGGCGGTCTCCCAGGTTGCGGTGCGGCACAACGATAGACCGTACGTCCGGGCACCCGCCAGCGCCGCACGGGGCGCTTGACCTTCCCGCCGCTGGAAGCGGCATGACTTGGGGCTGTCATCGACGACTCGATAGGAGACCACCATGCTCAAGCAAGGCAGTTTCTGGACCGGCGCGCTTGCCGGCATCCTGCTCACCATCCTCGCAGGTTTCCTGTTCATGGGCGGGATGCACGGCTGGGGCGAGGGCCACGGCATGCACCACGATGCCGGCGACATGCCCATGGACCACGGCATGGACCTCTACGGCGGCGTCAACGACGCGATGCACACCTCCATGGCCTTCGTGCCCAGCGGCGATGCCGATGTCGATTTCATGCGCGGCATGCTGCCCCACCATCAGGGCGCCGTCGCCATGGCCGGTATCGTCATGGAGCACGGCAAGGACCCGGATGTCCGCGCGCTGGCCCAGGAGATCATTGCCGCCCAGGAGCGCGAGATTGCCCTGATCGAAGCCTGGCTCGCCGAACACGCCCCGCAGTAGAGCCCGCCCCTGGGGGCGAGCCCACGACGGCTGTGCCCTTCAGTTGCCGGGCTTGCCGTGGAAATTGTGGATCAGTTCGGCTTCCTCGCCGGTGAGCTGGCTGCCCTGAAGGCGTGTGAAGAAGCGCGGTCGCATGTCGGTCATCTCGAACTTGCCGATCAGCTTGCCGTCCTCGGTCTCGCGCTCGACCGTGTAGAGGGCGATGTCGCGCGTGAGCATGGTTTCGTTCTCCATGCCGTCGACCTCCGTGATCGACATCACCCGGCGTATGCCGTCCTTCATGCGTTCGACATGAACTACAAGATCCAGCGCGTTGACGATCTGCTGACGCACGACGCGGCCGGGTTGGTAGTGGTCGGACATGCAGACCATGTACTCGAAGCGCGACAGCGCATCGCGGGCGCTGTTGGCGTGTACGGTACCGATCGAGCCGTCGTGACCGGTATTCATGGCCTGCAGCATGTCGGCTGCCTCGGCGCCGCGCACCTCTCCCAGAATGATGCGGTCCGGACGCATGCGGAGCGCGTTGCGCAGCAGGTCGGCGATGGTGATCTCGCCCTTGCCCTCGATGTTGGGCGGACGCGCCTCCATGGGCACGACGTCGGGTTGCTGAAGCTGCAACTCCGCGGTGTCCTCGATCGTGATGATCCGCTCACGCACGGCGGCATGCTGGCACACGGCCTGCAACAGGGTGGTCTTGCCCGCACCGGTGCCGCCCGAAATCAGGATGTTGAGCCGGCTCTTGGCCGCCAGCTTCAACAGCGTGGCCATCGAAAAGCTCATGGCGCCGAGCTTCACCAGATCGTCCAGGGTGACATGCTTCTGCAGGAACTTGCGGATCGACATGCTGGTGAATTTGTAGGACGCCGGCGGGATCGCGACGTTGACGCGGCTGCCGTCGACCAGACGCGCGTCAACCAGCGGCGTGCGCTCGTCGACGCGGCGTTGCACGGTGCCCAGGATACGGTCCACCAGGCTGCGAAGGTGGCGTTCGTCCTCGAACTGCACGGCGGAGAGATCCAGCTTGCCGCCACGCTCGATCCAGACCTGATTGGGACCATTGACCAGGATGTCCGAGACCGAGGCATCGGCCAGCAGCGGTTCGAGTGGCCCGTAGCCTATGATGTCGTCGACCAGCAGCCGCGTCAGCCGGCGCTGCTCTGCGGCAGACAGGCTGATGTGCTGGTCTGCCAGGTGGTGAACGATGAACTCCGAGACCACGGCACGCATCTCGTCGTCGCTGCGGTCGGCGAACGCTGACAGGTCCATTTCGTCGAACAGGGCATGGCGGGCCGTGCGCTTCAGTGCGATCAGGCTGTCCTGCGCGGTCACGCCGGTGGCGGCGGCCTGCAGCTCTTCGGCAGCATCGAGAACAGGGCTGGGAAACACAATCAGGTTGTCGGCGGGCTTGTGCCGCCGTTCGGCATTGCCGGGCTCGTTCTGCGCGGCTGCGGGTTCGCGATTGCGCTGGTCGACAAAGGCCGGATCGCGTCGCCCGAACGTCTTGGCGAGCGGCACCCGCCCGATGGGATCGCTTGCGGCGGCGGATTGATCGGTCATGCAGGAATGTTCCGTTGCGGAAATGGCACTCGGTCGCCTGACTCACATTGCCACGGAAGGATGGAGTGACAACTGAAGTCTTATGACAGAACAGCAGGCTTTCGTAGCAAATAACTCCAAATCACGAGAACAAAAAGGGCAGATTCAAATAGACTGTATGTAAGATAATATTTACAGTTGCTGTGTTGATCATGACAATCAGGACGGGAAACGCGCTTCTCCCGGACAACTAGCGATGATTTTCTTTGCTGCTTTGCTTCGGGGCGCGCCTTCGCGCGTCATGGCGACAGGGTTACGCCCCGGCGGCCAACCCGCCGCAGCCATGCTCTTCCGGGCGATGTTGCGGTTGCGCTGCCTTCAGGGGCGCGGCCTCAGCCACATCATGTAGGCCAGGATATCCTCGCGGTCCTGGTCGTCCAGTTCGTCGAAAGGCATGTACGGATGGTCGCGCGACAGGAAGGCGCGCAGACTCTCGATGGTCCGGTCCGGGTCCATGGCCAGATCCTGAAAGGCTATGGCACCGCTTTCCATGCCGGACTGCTCGTCGCCCTTGGCCCGGTGGCATTCCGAACACCATGTCCCGGCGAGCTGCTCGCCCCGCTGTACATCTTCGGCGCGCTCGTCGGCCAGAGTTGTGCCGGTTGCCGCAAGGCTCAGGGTCAGCAGAGTCTCCAGAAGGGGATGGCGCAGGCGCGGTCGCAAGGACATCGGTAACTCCAGATGCTGCGGCAAAATGGTGTCCCCGGCAGGATTCGAACCTGCGACCCCAGGATTAGGAATCCGAGGTTCAGCCTTTTTGGCACTTCGATCCTCACGACACAAGTACGCAATTTCAATGAGTTGGTGGACAAGGCTTGTCCCCAGCCGACAGGGATACGCGCTTGTTCTGTTGCTAGATCGTTGCTAGGCTGTTGCTAGCAACACGAGGTTCGGGCCAATGGGCGATCGGCAGGAGGGTGTCCGCAAGAAGCTGACCAAGCGCCTTGTCGAGGCGCTGGAGCCGGGTTCCATCCTCTGGGACAGTGAGGTGAAGGGGTTCGGTGCCCGCTGCCAGCGACGCGATCCTGTCTACATCGTCAAGGCGAACATCAAGGGCCGGACCCGCTGGTTCTCCATCGGCACCCATGGGGCACCCTGGACGGTGGAGAAGGCACGGTCCCGGGCGCTCGTCATGCTCGGCGATATCGCCGACGGCAAGGACCTCGCCGCCGTCCGCGAGGCCGAACGGCGGCAGCCGACGATGAAGCAGTTGGCCCAGTGGTTCCTCGATGAGCATTCCGCCCAGCACAAGAAGCCGCTGAGCTACGAGTCTGACAGGCGCAATGTGTGCAACCACGTCGAGCCGCTGCTGGGTGAGCTCAAGGCGGCAGACGTCACCCGCGCCGACATCGACCGCTTCAAGCGCGACGTGAGCGCCGGGAAAACCGCGCGGGTCGAGGTGCTGGGCAAGCGCGCGAAATCGATCGTGCGCGGCGGTCCTGGGGCGGCCAACCGCTGCCTGGCGTTGCTCTCGAAGATGTTCAACTGGGCCGAACAGCGGGGCTACCGGCTCGACGGCAGCAACCCATGCCGGCATGTCGAGAAGTACCGCGAGCGGCGTCACGAGCGCTTCCTCAGCAACGTGGAGCTGGCGACGCTGGCCGGCGTCATGGTCGACTGCGAAACCACCTGGAGCGAGACGGAGAAGCTGCGGGAGCGCATCGCCGCCGCCTCGGCGAAAGATGCCAAACCACTAAAGCTGGAGCTTCGGGCCGCCGAAAAGCGGGCCGAGAGCCCCTTTGTCCTGGCTGCGATTCGGTTGCTGGTCTTCACCGGTGCGCGGCTCAACGAGATCCTCGCCCTGCGCTGGGAAGACGTCGATATCCAGCGGGCTCTGATGGACCTTCCCGACAGCAAGACCGGCCGCAAGACCATCTACCTCAATGCCCCTGCGCTGGCAGTGCTGGCATCGTTGCCGCGCCTCCAGGGCAATCCGCACGTCATCTGCGGCGAAAGGGATGGCGCGGGCATGGTCAACCTGCAGAAGCCGTGGCGCCGCCTGCGCCAGCGCGCGGAGCTCGAAGACGTGCGGCTGCACGACCTGCGCCACTCCTTCGCCTCGGTCGCGGCTGCCGGCGGTCTCTCGCTGCCCATGATCGGCAAGCTGCTGGGCCATCGCTCGACATTGACCACGCAGCGGTACGCCCATCTGGCGGATGATCCGGCGCGGGCGGCCAACGAGGCGGTCGCCGCTCGTTTATCGGCGGCGATGGCGCCGAAGTCCGTTCAGGCAGAGGTCACGCCAATCGGGAAGGCTGATCGCGCCCGACGGCAGCATCCCCGCTGAAGTTTGGCGCGCTGAGCAAAAATCAGGCTCGCACCTTGCTCCGAATGCTAATATACACAATATACTTGTCCAAGAATGAATATGGAGTTTCGCTATGGCTACACAGGTGCAGACCGCAGTGGCCCTGGACCGTAGGGAGCTTTCGGGTCCCGCACTGCGGGCCTTTTTCCGAATTGCCGACCTCTGGAACCTGTCGGTGGAGGATCAGATGACGCTGCTGGGACTGACGAGCCCCTCGACTTTCCACAAATGGAAGAGGGAGCGCGCAGGCTTGCTGTCCAAGGACACCCTGGAGCGCATCTCCTACCTGCTTGGCATCTACAAGGCGCTGCAGATCCTGTTGCCGAACGAGCGAGCGGCCGACGAATGGGTGCGGCAACCCAATGACGCTCCCCTCTTCTCCGGCAAGCCGGCTCTCGACCGGATGCTGTCGGGGCATGTGTCCGACCTCTTCGTCGTGCGGCAGTACCTGGATGCCCAGCGCGGCGGCTGGGCGTGACCATTCCCCTCTCGCCGGTCGCGTGGCGCCCCTGTTGGCGCATCATTCCAAGCCGCTATCCGCCCATCGACCTCTACGAGAGGGTGGCGGACGCTGCGGATCTGGATGCGGTGTTCGCGATCGAGGCCATGACCAACCCGCGCCTGCGCGACGCTGTGGGCGACCTTGCTCTGGTGCAGCCTGAGGATCGCGTGTCAGGACCGGGCACCAGCGCCATCATGGCAGCCTTCACCCACCTCAATCCCGGAGGCAGTCGCTTCACCGACGGCACGTTCGGGGTGTTCTACACGGCACACGATCTCGACACGGCGGTCGCCGAAACCCGACACCATCGCGAGCGTTTCATGCGCGCCACCAGGCAGGCCAGGGCAGAGCTCGACATGCGGGTGTATCTCGTCGATCTCGTCGCGATGCTGCACGACCTGCGCGGCCTCCGGGAGGCTTATCCGCTCATCTATCACCCCGATGACTATGGTGCCGGCCAGCATCTGGCCGTGACGCTGCGCAGGGAGAGTGCCGATGGCATCGTCTTCGATAGCGTCCGCCTCTATGGCGGGCACTGCGCGGCTGTTTTCCGACCGAGGCTTCTCTCCAACTGCCGCCAGGAACGGCACCTCTGCTACGTCTGGGACGGCACGGCGATCAGTAAGATCTACGAAAAGAGGGCCTACTCGGGCAGCTAGGCTATGGGCCTAAGGTTCAGCCGGCCATTCGCCCTCGCCACCCCGCACTGGATCGAAGATTTGCCGTGCCGGGATGGGGAAGGCAGCGCGCTGGACGAGGTGAAAATGCATCGCAACGTTCGTCGGCTGAGTGTCTTGCCCTTGGCCGGGGGAAGCCCGACCAGCACCCCTAGTAGTACTCCCGGATATAGCCATAGGCCCTGTCGAACAGGTCCGTGTCCTGGTGCAGCTTGTATTTCAGCAGGGTCTTACGAAGGGCGATCTTGACCTCGCGCTCCCCGGCGTGAGTGGTCTGCCAGCCGTCGAAGCGGATTTCCCGCACGATGGCGTCGATGTCGTCGACGATGCGTTTGACCATGACCGGCGTTTCGCCGTTCCTGGTCTCCTCGAAGAGCGCAGTGAGGGCGGCCCTGCCGCGGTCACTGTCCTCCTCGACCGGTGCCTCACGCTCCGTCCTGACGACATCCTTGGCAAGTTCGAGCAGCTCCTTCAGGAAGTCGATGCTCACCAGAAGCCCCTGCTCATGGCGCTTCTTGAGCTCCTCCAACCGTTCCGCCAGGGCCTTGAACTTTGGGTTGCCCGCATGCTTGCGCAGCCGGCCGGCCAGCTTGATCGTGATTTCCTTGGCCTTCTTGGCCGGATCGGGGTTCCCCAGAACGGCTTCAAGCAGTTCGCCATCGAGGACCAGCGTGTCGAGATCGTCCCTCACGGTATCGACATGGACGTTGGCGTGGATCAGCTCGATCGTCTTGGCGCCCAGCCGGTGCCAGAGCAGCCGGCCCGTTCCGGTCGAGGGCTTGAGGGATTCGTAGACCTGGACGAGCCAGCGGTAGTCCCTCTCCAGGGGTGTCAGGCTGGGATCGGGCGAGACTGCCTCCCAGATCCGGGCAAGCACGTTGAACTCGGCCGCAAAGGCGTCACGGGCCTCGTTGGTCGGCAGGCAGTCCTGCGCCGCGATCAGGCCCTCGTAGCCCTGCAGCGTGCGATCCACGCCGGCGAAGAAGGCCAGGCACTTCTGCAGGGCCCCGGGCACCATGGCGATCAGCTCGGCGATGTTGGACACCGCCTTGCGTACACCCTTCTCGTCGAATTGCAGGGCCAGGGCGACGTCGTCGAACATGCCCAGGTAGTCGACGATCAGGCCGTGGCTCTTCTCCTCGCCATAGGGCCGGTTGGTGCGACAGACGGCCTGCAGCAGGGTGTGGTCGCGCAGTGGCTTGTCCAGATACATCGTCTGCAGGATGGGGGCGTCGAAGCCGGTCAGGAGCTTGGAGGTCACGATCAGGATCTTCAGCGGATCCATCGGATCGCGGAAGCGGTCGAGCAGCTTCTCCTCGTCAGCCCGATCGCGCCGATAGGGAGCGTAGTGGTCCTCGCCGCTGTTGACCGACATCACGACATCGGACACCTCCGATGGCAGATGCCTGTCGAGCTCGTGCTTGTAGAGAACGCAGCTCTCGCGATCGAAGGTGACGACCTGGGCGCCGAAGCCGTTGGGGGCGACCTTCTCCTGATAGTGCTGTGCAATGTCGACACAGATTGCGCGGACGCGCTTCGGCGACTTCACCAGCACCGCCATCTTCGCCGCGGCCTTGCCGAGTCGGTCGCGGTCTTCGTCGGTCAGGCCGGCGGTCAGTTCTCGGTAGGCCTCCTCAATAGCCGCCTGGTCGATATGCAGCTCCACGAGGCGCGGCTCGAAGTGCAGCCGCTTGGTCGCCCCGTCGCGGATCGAGTCCTCGAAACCGTAGCGGCTCATGTAGCCGCCCTCGTCCTCGTCGGCGCCGAAGGCATAGAAGGTGTTCTTGTCGGCCCGGTTGATCGGCGTACCGGTCAGCCCGAACAGGAAGGCGTTAGGCAGTGCGTCGCGCATCTTGCGCCCGAGGTCGCCCTCCTGGGTCCGGTGCGCCTCATCGACCATGACAATGATGTTGTCGCGCTCGTTGAGCACGCCCTCGGCCTCGGCGAACTTGTGGATCGTGGTGATGACGACCTTTCGGGCGTCCTTGGCGAGCAGCTCCTGGAGCTCCTTCCTGCTCTCCGTCCTCACCAGGTTGGGCATGTCGGCGGCGTAGAACGTCCCGGAAATCTGGCTGTCGAGGTCGATGCGATCGACGACGACGAGCACTGTAGGGTTCCTCAGCGCGGGGTGCAGACGTAGCTTGCGGGCGGCAAAGAGCATCAGGAGCGACTTGCCCGAGCCCTGGAAGTGCCAGATCAGGCCCTTGCGGGGGCGGCCGGCAACGACGCGCTCGACGATCCTGTTGACGCCCTCGACCTGCTGGTAGCGCGCGATGATCTTGATGCGCTGCTTGCCCTTGTGCGTCGCGTAGGCGGTGAAGTTCGCCAGCATGTCGAGCACGACGCCAGGGCGCAGCATCGAGCTGACCGCCTTCTCGACCTGCGCCAACGATGGTGGGGCGTCGTCGTCTTCGAGCCGCCAGGGGCCCCAGAACTCGACCGGCATGGCGACCGCGCCGTAGCGGTATTCCTTGCCCTCGGTCGCGACGGAGAACAGGTTCGGCACGAACAGTTCGGGGACGTTCTTCTCGTAGTCGTCGTGGACCTGCAGCGCGCCATCGAGCCAGCTCTGGCTTGAACGAACCGGGGTCTTGGCCTCGATCAGCACCAGCGGCAGGCCGTTGACCAGAAGCACCAGATCGGCACGTTTCTCGGTCTTGCCGGCCCGGAAAGTGAGCTGCTGGGTGACGACGTAGGTGTTGTTCTCCATGTCGTCGAAATCGATCAGGCGGATGGTGACATGCTCGCCATCCGGACCGAAAGGCATGGAGCGCTCGCCGATCGCCCAGGCGGCAAACTCTTCGTTGGCCTTCACCAGACCGTCGGAGCGCGCACCCAGGACAATGGCGCGCAATCGATTGTAAGCGCCGGAGACAAAATCCCTCAGTGAAGCGGCCAGAAAGTCTGGTTGCGC
>CALGGB010000291.1 GCA_937880925.1 uncultured Rhodospirillaceae bacterium | reverse complement strand
CCTGCTGGTGAAATACCACGAGGGCCACAACGACGAGCGGCGCTGGATGATGCCCGACGACCTGTTGCAGGACGGCGAACATCCCGATGCCGCGGCCGCCCGTGTGCTGGCCGATCATCTGGGCATGAAAGCCAAACCTCGCCTGGCCTTTGTCGATTCCCTCACGAGCAGCGACGGCACCTGGCACATCGTCTTCAACTATGTCGCCGACATCACCCACGCCCCGCCCATCACGCCGGGCGAAGGCATCGCCGGCACCGGGTGGTTCATGCTCTCAAGCCTGCCAAACACTGAAGACATGGGTCACCACGGCTGGGCTACCGACGTGCTGAACCGAATCGTGAGCGACCGGCGGAACTGAACCCCGGCCGGGAGGGCGCTTCAGCCCTTGCGCACCTCGGCGGCGTAATCGTCCATCAGGCTGTGGCTCATCTGGCCGGGCTGGAAGTGATGCTCGCCGATCTGGCCGACGGGTGTGACCTCCGCGGCGGTGCCACAGATGAAGACCTCGCTCGCCTTGGCGATATCCTCCTCGGTCATGCGCCGCTCGATCACCTCGATGCCGCGGCGGCGGGCAAGATCGATCACGGTGCGCCGCGTCAGGCCATCGAGGAAGGCATCGGCGATGGGGGTGTGCAGCTTGTCGTCGATCGCCATGAAGATGTTGGCGCCGGTCGCCTCGGCGACGTAGCCGCGCCAGTCGTACATCATGGCGTCGTCGAAGCCGTCACGCTCGGCCTTGTGCTTGGACAGCGTGCAGATCATGTAGAGGCCCGCAGCCTTCGACTTGACCGGCGCGGTCTCCGGGCTGGGGCGCTTCCACTCCGAAACAGCCAGGCGAATGCCGCGCTGGCGCGCCTCGGGCGAGAAGTAGGAGGGCCAGTCCCAGGCCGCGATGGCAACATGGATGGTGTTCTTCTGGGCGGCCACGCCCATCATCTCGCTGCCGCGCCATGCGACCGGGCGGACGTAGCCGTCGACGATGTTGTTGGCCTTCAGCACGTCGTAGCGCGCCTGCTGCAGGGCCTCCAGGGACCAGGGAATCTCGAAGCCCAGGATGTTGGCGGAAGCGGCGAGCCTTTCGCCGTGCTCACGCGCCTTGAAGATCGTGCCGCCGTAACAGCGCTCGCCCTCGAAGACACAGCTTGCATAGTGCAGGCCATGGGTCAGGACATGCACCTGGGCATCGCGCCAGTCGATCAGTTTGCCATCGAACCAGATATTGCCGTCGCGGTCGTCGAACGGAATGAGCTCGGCCATGATATCCCCTGATAAACGCTTGTGTGTGATCGGGAACCAGCCTGCACCCGTGGCCCCCGGAAACAAAGACGGCGAATCGGGTTGTCCGATGCCGCGGAAACTGGTTGCTTTGGGTAGCAGCGACCTTCATATGTGTCAACATGGCTGACGTAAATCCCGGACCCAATCCCCTCTTCCTTCGCGACGAAGATCTGCGCGAGGGAATCGAACTGCTGTTCTTTGCCTATCGGGACTTCACCGCCCAGCCCGACGCCATCCTGGCCGAGTACGGTTTCGGGCGCGCCCACCACCGGGTGATCTACTTTGTGGGGCGCCACCCCGGCATCACGGTCAAGGAACTGCTGGCGATCCTGAAGATCACCAAGCAGAGCCTGGCCCGTGTCCTGCGCCAGCTCGTCAACAAGGGCTTCATCGAACAGCGCCAGGGAGTGGAGGACCGCCGCCACCGCCTGCTCCACCTGACGCCCAAGGGCGCCGAGCTGGAGCGCCGCCTGACCGAGGACCAGCGCCTGCGCATCGCGCGCGCCTATCGCGAGGCGGGCGCGTCGGCTGTCGCTGGCTACCGCAAGGTGATGACCGGCATGGTCGAGGACAGCGACCGCGACCGCCTGCGCCGGCCCCGTGGCGCCTGAACCCCTCATGGCCGAGGGCGAGCCCCATATCCTGGTGATCGACGATGACCGTCGCTTGCGCCAGCTCCTGCAAAAATACCTGATGGAGCAGGGCTTCCTGGTCAGCACCGCCTCCAGCGCAGCCGACGCCGAGGCCAAGCTGCAGAGCCTGGCCTTCGACGCCCTGGTGGTCGACGTGATGATGCCGGGCGAGGACGGCCTGCGCTTCACCGCCCGCATGCGCCGCCAGATCGGTGTGCCGATGCTTATGCTGACCGCCATGAACGAACCCGGCGACCGCATCGCGGGCCTGGAGAGCGGCGCCGACGACTACCTGGCCAAACCCTTCGAGCCGCGCGAGCTGGTGCTCCGCCTGAAGAGCCTGCTGCGGCGCGGCCAGACAACGCAGCAGGCCGCCGAAGCGGCGCGCTTTGGTCCCTTTGTCTTCGACCCCGAGAGCAACACGCTGACGCGCGACGGCGAGGATGTCGCCCTGACCTCGCGCGAGGTCAGCCTGCTGGCTGTGTTCGCGCGCAACCCCGGCGTCACGCTGTCGCGTCTGCGCCTGTCGCAGCAGACCGGCGCGGCCGAGCGCACGATTGACGTGCAGGTCACACGGCTGCGGCGCAAAATCGAGAGCGACGCCCGCACCCCGCGTTACCTGCAGACGGTGTGGGGCGAGGGTTACGTGCTGCGCACGGAGCGGGAGCGATGAGCGATCGCTGCCAGGTCTGCGGCGGGCAGGAAGCCATGCCCATGGTGCATCAGGAGCCGCATTTGTGGGTGCGCTGCCCCGATTGCAACTTTGCCTGGCTTTCGCCGATGCCGGACTCCCATGCGCAGCCTGCCGGTGAACGCGATGGGACGGCCGCCTCCTGCATCGCCCGCCATGTTGACAAGATCGACAGCAGGATGCGCCGTTCGCGCCGAAGGGTGCGCCGTCTGGCGCGCCGCATGCCGGGCAATCGCCTGCTCGATATCGGCTCCAACATCGGTTGCCTGGTCGCCGCGGCCTTGGAACGCGGGCTTGAGGCGACCGGCGTCGAATGCAGTCCCGTGCTCGTGGCAGAGGCGCAGAAGCGCTACCCGCGGGGCCGCTTCATCGCAGGCGCTCTCGAGGAGGTGGACCTGCCTGCCGCCAGCTTCGACGGCGTCCATTGTTCCGAGGTGATCGAGCAGGTCGCCGACAGCAACCGCTTTCTCGCCGCCGTGGCCCGCGTCATGGTCCCCGGGGCGATCCTCTACCTGACCACGCCTGCCCTGCGCGAAGTCACCCGCGGCAACGACCCTGCCCGCTGGCGGCACTTCGGCGCCCCCGATCACAAGCTCTACTTCTCGCCCGCCAACATCCGGACCCAGTTGCACAAGCACGGTTTCGCCGAGGTGCGGGTACTCTTCAACTTCGGACGCGGCATCAAGCTTTTTGCCACGCGTGCGGGCTGAGGCGCGGGTCCGTGGCCAAGGTACGCTTCAAGCAGTTCCTGCCCCGCTCCATTTTCGGCCGCTCACTGCTGATCGTGCTGATCCCCATGGTCATCCTTCAGGTGGTCATGGCCCTGGTGTTCTATGAACGGCACTGGGAAACGGTGACCCGGCGCCTGACCAATGCGGTGGCGGGCGATGTCTCGACCCTGATCTGGATGATGAACAGCTACAACGCCACGGACGACCGCAGCCTGGTTTTCCGCATCGGCCGCCTGCATCTGGATCTCGAAGCCTATCTCCACCCCGGCGAACATCTGCCCGATCCCTTGCCTGCGGTCGGTCCGGCCCGGGTCGAGCGCCTGCTTGCCCAGGCCCTGCAGCAGCGGGTCGGCAAGCCCTTCATCATCGACACGAGCGTGGGCGACCGCATGGTGCTCATCCGTGTCGGTCTGCGCGACGGTGTGCTCGATGTCTATGTCCACGAGGAACGGCTGGTTTCCTCCACGACCAACATCTTCGTCTTCTGGATGGTCGGCACCTCGGTGGTGCTCGCCCTGATCGCGGCCTATTTCGTGCGCCAGCAGATCCGGCCGATCCGGCGCCTTGCCGCTGCGGCCGACAGCTTCGGCAAGGGCAGCGTCGATGTCGAGCTGCACCCCAGCGGCGCCAGAGAGGTGCGCATGGCCGCGCACGCTTTCCTGCTGATGCGCGAGCGTATCCTGCGCCAGATCGAACAGCGCACCCAGATGCTGGCCGGGGTAAGCCACGACCTGCGCACACCCCTGACGCGCATGCGCCTGCAGTTGGCCATGCTTGCCGATCAGGAAGACGCCGCCAGCCTCAAGGCCGACATCGACGAGATGGAGCACATGATCGACGTGTACCTGGCCTTCGCCCGCGGCGAGGGCCAGGAAGCCCTGAAGGAGACCAACCTGTCGGAACTGCTCGAGGAAATCGCCGACAACGCCACCCAGGAGATCGACCTTGATGTCGCTCCCGATCTGCTGCTCAAGGTCCGCGCCAACGCCCTCAAGCGCTGCCTGACCAACCTGGTCGACAATGCCTGCCGCCATGGCGACAAGGTGACGCTCTCGGCCTCGCGCAGCGTCGGCCATGTCGTCATCACGGTCGACGACAACGGCCCCGGCATCCCCGACGACAAGCGCGAGGAAGTGCTGCGCGCCTTCGTGCGCCTGCAATCGCAGGATCAGCAAAATTCCAACGGTAGCGGCCTGGGCCTGACGATCGCGCGCGATATCGTGAGAAGCCACGGCGGCGACCTGCACCTGGAATCGGCACCCGGGGGCGGCCTGCGCGCGCGGATCACCCTGCCTATCTAGAAAAAGCTTTAGAGCAAATCATCCTTCAG
>CALGGB010000290.1 GCA_937880925.1 uncultured Rhodospirillaceae bacterium | reverse complement strand
GCTCTCCTCCGACAAGCTGCGCCGCTATGGCGCGCTGATGCACGGGCTCTACGGCTCCTACGATCTCGCCTCCCGGATCGTGGGTGAATTGGAGGCGCGGGGTGAGCCGGGGCTGGTCGCGCGTTACATCGAGCTTCTTCAGCGGGTCTGAAAGGTCCCTGCATCGCCGCTCTGCCGATCCTGCCCGCGCAGGCGGGATTCGCGCCGCCGGTTTCGCGGTCCATGGACCGCGCGGTGCCCTTGCGCCATGATGGCGATCCAGGAGCCGGCATGACGCAGAACGATCAGACCATTCATCTCGATCTTATGCTGGGTGACCGCCAGGCGGCGGTCTGCCGCGCTCTGCCCGAGGCGGTGAGCCGTGCGGCAGAGCGGCTTTATGGGGAGTTTCGGGAGTCCTCAGCCGCGCGCGGTCTTGCCATGAACGACCAGGAAATCCGCACCACCTGCTGGGCGCCGCTCGCTGCCCGGCTGGCCGACGACGCGGCCGGGGACGCGGCCCTTGTCGAACCCGCGCTCAGCTTCCTGGTGACGGCGGCCTATCGCCATCTCGAGGCTGGCGCGGCCTATACCGTCGCTATCGCCGCTGACGGTACGGTTTCGGTCACCCGTCGCCCGCGTCGCCTGCTGGGACGTAACAGGGTGGTGTTGGGCAACTACCGGCGGGCCATGGGCACTGGATCCGTTTCGGCGGCACTGGCCTCGTGACCGTGCACATCGTCCTGATCCTGCTGCTGCTTGTGCTGACGTTTGGACCGGCCACGTCCGTCCGGGCCGAGTCCGAAGGCGCTTATGTCCACGGAGAAACCCGGACCGCCGACAAGAAGCTGATCGTCTGTCTGGACAGGCAGACGGCGCTGGGCGTGGCGCGCGCGGTCAATGGCGCTCTCATGGCCTTGCGCGAAGAGATCCTGGCGGCCCCCGACGAAGCCGCACGCCAGGCGATCTACGAGGACAAACTCTACAGTTCGGTCGGCTGGCAGTTCCTGATGGCGGCGGTCTATGAGCAGAGCTGCTCCCTGATCGAGGAGGCCGATCATGTCTCGCGCCGCACCGTGCAGCTCGGGCCGCCCGAACTGGACGTCATCGAGGCCTCCCACAGCGTCGTGGAGAGCGACATGCTCTATGGCGAGGCGAAGGTGCCGCTCACCGTGTGGGTCGTAACCACGGAGACCGTGCCGCCGGTGGGGCCATGAGCGGATCCTGCTACACCCTCTATGCCACCTGGAAGTCCGCGGCGATGGCGCCCCATATCGCCCTGGAAGAGATCGGTGCGCCCTACAGCCTGGTCCATATCGATTTCGACCAGCCCTGGCCGGAGGACTATCTGGCGCTGAACCCGCATCGCAAGGTGCCCACGCTGGTCACGCCTGAGGGCGATGCGATCTATCAGTCGGCCGCCATCCTGCTCCATCTGGCGGAACGCCATCCCGGCGCCGGGCTTGCACCCGAACCCGGTTCGGTGGCGCGCGGCAGGCTTTACCAGGATCTCTTCTTCATGGCCGAGGTGCTGCAGCCGGCCTACCACATGCACTTCTATCCCGAGCGCCACACCAGCGACCCCGCAGGCGTGACGGGTGTGGATGAACGGGCGACGGCGTGGATCGGCGAACTCTGGGCGCGGATCGACGCCATGCTCGATCCCGGCCCCTTCTTCGGCGGTGCGAGTTATGGCCTGGCCGACATCTACATGACCATGCTGGCGACCTGGAACCAGCCGCACCATGCCGGTCTGCGCAGTTTCCCCCGGGTCTGGCGGGCGCTCGAAGCAGTATTGGAGCGACCGGCCGCACGGGCGGTCTTTGCCCACAACGCTATCGACGGCACGGACGGATTGCGCTGATAGTGCGCCCTCGGGGGATGGGGGCATCTGTTGGAACGCGATCCACTTTACATGCGTGGCGTCGGGCTGGTGGTGCTTGGCGGTTTCTTTATCAGCCAGTCGGGCGTGCTGATCGGTCTGATGGACAGCGCCGGCCTCTGGCAGGTGCAGTTTTACCGCTCGGTCATGGCGATCCTGATGCTGGGCGCGATCACGCTGGTCAAGCATCGCGGCCGGGTCGGCGTGCTGTTCGACAACGGCAAGCTCGCCATGCTCTCGACCGGCGTCTGCCTTGCGGCCAGCAACCTCTTCTACATCGGATCCTTCTTTCACACGCGCGCGGCCAGCGTCTTCTTCATCATCAGCTCCCAGCCGCTGTTCACTGCGCTGATCGCCTGGATGGTGCTGAAGGAGCCGGTACGCCGCGCGACCTGGATTGCCATGATGGCGGCCATGGTGGGTGTCGCCGTGATGATGTGGGAAGGGCTGGGCGAGGGGCGTCTGTTCGGCAACATGCTGGCCCTGGGTGCCGCCGTCACCTTCGCGGCCTTCGGCGTCTCGCTGCGCAGCGGACGCAATGCCGACATGGTGCCCGGCGTCATGCTCGCCTCGATCATCATCTGCGCCATTTCGGCCAGCCGCCTGGAGAGCTTCGCCATCTCCGGCCACGACCTGGCGCTGTGCATCTACATGGGCGCCTTCCAGGTCTCGGCCGCGCTGGTGCTTTATGCTGCGGGCGCGAAATACGTGCCGGCGGCCGAACTGATGGTCCTGGCCCTGATCGAAGTCATCCTCGGCCCGTTCTGGGTCTGGCTGATCCTGGGCGAGGCGCCGACGCTGCTGGGTCTCATCGGCGGTGTCGTGGTGGTCGGCGCGGTGGCCTACAACGCACTTGCCGGCCTGCGCCGTTCCCGTGCAAAGGCGTAGAGGCCGCTGGCGACGATGACAAGCGCACCCAGGATGGTCCAGGCGTCGGGGAAGGCGCCGAACACCAGGAAACCCAGCAACGCGGCCCAGACCATCATCATGTAGCTGAAGGGCTGCACCGCCGAGGCCGGCGCCAGTTCCAGCGCCTTGAACAGGGTCATGTGGCCCATGGTGCCCAGCAGTCCGGTAAGCAGCAGCAGGCCCCAGGCACGGGCATCGGGCGCGATCCACACAAAGGGCGCGACCAGCGCCATCACAAGCACGGCGATCGTCGCGGTCCACAGGCCGGTGGTCTCGATGGGATCGGACAGGCCGGCCTTGCGGATCAGGATCTGCAGCAAGGCCCACAGGAAGGCCGCCAGAACGGGAATGGCCATCGCCCAGTCGGTCTGGGCGATGCCCGGACGCACGATGATCAACACCCCGACCAGCCCGGCGGCCACCGCCGTCCAGCGGTGCCAGCCAACCCGTTCACCCAGCAGGGGTACCGCCAGCGCCATGGCCATCAGGGGCGAGACCGCGGCAATGGCATGCACATTGGCCAGCGGCAGCAGGCTGAATGCCCAGACGAAGACCCAGATCTCGACCAGCATCACCAGGGTACGCACGATCTGCAGGACCGGCTTGCGCGAACGCAGCGTGACTCGGAAGCCGCGGCGGCGTGCCAGGGCCAGGGCGAAGACCAGAAACACCAGGAACCGCACCAGCAGGATCTGCGGTATCGGGTAATCCTCGACCAGCAGCTTGGCGCTGGCGTCCATGCTGGCCATCAGGCCCATGGCCAGCATCATCAGCAGGATGCCGCGGGCGGTGCGCGCCGGCGTTACCTCGCCCACGTCAACGCCCGCTGTTGCTGCCTCACATCATGATCATCGGTGCGACCGAGGCGCGGACCTGTCGGATGGTCTCGCCGACCGCCAGGCCGATGGCTTCGGAATCGGCGATCGACTCGATACGTCCGCGCAGATTTTCCAGCTCACGATCACCCAGCATCTGGCGGAACAGGTTGCAGGAATCGGCAAGGCTGATGATCACCGCATCCTCATGGCTGGGCGCACCCTCGCTGAGCAGGGTGTCGAGGATGCGCTTCTTCACTTCGCGCTCCTCGCGGCCGTCGATCGTGGGGTAGCGCCGCGTCTCGAAGACCCACAGCACCTTCTCCTCGACCCGCTTGAGGATGCCGCGGTCCACCAGGCGGGCCAGCAGGTGCTCGCGCACCTCCTCGCCGCGCTGGCCGATCTCGGCGACCCAGTAGCTGGTGTCCTGCACCTCGTCGGCCTCGGCGATGCGTTCGAGCACGGCATCCTGCACGGCATCGCCCGTGGGCTTGCGCTCCAGCACGAACAGCTTGTCGGGATCGGCTTCGATGCGACCCTTGAGCGCCAGATCGGCGAGCACGGCGCCGGCCAGGGCATAGTTGATGTTGATATCGGGTTCGGTGATGAAGGTGCCGCTGTTGTCGTCCAGCACCAGCAGCAGCATTTCCTCGGCAACCGTCAGCATGGGAATCCCCCTTGGCGCGGCGCGCGGCCGCCTCGTTCTTGTTCGCTTGGCGGCGCAGTGCCGCTTCGTTCTCTACCGGTCTTGCCGCTCCGCCAGACGCGGTCCCTCGCGATGACGATCGACCTCTCGCTCCATGCGGCCGGTGAGCATCAGTGCAAACATATGGAAATCTCCGATCAGGCTCCACAACGGATGCGTGAAGGTTGCCGGTTTGTTGCGTTCAACAAAGGCATGCGCCACCCAGGCAAAGCCGTAACCGACCACCGGAAGGGCAAGCAGCAACCAGCCGCTGCCGACGACCGCGGCTGCCACCGCAAGGGCGATGACCCCGGCTGTTCCGGCGAAATGCAGCGCGCGTGTGCGGGCCCTTGCGTGCTCGCGCACGTAGTAGGGCCAGAATTCGCGGTAGCTGCGCGGTCCTGCCATGGAGAAAACATAATCGTTTCCGAGGTTTCGCAAAAGCCGGGGCGTAACGGTCGTCCGTTGCCGCCGGCTGGCGTGGGGGCTATGTTGCGGCTCCAATCGTGACCGGAGGATATCCGATCGTGGCCGACACCGGCGACCAGTTGCTGCGCGAGATCGACGAGGATCTGCGGCGCGAACAATGGCTGAAACTGTGGCGCGCCTATGGGCGCTATGTCGCGGCCGTAGGCGTTGTCCTTGTCATTATCGTTCTGGCCTTTGTCGGCTGGCGCGAATACCGCCAGAGCCAGCTTGGCAGTGACGGCCATGCCTACTGGCTGGCCGACCGGCTCGACGTGCTGGGCGACCGCAAGGGTGCGGCCGCAGGTTTTGGCGAACTCGCCGATGAGGGGCATGCCGGATACGTGCTGCTTGCCCGTCTGCGGCAAGGTCAGGCCCTGGCCGATTCCGGCGATGCCGCAGGCGCCGTGGCTGCCTTTGATGCCGTGGCCGCCGATGCCAGCATCGGGGCGGACTATCGCCTGCTGGGCAACCTCTATGGCGCCGCCGTGCTGCTGGACGGCGATGACGCCGATGCCGTCTCCAGCCGTCTGGAGCCGGTACTGCGCGAGGGTTCGCCCTGGCGGGCCACAGCCATGGAGATGCAGGGACTGCTGGCGCTGAAGACCGGTGACAGCCAGGCCGCCGCCGCCATCTTCGAGGAACTGGCCAGCGATCCGGCCACGCCGACCACCCTGAAGGCCCGCGCCGCCGAGCTTGCCGCCCTGGCGCGAGGGGATTCCTGATCGTGCGTCACCTCGTTCCGGTGCTGTTTGCCGCGGTTCTGCTGGCTGGCTGCGAATCCGATTCCTTCGACTGGCTGGGCACGCCGCCCCCGCCGCCCTTGCCGGGCGACCGCATTGCCATCCTGCAGCTCGACGCCGAACTCACGGCCGATCCCGAGGTGGCGGAGGAGGCGATCATCCTGCCGCCGCCGCTGCCGACGCCGAACTGGCCCCAATCGGGCGGCCTGACCGACAAGGCGATGTACCACATCGCCGCGCCCGGCCCGCTGGAAGAGATCTGGACCGCCGATATCGGCGAGGGCGACGGCAAGTACCGCCGCATCATCGCTACGCCCGTGGTCGCCCTGGGCCGTGCCTATGCCTTTGATGCCGACACCGAGGTCACCGCGGTGGATGCCGAAACCGGCAAGGAGCTGTGGGACTTTGACATTACCCCGGACGCCGAGAGCGAAGGCGGCTGGGGCGGCGGCCTGGCCTTCTATCGTGGCCGCCTCTACGTCACCACGGGTTATGGCGAACTGATCGCGCTGGATGGCGAAAGCGGCGAGGAATACTGGCGCGTACGCGTCGGGCCGCCGCTGCGCACGCCGCCAACGGTCAGTCAGGGGCGGGTCTTTATCGTCACGCCGGAAAACGAGCTTCAGGTCCTTGATGCCGATACTGGGGAGCTGCTGTGGGCGCACCGGGGCATTGAGGAAATCGCGAGCCTTCTGGGTGGGGGCGGGCCTGCCGTTTCCGGCTCCATCGTCATCGTCACCTTCTCCTCGGGCGAGATTTATGCGCTGCGGGTCGAGAACGGCCGTGTCGTCTGGTCGGACTCGCTGGCCTATGCCTCGCGCATCGGCACACTGGCTGCGCTCAACGACATCAATGGCAGCCCGGTGATCGACCGCGGGCGGGTCTTTGCCATCAGCCACGGCGGCCGTCTCGTCGCCATCGACCTGGCAACGGGCGCACGCCTGTGGGAGCGCGAGGTCACGGGTGTGCAGACACCCTGGATCGCGGGAAACTATCTCTATGTCGTCTCGCTCGACGGCAAGGTGGTCTGTCTGGAGCGCGAGGACGGCCGCATTCGCTGGGTCACCGCCCTGCCGAACTTCGAGGATCCCGAGGACCACGACGATCCCATTCTGTGGAGCGGACCGCTGCTGGCCGGCGATCGCCTGCTGGTGGTCGGTTCCGACGGTACCGCAGCATCGATTTCACCCTATACCGGCGAAATCCTGGGTATGGTCGACATGGGCAGCAGCCTGCCGGTTGCGCCCATCGCGGCGGGCGAGATCGTCTATCTTCTCGACGGTTCGGGCGACCTGATCGCCCTGCGCTGAACCGGCTGCAGACGGATCTCGGCAGGATCGGTGCAGGCGGGCCGTCTGTTTGCTATAGAACGGGCTTGATCGTGCCTGCGGCCCCGCCGTGGGACATGCGCATTCAGTGCCGGCCCCTGCGCCGGTGATAGGACAGCGTTCCGTGAGCTTTACCGTCGTCATCGTCGGCCGGCCCAATGTCGGCAAATCGACCCTGTTCAACAGGCTGGTTGGCCGGCGTGTGGCCATTGTCGATCCCACGCCCGGCGTCACGCGCGACTGGCGCGACGGCATGGGCAATATCGGCCCGCTCAACTTCCGCATCATCGATACCGCGGGGCTGGAAGAAGCCGATCCGGGCACCCTGGGGGCACGCATGCGCGAGCAGACCAACCAGGCCCTGGCCCAGGCCGATGTCATGATGTTCGTGGTCGATGCCCGCACCGGCCTCACCCCGGAGGACACCCACTTTGCGCGCGAACTGCGCCGCAGCGGCCTGCCGGTCATCCTGGTGGCCAACAAGGCGGAGGGGCGGGCAGGCGAGGGCGGTTTCTTCGATGCCTACAGTCTGGGCCTGGGCGATCCCGTGCCGATCTCGGCCGAGCATGGCGAGGGCCTGGGCGAGCTCTACAACGCCCTTGCGGTCTATGCGCCCGAGGACGAGGAGGAACGCGCGGCGGGTGAGGGACCGCTCAAGCTCGCCATCGTGGGGCGGCCCAATGTCGGCAAGTCGACCCTGGTCAACCGCCTTCTGGGTTCCGAGCGCATGATCACCGGCCCCGAAGCCGGCCTGACCCGTGATTCCATCGCCGCGGCTTACCTCCACGAGGGCCGCGATATCGAACTGGTCGATACCGCCGGCATGCGGCGCAAGTCCCGTGTCGCCGAGGGTGTCGAGCGCATGTCGGTCTCCGACACCCTGCTCACGATCCGTTATGCCCATGTCGTGGCTGTGGTCGTCGATGCCACGGAAGCCTACGACAAGCAGGATCTGACCATCGTCGACCTGATCGAGCGCGAGGGCCGCTCGCCCCTTCTGGTCGTCAACAAGTGGGATCTGGTCAAGGACCAGAAGGGCGTGCGACAGAAGTTCGAGGATCTGCTCTACGAGCTGCTGCCCCAGGTCAAGGGTGCGCCCCTGGTGACGCTCTCGGCGATGTCGGGGAAGGGCGTTGAGCGCCTGATGCCTGCCGTGGTCGAAGCCTACGAACGCTGGAATGCCCGCATTCCGACCTCGCTGCTCAACCGCTGGCTTGAGGACGTTCTGGCGACCCATCCACCCCCGGTCTCGGGCGGCGGCCGCATCAAGCTGCGCTATGTCTCCCAGGCCAAGACCCGCCCGCCCACGTTCACGCTCCACGGCACGCGGGTCGACGACCTGCCGGAATCCTACAAGCGCTATCTCGTCAACCGTATGCGCGTCGACTTCGACCTCCCCGGCGTCCCCATCCGCCTGCGCTTCAAGTCCCCGAAAAACCCCTACGCCGACAAGTAGGCGGCGGAGGGGGAGCGCTATCCCGTCATGCCTGCGACGGATGGGAACGCACCAACTCAAAGGCTCGAGGCGAAGCCATCGCCGGTCGCGCTCCTGTCTTGCCGCTAGCGCATCGGGATGCCAGCCTTCGCTGGCATGAGGAGAGTGGGTGAGATGCGTGCGCCGTCCACACGCCGAAGCGCCGGCGGGTTGTCGTGGTCCTGAAGGTGACGAGAGGGCCGCCGGGTCCAGCTGCCCGGAATCGTTTGCCGCTCATCTCCTGTCGGCAACCGTCCCCGCCGCAGGTGGCGTTGCCTTCTTTTCTCCTCCTCATCCCTGCGAAGGCAGGGATCCAGACGCACCGACGCAAAGGTCAGAGGCCGAGCCATCGCGGTCTGCGACCCCGCCCGTACTTGAGGCCATCAGCAGGCGTGGCGCCGCGATGCCGCCGGCTCAGCTCGCGCGCTTGATCGTGTAGCCGTAGGGGTTGTCCTCGCGCGGCGCGAAGAACTCGGTGGTGGCGATGACGCCGTTCCACGCACCGTCGCGGATCGCCGTGTCGGGCGCCTTGGTGAGCGGCGTGTAGCGGTGGCCCGGGATGGTCGTCTCCACGGGATCGTTGGCGATCGCGTTGTAGGAGAAGTGCAGCAGGCTGCGCGGCCGTTGGGAATGGTTGGGACCCGAGGCATGCAGCGTGTTGGCGTGAAAGAACAGCGCGTCGCCCGGCGCCATGACGCAGGAGACGGTCTCGAACTGCTCGCGCGCCTGCGCTACCCGCTTCGGCTCGGCTCCGCGCGAGGCGCCGACCGCAACGTGGTCCAGACGCCCGAAGAGATGGGAGCCTTTCACGAGCTGCATGCAGCCGTTCTCCTCGTCACAAGGATCGACCGCCACGGTGCAGGTGGTCATCGCGGGGCGCAGGCAGCCCTCGACATACCAGCTCCCGAAATCCTGGTGCCAGTCCCAGCGCCCGCCGCTGCCTGGCTTCTTCATCGAGAACTTGGAATGCCAGTGGTAGATCGGCTCGCCGATCACGGCTTCTGCACCGTCGACGATGCGCGCGATGCGCGTCATCAGGCCCAGAAGGTCGTCGCCGTCATCCCCAGACCAGCCGGCCAGGTCCTGCTGGCCGCCGTCGCTGTCGGTGACATGGACCACGCGCCCGCCCAGGTTCGGATCGATCAGGCAGGCTTCCTGCACCGGTGCGATCTCGTCGGGCGCGAACAGGCCGGGCACCACGACGAAGCCGTCGCGGTGATAGGCCGCGATCTCATCGGGGCTCAGGGGATAGAGAGTGGCGGTCATCGGCGGGCTCCAATCCGGTGCATTCAAGGCCGGAAGCCTGCGCCGGGCAAGAACTCTCAGCTTGACCCTGCGAGCAGCTCGCGCGCAACCAGACGGGCGCCGTTCTGCTCCCAGGAGGGCAGGGCCAGGCGCACGAAGGCCTCCATGATCGCCTCGGGTTTGTCGAGCGTCTGGGGATCCTCGCCGGGGAAGGCGCGCGCCCGCATGGCGGTGCGCAGGCGGCCCGGATCGATCAGATTGGCCTTCACGTTGGTCTTGTTGAGTTCGGCCGCCCAGCTCATCACCAGGGCGTCGAGCCCCGCCTTGCTCGCGGCATAGGCGGCCCAGTAGGCGCGCGCCGAAACCGAGGCGCGCGAGGTCAGGAAGAGCGCCCGTCCGGCCTCCGACTGACGCAGCAGGGGATCCATGCTGCGAATCAGGCGCCAGTTGACCGTCAGGTTGATGGCGAGCGTCTGGTCCCAGGTCTCCGGCTTCAGGTGGCTCGCCGGGGTCAGGGTGCCCAGCGAAGCGGCATTGCCGACCAGCACGTCCAGCCGGCCGTGGCGCTCGAAGATGGCGCCGCCCAGTCGGTCGATGCCGGGACCGTCGGTGATGTCGAGCGGCACCAGGGTGGCCGCCGGCGCGCCCGCGGCACGCACCGCGTCGTCAACCTCCTCCAGCCCGCCAACCGTGCGCGCCACCAGAATGAGCTGGGCGCCCTCGGCTGCATAGGCCTTGGCAATCGCCGCGCCGACACCGCGCGAGGCACCGGTGACCAGAGCGATGCGGCCCTCAAGCCGTCGCTGCGGGGCATTGTCGTTCATCGCAACCTCAGACCGGATCGTCGAGCAGGGATAGCTGGCGTGCCCCGCGCCCGCCGTCACGGTCGAGCAGGGGAATGGGATATTCGCCGGTCAGGCAGGCATCGCAGTACTGCGGTGCATCGCTGTCGCGGCCCTGCGCCTCGCCCGCGGCGCGGTAGAGACCGTCGACGCTGAGGAAGGCCAGCGAATCCACGCCGATCAGCTCGGCCATCTCTTCCAGGTTCATGCGCGCGGCCAGCAGTTCCTCGCGCGAGGGGGTGTCGACACCATAGAAGCAGGAATGGGTCGTGGGCGGGCTGGCGATGCGCATGTGGACTTCGGTCGCACCGGCTTCGCGCACCATGGCGACGATCTTGGTCGAGGTCGTGCCGCGCACGATGGAATCGTCGATCAGGATCACCCGTTTGCCCGCAACCTCGCCGCGGTTGGCGTTGTGTTTGAGCTTCACGCCCAGGTGGCGCACATGCTGGCTGGGCTGGATGAAGGTCCGCCCCACATAGTGGTTGCGGATGATGCCCAGGGCGAAGGGCAGGCCGGCTTCCTCGGCATAACCCAGGGCGGCGGGAACGCCTGAATCGGGCACCGGCACCACGACATCTGCCGGCACGCCGCTTTCGAGCGCCAGTTCCGCACCCAGGCGCTTGCGCAGGTTGTAGGCGCTGCGCCCTTCGACCTGGCTGTCGGGGCGGGCGAAGTAGATGTATTCGAAGACGCAGAAGCGCTTGCGCTCCGCCGCGAAGGGTCGCAGCGAGGTCATGCCCTTGCGGTCGACGATGATCATCTCGCCGGGTTCGACATCGCGCACGAACGTGGCGCCCATGATGTCCAGTGCGCACGTTTCGGAGGCCATCACCGGCGCGCCGTGAACCTCGCCCAGGACCAGCGGGCGCACGCCCAGGGGATCGCGCACGCCGATCAGGGCGTCCTCGGTCAGCGCCAGCAGGGAATAGGCGCCCACGACATGACGCAGGGCATCGACCAGGCGGCTGGGCAGGTCGGGCTGGGTGCTCTGGGCGACCAGGTGAACGATGACCTCGGTATCGGTCGTCGACTGGAAGATCGCGCCCTTTCTGACCAGCTGCTCGCGCAGGTGGTGGGCGTTGGTCAGGTTCCCGTTATGGGCGATGGAGAGCCCGCCCATGGCGGTTTCCACGAAAATCGGCTGCACGTTGCGCAGCGTCGTCTCGCCGGTCGTGGCATAGCGGTTGTGGCCGATGGCGCTGTCGCCCTGCATGCGCGCCATCACGGCCTGGTCGGCAAAAACCTCGCCGACCAGCCCCAGGCTGCGGTGCACATGGAACTGGCTGCCGTCATAGGTGACGATGCCTGCTGATTCCTGGCCGCGGTGCTGCAGGGCATGCAGCCCAAGCGCCGCATGGGCAGCGGCATCGTCGCTGCCATAGATGCCGAAGACGCCGCACTCCTCGTGGAGGCGGTCATCGTCGAAGGGATGCTTCGTCAGGAAGCGTGTCACGCGTGAGAGTCCTGCCTCATTGGTCGGCGTCGATCATCTGGTCGAGGGCCTCGCGGTCGGCGTCGTTATAACCGGGTTCGGCGGAATTACCAGCACCGGTGCCGCCTGAATCGGCATTTCCCTCGCCGGAAGCTGCTCCAGGCTGGGGATCGATCATATTGTTGTAGTCGATGATGGTTTCCACCGACGATGACGTGGCTTTGAGTTGTTCGGCCACGCGATCGCCCTGCATGCCCCATTCCTCGGGCGCCAGGGCCAGCATGATCTCGGCGCCCTCGGCGACCAGCGGCGTCAGCTTGGCCTCTCGCAGCCACTCGGGATGCTCCTCGACCGGCGCCATCAGCGTATAGACCAGATAGATCAGGCAGACGACCAGCACACCGCGCACCAGGCCGAAAACGAAACCCAGGGATCGATCGAGCACCGAAAGATGCGATTCTTCGGCCCGCTTGACCGCCACCATGCTGATCAGCGTCAGCAGGGTCAGCGCCACCACGAAAATGCCCGTGCCGGTCGCCAGGGCCGAAATCAGCGGATCGCCGATCCATTCGGTTACATGGGGCAGCACCGGCTTGTAGAGATAGACCGCGGCGGCCACCGCCCCGCCCCAGGTCGCCAGGAAGAAGAACTCTCGCACCGCTCCGCGGAAATAGGCCAGGAAGCCCGAAAGGAAGATGATTCCGAGCGCCGCAAAGTCGGCGATGGTGAGCGGCAGGTCGTTCATGGCCGTCCGTCGTCTCCGTAGATCAGGTCAACCAGGTTGCCGAGCTGGTTGACGGTCATCACCGACATGCCTTCCACCGTACCCTTGCGCCCCTTGCGCTCGGGAATCACGGCCTGGCGGAAGCCCAGTTTGGCGGCCTCGCTCAGCCGGGCGTCGGCCTGGCTCACTGGCCGGACCTCTCCGGCCAGGCCAATCTCGCCGAAATAGATGCCGTCCTTGGGCAGCGGCTTGGCCGCAATCGAGGAGATGAGGGCGGCGGCCACGGCAAGGTCGGCCGCGGGTTCGCGCACGCTGAATCCGCCGGCGACGTTGAGATAGACGTCGTGGCCCGACAGCGCCAGGCCGCAGCGGGTATCGAGCACCGCCAGCACCATGGCCAGCCTGCCGCTGTCCCAGCCGACCACGGCGCGTCGCGGCGTGCCCAGGGCCGATGGCGCGACCAGCGCCTGGATTTCCATCAGCATGGGCCGGCTGCCCTCGATGCCGGCGAACACCACCGTCCCGGCGACATCCTGGTCGCGCCGGTCGAGGAACAGGGCCGAGGGGTTGGCGACCTCGTCCAGGCCGTGGTCGGTCATCTCGAAGACGCCGATCTCGTCGGTCGCGCCGTAGCGGTTCTTGACTGCGCGCAGGATGCGGAACTGGTGGCCCCGCTCGCCCTCGAAGTAGAGCACCGCGTCGACCATGTGCTCCAGCACGCGCGGGCCGGCGATCTGGCCGTCCTTGGTGACGTGGCCCACCAGCATCAGCACGGCGCCGGTCTCCTTGGCATGGCGGATCAGTTCCTGGGCCGAACCGCGCACCTGGCCGACCGTGCCCGGTGCGGAATCCAGGGTGTCGAGGTACATGGTCTGGATCGAATCGATGACCACCAGGTCGGCCCGCTCGGCCGAAAGGCTGGAGATGATGTCGCGCACGTTGGTCGCGGCGGCAAGCTGCACGGGCGAAGCCTCGAGACCCAGGCGGCGGGCGCGCAGGCGCACCTGGTCGATCGCCTCCTCGCCCGAAAGATAGACGCAGCGCACGCCCTTCATGCCCAGGCGCGCAGCGGCCTGCAGCGTGATGGTCGATTTGCCGATGCCGGGATCGCCGCCCAGCAGCAGTACGGAGCCTGGCACCAGGCCGCCGCCGAACACGCGGTCCAGCTCGTTGATTCCGGTCACCATGCGCGGCGGCGGCTCGCTCGCCCCGGTCAGGCTCTCGAAGGCGATCTGGCGGCCGCGCTTCTTGCCCTTCAGGCCGCCGGGTGTGCCGCCGGTCGAGACTGTTTCCTCGACGATGCTGTTCCACTCGCCGCAGGCATCGCAGCGCCCCGCCCACTTTCGGTGCTCGGCCCCGCAGGACTGGCAGACAAAACGCGACGCCGCGGCCATCACTGTTTCCTTCCCCTCTCCCCAACGTGGGAGAGGGTTGCGAAGACTTGGCCGGCGCGAAGCGTCGGCCTAGGCGAAGCTGGGTGAGGGGGCACTTTTTCGTTGGCGCGCTTGCGCGCGCAACCCCTCACCCCGACCCTCTCCCACAAGGGGAGAGGGGGAAGCAGCAGAGGCTGGGTCATGCTCCTCACGGGCGCCTGACGTCCATCTGGATCGGGCCTTCGGCGCGGCCGTGGATGAACTGGTCGACATAGGGGTTGCCGCTGTCGTCGATCTCCTCGACCGGGCCCATCCAGACCAGCTTGCCGGCATAGAGCATGGCCACCTTGTCGGCGATCTTGCGCACGCTGGCCATGTCGTGGGTGATCGACACGGTGGAGACGCCCAGCTCCTCGCGGACATGCACGATGAGGTCGTTGATGACGTCGCCCATGATCGGGTCGAGGCCCGTGGTCGGCTCGTCGAAGAAGATGATCTCGGGTTTGGTCGCGATGGCGCGGGCCAGGGCCACGCGCTTCATCATGCCGCCCGAAAGCTCGGCGGGCAGCAGATCGGCAACATCCTCCTTCAGGCCGACCATGGCCAGCTTCTCGATGGCCTGGTCGTAGGCCGCCTTGCGCGAGACGCCGTGGCCCTGGATCAGGCCGAAGGCGACGTTCTCCCAGACCGGCAGGCTGTCGAACAGGGCGCCGCCCTGGAACAGCATGCCGAACTTCTTCATCAGTGCGTCGCGCTCGCGCCCGCGCAGGCCCACGGCGTTCTTGCCGTCGATCAGGATGGTGCCTTCGTCGGGCCGGATCAGCCCCAGCACGCACTTGATGCTCACCGACTTTCCCGAACCCGAGCCACCGATGATGACGAGCGACTCGCCCTGGGCGACCTCGAAGTCGATGCCGTCGAGCACGGTCTTGCGGCCGAAGCTCTTCTTCAGGCCGCTGACGCTGATTTTCGGCGTGTCCTGGCTCATACCGAGAAGAAAATCTCCGTGACGATGTAGT
>CALGGB010000289.1 GCA_937880925.1 uncultured Rhodospirillaceae bacterium | reverse complement strand
GGCCCGCTTCCGCTCGCTGGTCGAGGGCTCGATCCAGGGCATCGTCATCCATCGCGACGGCGAGATGCTGTTTGCCAACAAGGCCTATGCCGACATCCACGGCTATCCCGATCCCGAAAGCGTGGTCGCCCTGGGCCATGTCCACCTGCTCGTCTCGCCCGACGAACGGGATCGTGTGGCAGCCTTCAACCAGGGGCACCTTTCGGGCGGCACTGCACCACAGCGCTACGAATTCCGCGGCCTCAAGAGCAACGGCTGGGAGATCTGGCTGGAAAACCGGGTCTCCATCGTCGACTGGGAGGGCGGCCATGCCCTGCAGTCGATCGTGGTCGACATCACCGAGCGCAAGCGCGCCGAGCAGGAGCTGGTTTCGGCCAATCTCAAGCTGGAGCACGCCAACCAGGCGAAATCCGAGTTCCTCTCGCGCATGAGCCACGAGCTGCGTACGCCGCTCAACGCCATCATCGGTTTCTCCGAGACGATGAAGACGGAAATCCTGGGGCCGATCCAGAACGACCGTTACAAAGAATACGTCTCCGACATCCATTTCAGTGGCTCGCACCTGCTGACCCTGATCAACGACGTGCTCGATGTCGCCAAGATCGAACAGGGCGAGTTCCGCCTTTCCGACGACGTGGTCGAGGTCGCCGAGATCGTCGGCGCCACGGTGCGCCTGATGGAACCCATGGCGGAGCGCGGCGAGGTGCGACTGCTCTCGGATATCGAACCCGGACTGCCCAACATCCGCGCTGACCGCCGCTCGGTGCGCCAGATGCTGTTCAACCTGCTGTCGAACTCCGTGAAGTTCACCGAGCCGGGCGGCGAGGTCGCGACCAGGGCCTTCATGAACCAGAACGGCGAGCTGGTGATCCAGGTCACCGACACCGGCATCGGCATCCCGCCCGAGATCCTGGGACGCATCACCGATCCCTTCGTCCAGGCCAAGACCGCCAAGCAGCACCAGGGTTCCGGCCTGGGCCTGGCCATCGTCAAGGCGCTGGTGGAGCTGCACGGCGGCTCCATGACCATCGAAAGCGAGCTTGGCAAGGGCACAACCGTGACGGGCGTCTTCCCCCGTTCGCGCGTTCTCGACGCCGCCAAGAGCACCTGAAAAGGCCGCGGTCGACGCCCGCGCGGCGCCGCGTTACAACCCGCGCCCGCCACCCCATGCATTCCGACCGACAAGGGTTATCTCCATGGATACCAAGACGATCTTCGACACCCTGGGCCTCAACGACGCAGAGATGCGCGAGGACTACTTCGAAGGCGGCAGCTTTGCCGTGAAGAGCCCGGTGGACGGCGCCGAACTGGCCCGCGTGAAGGAGACAACCCCCGATCAGGTCGATGCCATGGTCGCCCGCTCGGTCGAGGTGCAGAAAGCCTGGCGCAAGCTGACCGCCCCCCAGCGCGGAGAGGTCATCCGCCTGTTCGGCAACGAGCTGCGCGCGGCCAAGGACGCGCTGGGCGCGCTCGTCACCCTGGAAGCCGGCAAGATCCTGGAAGAGGGCAAGGGCGAGGTCCAGGAGATGATCGACATCTGCGACTTCGCCGTCGGCCTGTCGCGCCAGCTCTACGGCCTGACCATCGCCTCGGAACGTCCGGGTCATCGCATGATGGAAACCTGGCATCCCCTGGGCGTGGTCGGCTGCATCACCGCCTTCAACTTCCCCGTTGCGCCCTGGTCGTGGAACTACGCCATCGCCGCGGTCTGCGGCAACACGATGGTGTGGAAGCCTTCGGAAAAGACGCCGCTGACCGCCATCGCCTGCAAGCGCCTGCTGGGCCGTGCGGCAGCCAAGTGCGGCTTCGAGGTGCCCTCCGACCTGGTGCAGATCGTCATCGGCGGGCCTGAGACCGGCGAGCGCCTGGCGGCCAACCGCGATGCCGCGCTCATCAGCGCCACGGGCAGCGTGCGCATGGGCTACCAGGTCGCCCAGACCGTCGCCGGGCGCCTGGGCAAATACCTGCTGGAACTGGGCGGCAACAATGGTGCGATCATCGCACCCACCGCCGACCTCGATCTCGCCGTGCGCGGCATCGTCTTTTCGGCCGTGGGCACCGCAGGCCAGCGCTGCACCAGCCTGCGCCGCCTGTTCGTCCACGATTCGATTCACGACGACCTGCTGGCGCGCCTGAAGAAGGCCTATGCGACCGTGCCCATCGGCAATCCCCTGGAAAAGGGCACGCTGATCGGTCCGGTGATCGACGGGCGGGCCTTCCAGTCGATGCAGGCCGCCCTGTCGCGCGCCACCGACGAAGGCGGCAACGTTTTCGGCGGCGAACGCGTTCTCGAGAAGGAGTTTCCCGGCGCCTGGTATGTGCGCCCCGCCATCGTGGAAATGCCCGGCCAGACCGGCGTGGTGAAGGAAGAGACGTTTGCGCCCATTCTCTACGCCATGCGCTACCGCGATCTGGACGAGGCCATCGCCATGCACAACGACGTGCCCCAGGGCCTCAGTTCCTGCATCTTCTCCAACGATCTGCGCGAGACCGAGATGTTCCTCTCCGACGAGGGCAGCGACTGCGGCATCGCCAACGTCAACATCGGGCCCTCGGGCGCCGAGATCGGCGGCGCCTTCGGCGGCGAAAAGGAGACCGGCGGCGGACGTGAATCAGGTTCGGACGCCTGGCGGGCCTACATGCGGCGGGCGACCAACACGATCAACTATTCCCGCGCCCTGCCGCTGGCCCAGGGCATCAGCTTCGACATCGGCTAACCGCGGCCCGGCCGCAGGTTCGGAGACGCCATGAGCGGCCCCCAGATCGCCATCTGCCTGATCGTGCTTGGCGTGACGGTCTTCTTCATCTGGGGCTGCTGGCGCTACGACGTGGTGGCCTTTGCCGGGCTGATGGCGACGGTCGTCTGCGGCCTCGTGCCCGCCGCCGACGCCTTCGACGGGTTCGGCCATCCTGCCGTGGTGACGGTCCTGGCGGTGCTGGTGATCAGTCGGGCACTCGCCAATTCCGGCGCCATCGATGCGGTGGCCGCCCTGGTGGTGCGCGCCAGCGCCAGCCCGGCACTTCATGTCGCGGTGCTGGCGGGCGTGGCGGCCTTCCTTTCGGCCTTCATGAACAATGTCGCCGCGCTCGCCCTGCTGCTGCCGGTGGCGCTGCAGTCCTGCGTCAAGGTCGAACGCTCGCCCGGGCTGATCCTGATGCCGCTCGCCTTCGGCTCGATCCTGGGCGGCCTGGCGACCATGATCGGCACGCCGCCCAACGTCATCATCGCCTCCTACCGCACGACGACGGGCGAGCCGGCCTTCGGCATGTTCGATTTCACGCCCGTCGGCCTGCCCATCGCCATCGTCGGCGTCGCCTTCGTCGCGCTGATCGGCTGGCACCTGCTGCCGGCTTCCGTGCGCAAACGCAACGTGCCGGCCGATCTGAGCGCGATCGAGGACTACATCACCGAGGCGCGGGTGCCTGAGGACTCCATTGCCGTGGGCCTGCCGCTGCACGAGCTGGACGAGAAGATAGCCGACAGCGATGTCCAGATCGTCGCCCTGATCCGCGACGGCCATCGCATGCTGAGCGCAGCGCGCTACGTGCACGTCAAGGCCGGCGACGTGCTCATGCTTTCGGCCTCGCCCGAGGGCATGAGCAAGGCGGTCGCCGCCCTGGAGCTGGAGCTGGAGGGCGAGAAGTCGCAGACGGTGGAGTCCCTGAAGTCCGAGGATGTCTCGCTGCTGGAGGCCATCGTGCCCACCGGCAGTCGCATCGAGGGCCACACGCCCAGCAGTCTGCGCCTGGGCAGCCGCTACGATCTCAACCTGCTGGCGGTCTCACGCCAGGGCAGCCCGACGCGCGGCCGCCTGCGTTCCTTCCGTTTTCAGGCCGGCGACATCCTGCTGCTGCAGGGCGAGCGCGAACACGCAGGCTCCGCCCTCTCGCGCCTGGGCCTGCTGCCGCTGGCCGAGCGCAAGATCGCCGTGGGTGCCCGGCGGCGCGCCCTGCCCGCCGTCGCCATCTTCGCCGCAGCGGTGATCGCGGCCGCCATCGGCCTGGCTCCGATCACGATCACCTTCTCGCTGGCGATGCTGGCAATGGTTCTGCTGGGCATGGTCAGCCTGCGGGAGCTTTATGACTCGATCGACTGGCCGGTGCTGGTGCTGCTGGGGGCAATGATCCCGGTGGGCGGCGCCCTGGAAACCACGGGCACGACCACCCTGCTCGCAAACGGTCTGCTCTCGGTCATGGCCGGCGCACCGCCCGTCGCCCTGCTGGCGGTGATCCTAATCGTCACCATGACCCTGTCGGACATCATGAACAACGCCGCCACGGCCATCGTCATGGCGCCCATCGCGGTGGGCGTGGCAAGCGCCCTGGGCGTGGCGACCGACCCCTTCCTGATGGCGGTGGCGGTCGGCGCCTCATGCGCCTTCCTGACGCCCATCGGGCATCAGAACAACACGCTCATCATGGGACCGGGCGGTTACCGCTTCGGCGACTACTGGCGCATGGGCCTGCCGCTGGAAATCGTGATCGTCGGCCTGGCGCTGCTGCTCATCCCCTGGGCCTGGCCGCTGACCGCGGGCTGAGCGCAGTCCTGCTCTAGGAGTTCTCCCGCGTTTCAACGGCGGCGAGGATAGCCAGATCGGCTTCCGTGCGTGCCAGATACCAGCCGTCGACCTGGACCATGCGGCCATCCTCGAAGTCGGCGGTCACCCAGTCGGCAACGGCCGGGCGCAGTTCGCCGGACCGCGTGCCCGGCGGCAGGGTGGCAATCAGGGCATCGATGCGCCCCTTTGCGGCATTGCCGTCGGCCGCCGGCACGGCGGCCGCCATCAGCCGTTCGCCGATCCGCGCGGCGGCGGCCCGGTCGACCAGGGCGACCGTGGGGCCCGACCCCTCGCCCGGCGTCAGGCGCCAGAGCACGGCGCCGCCGAGCGCCGCCGAAAGACCCGCACCAATCAGGATATCGCGCCTGGACCAGGCCATGACTCAAGCCTCCCCGGCGCGCAAACGCTCGGCCAGGCGCAGGGCGAAGGCGACGATGGAGAGTGTCGGGTTGGTCGCGCCGCAGCCGGTGGTCCACACGGAGCTGCCGCCGATGTGCAGGTTGGCGATACCGTGGACCTTCAGGTTGGCATCGACCACGCCCTGTTTCGGGTCCGCCGCCATGCGGGTCGTGCCCATGTGATGGTGCGCCCAGAACATATCGACATCGCTCCAGGCGAAGTCGGCCGGCACGATGCGGCGCAGGCGGGCATGGCCCCAGGCGCCCATGGCGGCGGCCAGGGTCGCGATGTTGGCGATCAGGCTCTCGCGGTCGCTCTCGGTGAGCTGCCATGACAGATGCGTACGCGGCATGCCCAGGGCATCGACGGTGTCGGCGAGCGTGACGCGGCTGTCCGGATTGGGCGCCTGTTCGGTGCCGCAACCCATGTAAACGCGTACCCCGGTGTGCTCGGCGCCGGGCTCCACGTCCCGCAACAGGGTCAGCATCTCGGTTTCCAGCGGGATCGGTCCGTCCTCGGCCGGTCGGCCGGGCAGATAGCGGACCGCGTCGTTGGGCGTGAAGGTGAAGATGGTGTTGAGACGGCCTTCGCGCGCCATGTACTCGGGCGTCATGAAGAGGCAGCCGCGGGCCACGGCGCCGTCGAGTGCCGTGTAGGTACCGTAGTAAGGGGCGATCAGCTCCGGCGCATCGCAGATCCAGGAGGCAATGGGACCGAAGATCGGGTGCTCCATGAAGTAGCGCCCGACCAGATCGTTCTGGTTGGCAAGGCCCGCGGGCGCCACCGAGCGGGAGGCGAGCAGCAGGCGCGCGTTCTCGATGCCGCCCGCGGCCAGCACATAGGACGTCGCGGTCACCGTGAAGCGCTTGCCGGTCAGCGTGGCGACGTCGACGAGATGTGTCGCGCCGAGCCGCTTGGCGTACGCTCGGGCCCGCTCGGCTCCGCCAGCATCCGG
>CALGGB010000288.1 GCA_937880925.1 uncultured Rhodospirillaceae bacterium | reverse complement strand
GCATGGGCGCCGGATCGGAGGCGGTGGCCGCCACGACCGTGGTGTATTCCATGGCGCCGTTGTCGGTCAGCGTCTTGACGATCTGGGCGACCGTGGAGCGCTTCTGGCCGACGGCGACGTAGATGCAATAGAGCTTCTTCTTCTCGTCGTCGCTGGCCCAGTTGAACTTCTGGTTGATGATCGCGTCGATGGCGACGGCGGTCTTGCCGGTCTGGCGGTCACCGATGATCAGCTCGCGCTGGCCGCGGCCAACGGGAACCAGGGCGTCAATGGCCTTCAGGCCGGTCTGCATCGGCTCGTTCACCGACTTGCGCGGGATGATGCCCGGCGCCTTGACCTCGACCTGGCGGCGCTCGGTGGCGTCGATCTCGCCCTTGCCGTCGATGGGGTTGCCCAGCGCGTCGACGACGCGGCCCAGCAGGCCCTTGCCGACCGGCACGTCCACGATGGTGCCGGTACGCTTGACCGTGTCACCCTCGACGATGTTGCGGTCGGAACCGAAGATAACGACACCGACGTTGTCGGTTTCCAGGTTCAGGGCCATGCCCTGAATACCCCCGGGGAACTCGACCATTTCGCCCGCCTGGACGTTGTCGAGGCCGTAAACGCGGGCGATACCATCGCCCACCGACAGAACACGACCGACTTCGGCGACTTCGGCTTCAGTGCCGAAGTTGGCAATCTGGTCCTTGATGATCGAAGAGATCTCGGCGGCGCGGATGTCCATCAGCCAGCCCCTTTCATCGCAAGTTCGAGGCGTTGGAGTTTCGTGCGGATCGAGCTGTCGAGCATGCGCGAACCAATGCGGACCACCAGCCCGCCGAGCAGCCCGGGATCGACCCGCGTTTCGACCGCGACGTCGCGGCCGACGATTTCTTTCAGCGTCGCCTGAAGACGGGTCAGTTCGTCGTCCTTCAGGGCGCGCGCCGAGGTCACCTCGGCCGTGGTCTCGCCGCGATGGGCGGCCAGCAGCCGGAGATAGTCGGAAATGATGTCTTCGATGCCGAACAGGCGGCGCTGCTGGGCCAGAAGGGCCACGGTGCGCCGCGTCAGATCGCCGGCCTTCATGGCGTCCATGATGGCCGCCATCGCCTTGCCCTGCTCGTCACGCGAGAGGATGGGGCTCTTGACCAGGCGACGCAGCTCCTCGGACTCCGTCAGCGCCGCGCTCAGGGAGCGCAGGTCGTCGGCGACCGTGTCGAGCTGCTTCGACTCGTCGGCGAGTTCATAAAGAGCGCGTGCGTAGCGGCCGGATAGGCCCGTTACAACGCTGTCTTCCGTGGCCAAGAGATAGCCCTCGTTGTCGCCAGTTAAAGGTATGTCACTGTTAGCTTTTTAGACGGTCGGAACACGCGCCAAAGACAGCGTCCCAACCCCCCGGCGCTAGGTCGCGGCGTAGGTAACACAGGGATATGGGTGTTGCAACAAGAGTCGGGCAAATCGGGTGCCGCCGAGCCGCCATATCCTAGCGCGAAAGGCTCTTGGGCGAATCGAAGGCGAAGCCGCCGTCAATGACTTCGCGACAGGCCGACACCACGGCGCCGTCGTAGATCGTGCCGGATCCCCGCTCGAGTTCCTCCAGAGCGACATCAAGATCCAGGGCCGCCCGGTAAGGGCGGTGCGATGTGATGGCCTCAACCACGTCGGCGACGGCAAGCACGCGCGATTCCAGCAGGATTTCATCGCCCTTGATGCCGAGCGGATAGCCGCTGCCGTCCAGTCTTTCGTGGTGCTGGTGCACCATGGTCGCCACCGGCCAGGGAAAGTCGATATCGCGCAGGATGCGGTAGCCCCAATCCACATGACCGCGCACGACGGCCATCTCCGGCTCGGTCAGGCGGCGCGGCATGGTCAGCAGGTCGGCCGGGACGCCGAGTTTCCCGATGTCATGCACCTGGGCAGCCAGGTTGAGTCCCTTGAGCCGTTCGCCATCGATTCCCAGCCGGACGGCGATGGCCTCCGCGAGCTGCGCAACCTTCTGCTGGTGCCCGGCGGTATAGGCATCGCGCGCCTCCATGGCGACACCGATCGCCAGGACCGTCTGGGTCAGCACCGATTCGATCTTGCGCAGATGGTTGCGCAGCAGATCGCGCGCCCGCTCCTCCTGGCTGTGATCGAGACCGAACCCGACGATGCCCGAGATACCGCCGTTGCCGTCGAAGACCGGGGCGCCCGACCACAGGTAGCTGACGGCAGCGCCGTCGGGCATCACCATCCTGGCTTCCACCGTCTGGGGCTTGCCGGTGGCAAGGCAGGCCCCGATCACCGCCCGCACCCTGGCATGGTCTGCCTCGGCGAGGACGAATTCGGCAGGCTGACCCTGGATGTCCTCGGGCGAGAGGCCCATCAGGGCATGAAATCGCCGATTCCAGAAGGTCACCTTGGCCTGTGCATCGAGCACGAACAGGGGTCCGGGCAGCGATTCGAACAGCACCTCGCGATTGCTGAGCTGACTTGCGCTGAAGGTTTCGCTGCGGTTCGCCCGTTCGAGCAAGCGTCCGGCAACCGCCGTCATGTAGAGTGCGCTGACCGCGACAAAGACCAGGCCCTTGCTGTTCTGGGCCGTGAGCTGCCCACTGTCCGAAAGGCCGCTGACACTGATGAGCCAGTCGCTGCCCAGGATCCAGACAGCCGAGAGAACAAGGTAAGGCAGCGCGGCGCGCAGGAAGACGGTACGGTAGCTGCCTGGTGAAGGAATCGCGTCCTCCTTGCGTGGCGCATGGTTTGCAGCCCCAGGTTCCGAGTACGTTCCCCCTCGTGCGACTATAAGCCTCCCCTATGGGTTGTCCAACATTGCGGCGGCAAAACCCCCTTCCGGCGGAAGGCGGTCGCAAGCCAAGGAACATCGCCAGACCGGACCGCAACCCGCTGAGATCAATGCCATCGGAAGGAGAACCGCCCTAAAGGAAACTGAGCGGATCGACGTCGATCTGGATGCGCAGGCTGCCCGTGATCTTTACCGGGTCCAGCCAGGAGCGCAGCACGGCCTGGATGTTGACGTCGCGCCGCGCCTTGACCAGCAGGCGCCAGCGGAAGCGGCCGCGCAGCAGGGAAAGCGGCGCAGGCGCAGGGCCGAAGGTCTCGATGCCGTCGCCGCGCGGCGCCCGCCGGGCCAGCGCATTGGCCAGGCGCCGCACCTCGCCCTCATCAGCACCGGAAACGACGATACCTGCCAGACGGCCGTAGGGCGGCATGGCGGCGCGCTCCCGCTCGGCTTTTTCACGTTCAAGAAAACGCTCGCGGTCACCCGAAACCAGGGCCTCCATCACCGGGTGGCGCGGCTCGTAGGTCTGCAGGTAGACCTTGCCCGGCCGGTCTGCCCGCCCTGCCCGCCCCGAAACCTGGTGCAGAAGCTGCCAGGTGCGCTCCATGGCGCGGGGGTCGCCGCCGTCCAGGCCCAGATCGGCGTCGATCACGCCAACCACCGTCAGCATGGGGAAATGGTGCCCCTTGGCCGCGACCTGGGTGCCGATCAGGATATCGATCTCGTGGGCCTCGACCCGTCCGATCAGGTCGGCGGCAGCCTGGGGCCCGAGCATGGTGTCGGACGCCATGATCTCGCAGCGCGCCTCGGGGAAGCGGGCGGCGACCTCCTCGGCCAGGCGCTCCACGCCGGGGCCGCAGGCCACGAGGCTCTCCTCGGCCGCACAGGAGGGGCAGGACTGGGGCGGCGCGATGGAAAGGCCGCAGTGGTGGCATTGCAGGCGGCCCAGATGGCGGTGCTCGACCAGCCAGGCCGTGCAGTTTGGGCAGGCAAAACGGTGGCCGCATTTGCGGCACAGGGTGAGCGGGGCATAGCCGCGCCGGTTGAGGAACAGCAGCGACTGTTCGCCGGCCTGCAGGGTCTCGGTAAGTGCGGCGACCAGCGTCGGGCTGAGCCAGCGGCCACGCTCGGTGCCTGCACGCGTCATGTCGATCGCCTCGACCTGGGGCATGCTGGCACCGCCATGACGGCTGGCCAGCACCAGCGCGCGGTAGCGGCCGCGGTCGATGTTGACCAGCGTCTCCAGCGAGGGCGTGGCCGAGGAGAGCACGATGGGTATGTCCTCCAGGCTGGCGCGCACCACCGCCATGTCGCGGGCGTGGTAACAGACGCCGTCGTCCTGCTTGAAGGAGCCATCATGCTCCTCGTCGACGACGATCAGGCCCAGTTCGGCATAGGGCAGGAAGAGGGCCGAGCGGGCGCCGACCACGACACGCACCTCGCCCGTCGCCACGCCCCGCCACGTGGCGCGTCGCAGACGCGCGGGCACGTCCGAGTGCCACATCGCCGGCGGCGCGCCGAAGCGTTCTGCGAAACGGTCGAGCACCTGGGCCGACAGGGCGATCTCGGGCAGCAGCACCAGAGCCTGGCGGCCGGCCCGCAGGGTCGCTGCGATGGCATCGAAATAGACCTCCGTCTTGCCCGAGCCGGTGACGCCCTCCAGCACAAAGGCCTCGAAGCCGCCCTTTTCGACCGCGCCGACCAGCTCGGCGGCAGCCGCGGCCTGGTCGCCCGACAGCACCGGCCCGGGGGTTTCGGGGTCCGGCTGGCGGCTGCGGCCATGGGCAGGCAGCAGGACCTCCTGCAGGGCGCCCGCACTTGCCAGGCCCTTCACGACCCCCGTTCCCACGCCCGCTTCGTTGGCGATCTCGCTCTGGCCGCGCGGCATGCCGTCCGAGAGCAAGGCCAGGACACGGCGGCGCGCCTCGGTCATGCGCTCGGGCTCCTCCCCTGTGGCGCGCCAGGCAACACGAGGTCGCGGCGGATCGAGCGCGCCAGGCGCACGCAGCACCATGCGCAGCACCGCGCCCTCGGGGTTGACGGTGTAACGCGCGACCCAGGAGACGAAGGCGCGCAGCGCCTCGGCCAGCGGCGGGGCGTCGCGGACCTCCAGAATCTCCTTCAGGCGGTTGTGGCCGACCTCGCCCGTAGGCTCACCCCAGACGACGCCGGTGATCTCGCGCGAGCCCAGGGGCACGCGCACGATGGCCCCGGCCTCCACGTCCATCCCGCTTGGCACGCGATAGTCATAGGGTCCCGGCACAGGCAGCGGCAGCAGCACGCTGACGGTGTCCGCGGCAAGATCGCGGCCCGGTGTTGTGGCGTCGTTCTGTGGCATCCGCTACACTTTGCCATGCATCGGGCGCGCCGCAATCGGCGAGCTGCCCGGCCGGCGCAATCGCCATGTGTACAGCATCGAAAAGGCAGACAGCGGGCATGAAATTCTTCGTCGACACAGCCGATACGAACGAGATTCGCGATCTTGCCGAAACCGGCCTGCTCGACGGCGTCACCACCAATCCCTCGCTGGTCGCCAAGACCGGGCGCGACTTCATCGAAGTGCTGAAGGAAATCTGCGACATCGTCGATGGCCCGGTGAGCGCCGAGGTCACCGCCACCGATGCCGCCGAAATGATCGCCGAGGGCAAGAAGCTCGCCGCCGTCGCCTCCAACGTCACGGTCAAGGTGCCGCTGACCTGGGACGGCCTGAAGGCCTGCCGGGCGCTGACCCAGGCCGGTACGCCGGTCAACGTCACGCTCTGCTTCTCGGCCAACCAGGCGCTGCTGGCGGCCAAGGCCGGCGCCACCTTCATCTCACCCTTCGTCGGCCGGCTCGACGACATGGGCCAGGACGGCATGGAACTGATCGCCGAGATCAAGACGATCTACGACAACTATCCCGCGCTGGAGACCGAGATTCTGGTCGCCTCGATCCGTCACCCGATCCACCTCAAGCAGGCCGCCATGATGGGCGCCGATGTCGCCACCCTGCCGCCCGACGTGCTGCGCAAGCTGGCCAGCCACCCGCTGACCGACAAGGGTCTGGCCGCCTTCCTGGCCGACTGGCAGAAAACCGGCCAGAAAATCCTCTAGGGAGCGTCATGACCGCGACATCGGACAATCTGCCGACTCCCGGACAAGAGGAAATGACCGCCGAGCAGGTCGAGCGCTTCCTGCGCGATCATCCCCGTTTTCTGGCCGAGCGGCCGGACCTGGTCGAGAGCATGTCGCCGCCCGAGCGCCATCTGGGCGACAACGTGGTCGACCTGCAGGCCTTCATGATCGACCGGCTGCGCGCCGACCGGCGCGATGACCAGGGCGCCCAGGACGAACTGGTCGCCCGCGCCCGGCGCGAACGCTCCCTGCAGGACCGCATTCATGCCTCGGCGCTCGCCATGATCGGCGCAGCCGACCTCGACCACCTGGTCGAGATCGCTACTGCCGATCTTGCCATCCTGCTGGGCGTCGACATGGTCGCGCTGGCTGTCGAAACCGCGAACCGCGACGGCGCGACCCATGTCATCTGCGGCGTCCATTGCCTGCCGCGCGGCACTGTGGCCGACCTGATGGAGGACGAGCACGAAGTGGTGCTGCGCTCGCCCGCGCGTGCCGACGAGCGCATCTTCGGTTCTGCCGCCGACCTGGTGGAATCCGAGGCCATGGTGCGTTTCGGTGGCGACGATCACCTGCCCCAGGCGATCCTGGCGCTGGGTTCCCGCCTGGAGGACCGCTTCCGTCCTGGCGACCCCCACGAACTGTTCCGCTTCCTGGGCGGCGTACTCGACCGCTGCCTGCGCAAGAAACTCGGCCTGCCGGGTTGAACGCTTGCGTCCATAGCCTGGAAGACGCCATCGCCCTGTGGCGCGAGCGGCTGGAGGTGGAACGGAGGGCATCGGACCACACCGTGCGCGCCTATCTCGACGATCTGGCGGGCTTCCTTGCCTTCCTCACCGACCATCTGGGCAAGACGCCGGAGCTTGCCGACCTCGCGGGCCTGGGCGCTGCCGACATGCGCGCCTGGCTCGCCCGCCGCACCGCCAGGGGGCTGGCGCGCACCTCCACCGCACGGGCCCTTTCGGCGGTGCGCGGCTTCTTCCGCCACATGGAGCGACAGGGTGTGTTCGCCAACGCAGCGATCGGCACGGTGCGCTCGCCCAAGCTGGCGCGCCAGGTGCCCCGTCCCCTGTCCACCGACCAGACCACCGACATGCTGGATCTGGCCGACGACGAGGACCAGCCGCGCTGGGTCGCCGCGCGCGATCTGGCGCTGCTGATGCTGCTCTACGGCGGCGGCATGCGTATCGGCGAGGCGCTGGCACTGGACGTCGGCACGGTGCGTGGCGCCGGCGACACCCTGCGCATCACCGGCAAGGGCAACAAGCAGCGCATCGTGCCCCTGCTGCCCCGCGTGCGCGAGTCGCTGGATGCCTATCTGGCAAGCCGGCCCGATGGCGCGCCGGCAGCCTCAGCGCTGTTCATTGGCGTCCAGGGCAAGCGGCTCAATGCGGGCGTCGCCCAGCGGCGCTTCCGCGAACTGCGAACCCTGGCCGGCCTGCCCGACAACGCCACGCCGCACGCCATGCGCCACAGCTTTGCCACCCACCTGCTGGCGGGCGGTGCGGACCTGCGCACGATCCAGGAACTGCTGGGCCATGCCAGCCTGTCGACCACCCAGCGCTATACCGATGTCGATGCCGAGAGCCTGCTGGCGGTCTACCGCACGGCTCACCCGCGCGCCTGAACCCTTCGCGCGAGCAGGGCAAAACAGACAAAACCCACCATCGCCATGAGGCCCATGGCGAGGAACGCCAGCCCCCAGGCCGTGGTGCCGCCCAAGGGTGCGGCCTCGTCCAGCACGACGCCG
>CALGGB010000287.1 GCA_937880925.1 uncultured Rhodospirillaceae bacterium | reverse complement strand
ACGGCAGGCCTCAACGACAATCGCGCGCGGAGCGATCATCGCCAGGAACTCCGCCCCGATCAGGACGAAGAGCGCGGCGGCGTTGAAGAAGGCCAGGATCAGGAACAGCACCGAGTGCACGGGATTGCGCGATGCGATCACCATCAGAGCCGATGCCAGGAGCACGGCGGCGAAGAGGTAGAAGGCGGCGGTCTGGAGGATCATCGATGCGCTCTCATGGGCTCAGCGGTACGGCGCGTCGGCGGCGAGACGGGCAGCAATTTCCATCTCCCAGCGGTCGCCGTTATCGAGCAGCTTCTGCTTGTCGTAGAACAGCTCGGCGCGGGTCTCGGTCGCGAATTCGAAGTTGGGCCCCTCGACGATGGCGTCGACCGGGCAGGCTTCCTCGCACAGCCCGCAGTAGATGCACTTGGTCATGTCGATGTCGTAGCGCGTGGTGCGGCGGCTGCCGTCTTCGCGCGGCTCGGCCTCAATCGTGATCGCCTGGGCCGGGCAGATCGCCTCGCACAGCTTGCAGGCAATGCAGCGTTCCTCGCCGTTGGGATAGCGGCGCAGGGCGTGCTCGCCACGGAAGCGGGGCGACAGCGGTCCCTTCTCGTAAGGGTAGTTCACCGTGGCGCGGCGCTTGAACATGTAGCTGAACGTCTTGACCATGCCCGATGCGAGCTCGGCCAGCAGAAGCGTTCTTGCGGTGCGATCGAGAAACGCCATCAGCGTGTCCCTTCTTGGGCGGGGTCGGGCCTTACCATGGTGGTCTTCATCGCGGCAACCAGTCGAACGCGACCAGGGTGCCAGCGACGATCACGACGGAGGCCAGCGAGATCGGCAGGAAAACCTTCCAGCCAAGGCGCATGAGCTGATCGTAGCGGTAGCGCGGGAACGTGGCGCGCACCCAGATGAAGCAGAAGAGCAGCGCGAAGACCTTCAGGATGAACCAGATGAAACCGGGGATCCATGTGAAGGGCTCGACCCCGAACGGTGCCAGCCAGCCGCCCAGGAACAGGGTCGCCCCCAGCGCCGAAAGCAGGATCATGTTGGCGTATTCGCCAAGGAAGAACAGCGCGAAGGTCATCGCCGAATATTCGACGTTGTAACCCGACACCAGCTCGGACTCCGCCTCGGGCAGATCGAAGGGCGCGCGGTTGGTCTCGGCCAGCGCGGAGATGAAGAAGATCACGAACATCGGGAAGAGCGGGATGACGTACCATATGCTCTCTTCCTGGGCATGGACGATCTCGGTCAGGTTCAGCGAACCCGCGCAGACCAGAACCGTCACCAGCACGAAGCCGATGGAGACCTCGTAGGAGACCATCTGGGCGGCCGAACGCAGGGCACCGAGGAAGGCGTACTTCGAGTTCGAGGCCCAGCCGGCCATGATGATGCCGTAGACACCCAGCGACGACACCGCGAACAGGTAGGTGATGCCGACGTTGATGTCGGAAAGCACCCAGACTCCGTGCGAGGTCTCATCGAAGGGGATCACCGCCCAGCCGACCATGGCCAGGATGAAGGTGATCATCGGCGCCAGCACGAAGATCACCTTGTTCGCGCTGGTCGGGATGATGGTTTCCTTGAGGAACAGCTTGGCGCCGTCGGCAATCGGCTGCAGCAGGCCGAAGGGTCCGACCACGTTGGGGCCCTTGCGAATCTGCATGGCCGCCATCACCTTTCGCTCGGCAAGCGTCAGGTAGGCGACCGAGAGCAGTACCGGCAGCAGGATGGCAATGATCGAGAGCACGATCAGCACAAAGGGCCAGGCCCAGTCATCCCAGAACATCGCTCAGCCCTCCGTTCCGGTGGCGGCGGCAGGCGCGACAAAGGCCTCGCTGCACTTGGCCATGGTCACCGAAGCGCGGCTGATCGCGCAGGTCCGGTAGAAATCCCCTACGGGGCTGGCAAAGGCCGTATCGGCCATGGCGCCCGAGACTCCGAAGGCTTCCCATTCGGCAGCCATGATCTCGTCCGTGGCGGCCAGATGCGGCACGGCCTTCTGCATGGCGCCGCGCAGTTCGGCATGGCTGTCGAACGGCAGTGGCTGACCGAGCACACCGGAAAGGGCGCGCAGGATTGCCCAGTCCTCACGGGCTTCGCCCGGAGGGAAGACGGCGCGTGTGGCGTGCTGCGGGCGACCTTCCAGATTGACGTAGGTCGCGTTCTTTTCGGTATAGGCAGCACCCGGCAGAATGACATCGGCAACGGCAGCACCGGCATCGCCATGGTGCCCCATGTAGATGACGAAGGCATTGGCGAGCGCGGCGGTGTCAAAGCCGTCGGCGCCCAGCAGGATCACGGTGTCGATCTCACCGGAGCGGGCGCCATCGAGAATCGCCGCCGTGTTCTTGCCGCCGGGACCCGGGACAAAGCCCAGGTCAAGGCCGCCGACCCGCGAGGCCGCGGTCTGGAGCACGTTGAAGCCGTTCCAGTCCCCGGTCACGGCGCCGAAGCGCTCGGCGATCGTACGGGCAGCGCCCAGCACGGCCGCACCGTCGCTGCGCGCCAGTGCGCCGGCGCCGACGATGATCATCGGGCGTTCCGCGGTGGAAAGGATTTCGGCAAAGCCGCCCTGCCCGTCCGCCAGACGGGACAGGCTATCGGGCCCCGCACCGAGGTTTGTGACGGGGAAGGTGAGGTCCAGCGCTGGGCCCACGGATGCGACCTTGAAGCCGCCACGCCGCCAGCGCTTGCGCAGGCGCGCATTGACCAGCGCGGCCTCGTGCCGCGGGTCGCAGCCGATCAGCAGGCAGGCGTCGGCCTCCTCGATCCCTGCAACGGTCGTGTTGAAGAGGTATGAGGCACGAACCGAGGGATCGACGGCCATGCCGTCCTGGCGGCAATCGAGGTTCGGCGAGCCGAGGTCCGCCATCAGCAGCTTGGCCGCATAAAGCGTCTCGCAATCGACCTGATCGCCGGCGATGGCTGCGATCCTGGCGCCGTCGCGCCCCTTCAGGCGCGCGGCAACGGCCTCCATCGCCTCCTGCCAGGACGCCTTGGCCAGCATGCCGTCCCGCTTCACCCAGGGGGCATCGAGACGACGGCGGGTCAGGCCGTCGACGGCAAAGCGGGTCTTGTCGGAAATCCACTCCTCGTTGATGTCCTCGTGCAGGCGGGGCAGCACACGCAGCACCTCGCGGCCGCGGGCATCAACACGGATGTTCGAGCCCACCGCGTCCATGACGTCGATGGTCTCGGTCTTCTTCAGCTCCCAGGGACGGGCAATGAAGGCATAGGGCTTGGAGGTCAGCGCGCCGACCGGGCAGAGATCGATGATGTTGCCCGACATCTCGCTGTCGAGGCCGTTCTCGATATAGGTCGTGACCTCGCTGTCCTCGCCACGCCCGGTCATGCCCAGTTCGGGAACGCCGGCGATCTCCTCCATGAAGCGGATGCAGCGCGTGCAGTGGATGCAGCGGGTCATGAAGGTCTTCACCAGGGGACCGAAGTCCTTCTCCTGGACGGAGCGCTTCATCTCGTCGTAGCGGCTGATGCCCTTGCCATAACCCATGGCCTGGTCCTGCAGGTCGCATTCGCCGCCCTGATCGCAGATCGGGCAATCCAGCGGATGGTTGATCAGCAGGAATTCCATGGCGCCCTTCTGCGCCTTGGCGGCAACAGGCCCGCGGGTGCGCACGACCATGCCATCGGCAATCGGCTGGGCGCAGGATGCCACCGGCTTCGGCGCCTTCTCGACCTCGACCAGACACATGCGGCAGTTGCCCGCAATCGACAGGCGGTCGTGAAAACAGAAGCGCGGCACCTCGGCGCCGGCCAGCTCGCAGGCCTGCAGGAGCGTGAGGCGCTTGTCGACCTCGATCTCCTTGCCGTCGATCGTAAGCTTGACGGTATCGACCATGACTGCCCTTCCCTACTCGGCCGCAACGGCGGCGGAGCCGCGATAGGCGTGGATGCGGCGCTCCATCTCCGGCCGGAAATGCCGGATCAGGCCCTGGATGGGCCAGGCAGCGGCATCGCCGAGCGCGCAAATGGTGTGGCCCTCGACCTGGGTGGTGACCTCCAGCAGCATGTCGATCTCCTGGATCGTCGCATTGCCTTCGATCATCCGGCCCATCATGCGCATCATCCAGCCGGTGCCCTCGCGGCACGGCGTGCACTGGCCGCAGCTTTCGTGTTTGTAGAATTTGGAGAGACGCCAGATCGCCCGCACGATGTCGGTCGACTTGTCCATGACGATCACGGCAGCCGTGCCCAGACCCGACCTCACCTCCCTGAGGCTGTCGAAATCCATCAGGACGTCGTCGCAGATTTCCTTGGGGATGCACGGCACGGACGATCCGCCGGGGATGACCGCGAGCAGATTGTCCCAGCCGCCGCGCACACCGCCGGCATGGCGTTCGATGAGCTCCTTGAGCGGGATGCCCATCTCCTCTTCCACGTTGCACGGCTTGTTCACATGGCCGGATATGCAGAAGATCTTCGTGCCTGTGTTCTTCGGGCGCCCCAGTGAGGCGAACCACTCGCCGCCGCGGCGCATGATGGTCGGCGCCACAGCCACGGTCTCGACGTTGGTCACGGTGGTGGGGCAGCCGTAGAGGCCGGCCATGGCCGGAAACGGCGGCTTCAGGCGCGGTTGGCCCTTCTTGCCTTCCAGGCTTTCGAGCAGCGCGGTTTCCTCGCCGCAGATATAGGCGCCGGCACCACGGTGGAGATAGACGTCGAAATCATAGCCTGAGCCGCTGGCGTTCTTGCCGACAAGACCGGCGTCATAGGCTTCGTCGATCGCCTTCTGCAGGGCCACGGCCTCGGCATAGAATTCGCCGCGGATGTAGATGTAGGCCGCCGTGGCGCGCATCGCGAACCCCACGATCAGGCAGCCCTCGACCAGCTTGTGGGGATCGTGGCGCATGATCTCCCGGTCCTTGCAGGTGCCGGGTTCGGACTCGTCGGCATTGACGACGAGAAAGGCCGGCTGGCCCTCGGGCCGCTGCTTGGGCATGAAGGACCACTTCAGGCCCGAAGGGAAACCGGCGCCGCCACGGCCGCGCAGCTCCGACTTCTTGGCCTCATCGATGATCCAGTCCTGGCCCTTGGCAATGATGTCCTTGGTGCCGTCCCAATCGCCGCGCTTCTTGGCGGCATCAAGCCCCGGACTCTCGAAACCGTAGAGATTCGTGAAGATGCGATCCTTGTCCTGCAACATGCTCAGGCTCCGCCCTTCAGGGTCGTTGGTCCGCCTTCGGGTTCCGAGGAATGACGGCCATTCTGGGGGCCGGGCTTCACCGTTTCACCGCGGGCAAGCGCTTCCAGCAGGCCAACCATGGTCTGGGGCGTGAGGTCCTCGTAGAAGTCGTCGTTGATCTGCACCATGGGTGCGTTGGCGCAGGCGCCCAGGCACTCGACTTCCTTCAGCGTGAACTTGCCGTCCGGCGTCGTCTCTTCCCAGCCGATGCCCAGATGGTTGATGCAGGCATCGGCGATGCCGTCGCTGTCGCGCAGCATGCAGGGCGTGGTGGTGCAGACCTGGATCAGATACTCGCCGACCGGCTCCAGATTGTACATCGTGTAGAAGGTCGCGACCTCATAGACGCCCACCCTGGGCATTTCGAGCATGTCGGCCACCACATCCATGGCAGCCACGGGCACCCAGCCCATCTGGCGCTGAACGATGTAGAGCAGCGGCATGACCGCGCTCTGCTGGCGGCCCGCCGGATACTTTGCAATCGTCGCCTTGGCTTCGGCGAGGTTTTCCTCGGTAAAGGCAAAGCTGGCCGGCTGATGCTCCGGCGCGCTGGGACGTCCGCGTGCCAGACTCATCGGTCGATCTCCCCGAAAACGATGTCCATGCTGCCCACGATGGCGGCGGCGTCGGCCAGCATGTGGCCCTTGCACAGGAAGTCCGTCGCCGAAAGGTGAAGGAATCCCGGGCCACGAATGCGACAGCGATAGGGCCGGTTGCCGCCGTCGGAGACCAGATAGACGCCGAATTCACCCTTGGGCGCCTCGACCGCGGCATACACCTCGCCCTCGGGCACGTGGTAACCCTCGGTGTAGAGCTTGAAGTGATGGATCAGGGCTTCCATCGAATTCTTCATCTCGCTGCGCGCGGGCGGCGCGACCTTGGGATCGGTCGTCTTGACCGGACCGGTCGGCATGTCGGCGATGGCCTGCTTGATGATGCGGATGGACTGCCGCATTTCTTCGATGCGCACCATGTAGCGCTCGAAGCAGTCGCCGGTCTTGCCGACGGGAATGTCGAAGTCCATCTCGCCGTAAACGTCATAGGGCTGCGACTTGCGCAGGTCCCAGGGCACGCCTGCAGAACGCAGCATCGGGCCCGAGAAGCCCCAGTCGATGGCGTCCTCCTGGGAGATCATGCCGATCTCGATGCAGCGCTGCTTGAAGATGCGATTGTTGTTCAGCAGGTGCTCGATGTCACCGATGACCGCCGGCAGGGTATCGACATAATCGTCGATCATCTTGGCCAGCCCTGCGGGCATGTCGCGGCCGACACCGCCGGGGCGGAAGTAAGCCGAGTGCATGCGCGCGCCCGAGACCGCCTCGTAGAACTCCATCAGCTTCTCGCGCTCCTCGAAGGCCCACAGCGCGGGCGTGAGGGCGCCGACGTCCATCGCGAAGGTCGTGACGTTGAGCAGATGGTTCAGCAGCCGGGTGATCTCGGAGAACAGCACGCGGATGAACTGCGCGCGGCGCGGCACCTCGATGCCCAGCAGCTTTTCGGTGGCGAGCGCAAAGGCATGCTCCTGGTTCATCGGCGAGACATAGTCCAGCCGGTCGAAATAGGGCACGGCC
>CALGGB010000286.1 GCA_937880925.1 uncultured Rhodospirillaceae bacterium | reverse complement strand
GGCCGTCGACACGAACCTCGGCTGGAAGGGGGCTGAATCCTATGTCGCCACCGTGCCGCAGGTGTTCAATCTCCTGGATGACCCTCAGGAGCGCTACGATATCTTCATGACGACCTTCACGGAGACCACCTGGTCGCTCGTCCTTGCCGATCAGGCGATCCAGAATCTCATGAAGACCTATGTGCAGTATCCGCCGCGCAAGCTGCAGAGCGACGGCTACGCCGGTCCGATCACCTTGACCGACTACGAGCGTTACCAGTTCGTGCGTGACGCGCTGGCCAAGGGCGGCATCAGTCTCGGTCTGCCCACCGGGAACTGATCGAAGAAGAGGCATGCCGGGTCCCCGCGGGGGCCCGGCAGGTCTTTCCGCAACCCTGTGTCCACTGGCCGGTACCCGCGGATTCCATGACAAGAAGCGGCAAGTGATGGCCATCAAGACCAAACTCATCCTTTTCGCCGTAGCGGCCCTTGGCCTCGCACATCCGGCCATGGCTGCCGACGATCCCCTTGCCTCCTGGAACGACGGCGCCACGAAGGAGGCGATCATCGCCTTCGTCGAAAGCGTGTCGACTCAAGGGTCGGCCAATTTCGTGCCCGAGGCCTCGCGCATCGCCGTGTTCGACAACGACGGCACGCTGTGGGCCGAGCAGCCCGCCTATGCACAGCTTTTCTTCGCCCTCGATCGGGTCAAGGCGCTTGCGCCGCAGCACCCTGAGTGGACCACCGCCGAGCCCTATGCCTCGATCCTCAAGGGTGATCTCAAGGCTGCCTTCGCCGGGGGCATGAAGGATGTCGCCACCGTGATTGGCGCCACCCATTCGGGCATGAGCACCCAGGAATTCAGCGCGATCGTGGAGGATTGGCTCGCCACCGCAACCAATCCCGTCACCGGCAAGCCCTACACGCAGATGGTCTATCAGCCCATGCTGGAACTGCTGGCCTATATGCGGGCCAACGGCTTCAAGACCTTCATCGTCTCGGGCGGCGGTGTCGAGTTCATGCGCGTCTTCACCGAGCAGGTCTATGGCGTGCCGCCCGAGCAGGTCGTGGGCAGCAGCGGTAAGGTCAGCTTCTCCATGGTCGACGGCAAACCCGTGCTGACCAAGCAGCCCGACATTTCCTTCATCGACGACGGCCCGGGCAAGCCGGTCGCCATCAACCTGCAGATCGGCCGCATGCCGATCGCGGCCTTCGGCAACTCCGACGGGGATCTGGAGATGCTCCAGTACACCTGCCTGGAGCCCCAGGTGGCGTTCTGCCTCTATGTCCATCACACCGATGCCGCACGCGAGTGGGCCTACGACCGCAAGGCGACCTTCGGCAAGCTGGACAAGGGCCTCGATGCTGCTGCGGCCAACGGCTGGACCGTGGTCGACATGGCCAGGGACTGGGCCGTTATTTTCCCTGGAGAGTGAACCCATGCGTGCCGGTACGGGCTTTCTGGATGTCTTGATGCGCGCCTGGCGTCCGATGGCCGTAGGTCTGCTGGCCTGCGGGCTGGCAACCGGCGCGGCCGCCGATGACGATGCTGCGGGGCTGGCCCAGAAACTGGCCAACCCGATCGCCGATCTCATCAGCGTTCCGTTTCAGGCCAACTACGATGACGACATCGGCCCGGCGGACGGCTGGCGGACGCAGATCAACGTCCAGCCCGTGATTCCCTTCAGCATCAGCAAGGACTGGGGCGTGATCTCGCGCACCATCCTGCCGCTGGTCGATCAGGACGACATTGCTGGCGCCTCAGGCCACCAGAGCGGCCTTGGCGACACCACGCAGAGCCTGTTCCTGTCGCCCGCGCAAAGCGCCGATGGCCTTACCTGGGGTGTGGGTCCGGTCTTCCTTCTGCCGACCGCGACTGATGAGCTTCTGGGCACCGGCAAGTGGGGCGTCGGCCCCACCGGCGTCGCCCTGGTGCAGAGCGGTGGCTGGACCTACGGCATGCTCGCCAACCAGATCTGGTCCGTGGCGGGGCAGTCGGGCCGCAAGGATGTCAGCTCCAGCTTCCTGCAGCCCTTTCTCGTCTATACGACCAGCGGCGCGACCTCCTTCGCGCTCAACACGGAGAGCACCTACGACTGGAACGCCGAAACCTGGTCGGTGCCGATCAACCTGATGGTCTCCCAGCTCTTCAAGGTCGGCAGCCAGCCCATCAGCGTGCAGGGCGGCCTGCGCTACTGGGCCGATTCCCCCGACGCCGGCCCGGAGGAGGGCGGCCTGGGCTTCCGCTTCAACGTGACCTTCCTGTTCCCGAAGTAGGCTGCGGCGCACACCGTCCACGCTCTGCGAGGGCTGCCGGTCTCCCTCATCTCCGCTCAAGCTCGCCATCGTCTGACGCGTCGGATTTTCAGGTATGACATAGTTTGCCATGTTCTGTGGTAAACTATGTCATATCGTTCCGGGTCGGAGAGAGAAGGAGACTACGATGGCCACCATGAATGTCTCGCTGCCCGAGGCAATGAAGCGCTGGGTCGAGGATCAGACCGACGGCGGCGCCTATGGCAATGCGAGCGAGTACATCCGCGACCTGATCCGCAAGGACCAGGAGCGCAAGGAGGCGAGGGCACTCCTCCAGGCCGCCATCACCGAAGGCGTCGAGAGCGGCACGCCGGAGTCCTTCGACGCCGCGGCGTTCAAGCTGCGCATGCGGCGCAAGCATGTTGTTGGGTGATGCGCAGTACCGGCTCTCGCCACGGGCGCTCGACGATCTCGACGACATCTGGCGTTATTCGGCCGAAACCTGGTCGGTTCCGCAGGCAGATCCTTTTATCGATGAACTGGTGCACGTCTTCGAGCTGATTGCCGCTACCCCGACGCTGGCCCGGGAACAGGTCGTGTTCACGCCGCCGGTGCGCATCCATGTCCATGAATGCCATCTGATCGTCTACAGGACCGCCGAAGACCACGTCGTGATCCTGCGCCTCCTGGGCGGGCGTCAGGACTGGCTCTCGATCCTCAGGGCGGCCGATCTTTGAACAGAGGGTGGACCTCCGCCTATCCTCGCGCCGCCTTCGCCCGCTCCAGGCTCTCGGCCGGCCACATCTCACGCGCGCTGTAATATTCGGGCACGGCGGGCTTGCCCTCGGGCAGGATGACCCAGGGCCGTTTGGTCGAGGTGAAGATGTGGATGTCGGGCTCCAGCTGGGTGGTGTCGTCCAGGGTGCCGGCGCGCACGAACGCGATCTTCTCGCCGGCCCCGGCATAGTGGCTCCACACAGCAACGTGGCAGGTGGGGCAGCGCAGGATGGTCTGGCCCTTGCCGCTGGCCGAGGGGGTGGCGATCGCCATCGGCTCGCCCTTCTGCAGGGTCACCCGGTCGGTCTCGATCATGGCGTTGGTGGCAAAGGCGCTGCCGGTCTCGCGCTGGCACCAGGTGCAGTGACAGCCATGGACGAAGATCGGCGCGCTTTCCATCCGATAGCGCACCGCGCCGCAGGTGCAGCCGCCCTCTGCCGGAAATTCCTTGGTCATCGGCTTCTCCCCGCGCGCGTTTGTCCGGTCCGGACTCTAGGCCCGCTGTGCTTCGGGGTGCAATCCGAAAGCGGCATGGCGAACCATTTTGGATTAAGTAGAAAGTTATAAAATTTCGTTAGTTATATGAAATATATCATAAAAATCTGATTCAGTGTCTGGCGAGGCATGCGCCAAACGCATGTTCTACCGACCGAACCCAATTCGGCGTAACCCCCTGATAGAGAGCGCTGATCGGGGATTTGCGTAACGGCCTATGAACGCTTGGCCGTAAGCCAAGGAAAAACATTCCTTTTCTGATCCGAACGCCCAACGCTTCCGTTTCCACCGCCGCCTGGGACCGTGACGCAGCGCCCGCCCTGTTCTCATTCCGTTTCACGTGAAACACGGGCGTCGTGGGCGGTGGACGCGGGGCCTCGGCCCGCCTATAAGGCGCGCGACAAACCCATTCCTGCCACACACATCACGGACGAAGCCCACCATGGCCATCGAACGCACGTTCTCGATCATCAAGCCCGACGCCACCCGCCGCAACCTGACCGGCAAGATCAACGCCAAGCTGGAAGACGCCGGCCTGCGCATCGTCGCCCAGCGCCGCATCCAGATGTCCCAGGCCCAGGCCGAAAGCTTCTACGGCGTCCACAAGGAGCGTCCCTTCTTCGGCTCGCTCGTTTCCTTCATGACCTCGGGCCCGGTCGTCGTCCAGGTCCTGGAAGGCGAGAACGCCGTGGCGAAGAACCGCGAAGTCATGGGCGCCACGAACCCCGAGAACGCCGATGCCGGCACCATCCGCAAGGAGTTCGCGGAGTCGATCGAGGCCAACTCGGTGCACGGTTCGGACTCGCCCGAGAACGCCGCCATCGAGATCGCCTACTTCTTCGCCGGCAGCGACATCGTCGGCTGACGCACCTAGGGGAGGCATGCGGAGCCGCGGCGACGCGGAGCGGCCTGCCTCCCCGTCTTGCCCGGCGGCGCCGCCCCGCGCATCGCTGATGTTCCGGATCCGGCGCACGGCCCTCTGCCGGGGGTCGCAGAACGTTCCGGGCACGATCTCCGCGCCTCCGCGCCTCCGCGTGATCCCCCCAGCGAGGTCCCGTCCATGCGCATCCTGATCCACAACGACGATGCCGCGGCGCAGGTCGCGCGCCTTGCCGAGTTGGTGCCCCAGGCTCAGATCGCCACCTGCGACAGTTACGACGGGCTGGGCCAGGCGCTTCTGGATCACCGGGCCGAGGCCTGCTTCCACATCCGCTTCGAGAACCGGCCCTATCCGATGGATGCCGTTCTGGCCTCGCCGACGACCACATGGCTGGCGGTCGGCGGCGTCGGCATCGACCACCTGGCCCCCTGGGACCCGCAGCGCCTGACCGTCACCAACGGCGCCGGCGTCAATGCCGAGGTCATGGCCTGGTACGTGATCGGCGCCATGATCGCGATCACCATGAATTTCCCGCGTTTCATGCGCCAGCAGGCCGCGCATCGGTGGCACTGGGGCGAGGTCGGCGTCGTCGCAGGCTCCACGGTCTGCATCGTCGGCCTGGGCCACATCGGGCGCGAGGTCGCGCGCCTGGCCAAGGGGCTGGGCCTCACCGTCATCGGCACCCGCGCCCATCCCCGCGAGACGCCCAATGTCGACCGGGTCTATGGCAGCGATGCGCTGCACGAGGCGCTGGGCCGGGCCGATTACGTGGTGATGACCACCCCGCGCACGCCCGCCACCCTGGGCATGATCGACGCTGCCGCCTTCGCCGCCATGAAACCCGGCGCCCGCCTGATCGACGTCGCCCGCGGCGGCATCGTCGAGGTCGCCGCCATGAAGCAGGCCCTCGACAGCGGCCACCTTGCCGGTGCGGCGCTCGACGTCTTCGATCCCGAACCGATGCCTGCCGACAGCCCGTTCTGGGACATGGAGAACGTCCTCATCACGCCCCACAGCTCCGGCGTCTTCCCCGGCTGGGACATCCGCGGCCTTGAGATCTTCGCGCAGAACGTGAAGCGCCGCCTGGCCGGCGAGCCCCTGGAGAACGTCGTCGATCCGGTAAGGGGCTACTGAAGGGAAAAGGAGAAACAGAGAAAAGAGAAAAGAGAAAAGAGGGGTGTCTCCCGACTGCCTCGCCTCCAAACCCTCCTCATGCCCGCGCAGGCGGGCATCCAGGGTTGCTGGCGGGGCCAGCGTTGCGACCACCACCCTGGATGCCCGCCTGCGCGGGCATGAAGAGAACAGAAGGGGCGGACAGAGGCCCTCTTTCTCTTTTCTCTTTTCTCTTTCCTAGCCGCTATTTCCTAATCGCTATTTGCTACCCCGCCACCGGGCTGATCAGCTTCTCCCTCTCGGGATAAGCCCCGTCCATGATGCGGACCTTCTCGTTGATCACGCGCACCCGGCCCTCGGCGATCAGCTTCACCGCCATGGGGTAGATGACGTGCTCGGCCTCCAGGATGCGGGCGGCCAGCGTCTCCTCGGTGTCGTCGGGCAGCACGGGCACGGCGGCCTGGGTGACGATCGGACCGTTGTCGAGCTCGGGACGGCAGAAATGCACGGTGCAGCCGGTGATGCGCACGCCCATCTCGATGGCGCGGGCATGGCAGTTGATGCCGGGGAAGGCGGGCAGCAGGGCAGGGTGGATGTTGAGCATCCGGTCGCGCCAGGAGCGCACGAAATCTTCGGTCAGGATGCGCATGAAACCGGCCAGGCAGATGAAGTCGCAGCCGGCGCGCTGGGTCGCGGCGTCCAGTGCGGCGTCGAAGCTCTCGCGGCTGTCGTAGGTCGTATGGTCGATGACGGCGGTGGCGATGCCGGCCGCCGCCGCACGCTTGAGGCCCTGGGCGCCGGGCCGGTTGGAAACCACAAGGCCGATCTCGGCCGGCACCTCGCCGCTCTGGCAGCCCTCGATCAGGGCCTGCAGGTTGCTGCCGCGCCCGGATATGAAGACCGCAATCTTCACGCGCCCAGCCAGTCGCCCTCGAGACCCTCGATCTCGACACGCGCCTTGCCCTCGCCGGCGACCAGTTCGCCGATCACGGTCACGCTCTCGCCATGCTCGGCGAGCACCCTGGCAACATTCTCGGCCTGGTCAGCGTTGACCACCACGACCATGCCGATGCCGCAGTTGAACGTGCGGACCATTTCGGCCGCACCGATGGTGGAGCCCTGATGCCCGCGCGCCAGCCAGCCGAAGATCGACGGCACCTGCCAGGACCCCGCCTTGAGGCGCGCCACGACGCCGTCGGGCAGCACGCGCGGGATGTTCTCGGTCAGGCCGCCGCCCGTGATGTGGCTGAAACCCTTCACCCCGCCCGCGGCAATGGCGGCAAGACAGCTCTTCACATAGATCCGTGTCGGCTCCAGCAGGACGCGCGCGAGGCTCGTGCCCGGCGCGAAGGGCGCATCGTCCATCAGGTCGGCGCCGCGTACCGCCAGGGCCTTGCGTACCAGGGAGAAGCCGTTGGAATGGACGCCGCTGGAAGCCAGCCCCAGCAGCACGTCGCCGGGGCCGATGTCCGGAGCGGGGAGCAGGGCGTCGCGGTTGACCGCGCCGACGCAGAACCCCGCCAGATCGTAGTCACCGTCGCTGTAGAGGCCCGGAAGCTCCGCCGATTCGCCGCCAATCAGGGCGCAGCCGGCCTGGCGGCAACCCTCGGCGATGCCGCCGATGACCGTGGCGGCCATCTCGACCTCCAGCTTGCCGACGGCAATGTAGTCCAGAAAGAACAGCGGCTCGGCGCCCTGCACCACGACGTCGTTGACGCACATGGCGACGCAATCGACGCCGACGGTGTCGTGGATGCCCGATTCGATCGCCAGCAGCAGCTTGGTGCCCACGCCGTCGTTGCCCGAAACGAGCAGGGGATCGATGTAGCCCGCGGCTTTCAGATCGAAGAGGCCGCCGAAGCCGCCCAGGGCCGCGTCGGCGCCGGAACGGCTGGTCGAGCGGGCAAGCGGCTTGATGGCCTGCACGAGACGGTCGCCGGCGTCGATGTCGACGCCCGACTCCCTGTAGGTCAGGCCAGTCATGCAGCCTCGCTCCCCCCTGCCGGGTCTGTTATCTTCGCGGCACCATACGGAATGGATTGGGCTTTGCAATGAGGCAGCGCTTCGGCCTGTTGATGGCTGCGGTCATGGTCCTGCTGGCGCTGCCGGCGGCCGCCGACAACATCTTTGTCATCCGCGACGTGCCGGTCGACGAGACCGCCGGCAGTGCCGACGAGGCGCGCCGTGTCGCCATCGCGCGCGGCGAGGCGGAAGCCTGGAACCGGCTGATGTTGCGCCTCGTGGTGCCCGGCCAAGTCCAGAATGTGCCGCAGATGAGCGGCAGCGACCTGCAGTCCATGATCCAGAGCTTCGAGATATCCGACGAACGGCTGACCTCGGACCGCTATCGGGCGCTGGTTACCGTCAGGTTCCGTGCCGATGCGGTGCGCGGCATGCTCGATGCCAACGGCATCGACCACGCCAACGAACCTTCGCCTCTGCTGCTGGTGCTGCCCGTGGTCGACACCGACGGCGCCGCCAACCTGTGGACCGAGGACAACGCCTGGCTCAAGGCCTGGCAGCGCGAACCCGGCGGCGGCAAGATTGTCGATGTCGTGGTGCCCTTTGCCGATCTCGAAGACATCATGGCGATCGATGCCGACCGCGCGATTGCCGGCGACTGGCCGGCCATGCAGCAGATCATGGCGCGATATCAGGCCGATGGCGTCCTGGTGGTCGATGCCAGCGAGGGTGCCGGCGGCATGGCGTTGTCGGCCGACTGGTACGACAACGCGATTCCGCGCGAGATCGCGATCACCGCTCTGCCGTCTGATGGCCGGACCAGCGAGGAACGCTTCCAGGAGGCCGTGACGGTCGTGCGCAGCGCGGTCGATGCCCAGTGGACCGCTGCCAGCAGCGTGCCCGAGGGCCCCGAGGAGACCCTGGTCGCCGATATTGCCATCCGCAGCCTTGCCGAGTGGGTCGACATGCGCACGCGGCTGGAGCGCCCGGCCTCGATCCTGGAGGCCCAACCCCTGGTCATTGGCACCGGCAAGGTGCGGGTGCTGGTGCGTTATGTCGGCGGCATCGAGCAGCTTCAGGCCGGCCTGCGCCAGAGCGGGCTGACGCTCACACCCCGGGGTTCCGACTGGCTGATCCTGCCGCTGTGAGCGCGGCCAGCCAGCTTCCCATCCCTTTCGAGCATCGCCCGGCGCTTGGTGCTGAGGACTTCCTCATCGCGCCGGGCAATGCCGATGCCGTGGCCTGGCTCGACCGCTGGCCCGACTGGCCGGGCCACGCCCTGGCCCTCCACGGCCCCGCGGGTTGCGGCAAGAGCCATCTAGCCCAGGTCTGGCTGGCGCGCAGCGGCGGCACCTGCCTTGCGGCAAGCGCGCTGCGCGGGCGTGATGTGGAGGCGCTGGCACCCGGCGCCACGGTGATCGAGGACGTCGATCACGGCGTCGACGAGACCGCGCTCTTCCATCTCTTCAATCTGGCCCAGGAAGAGGGCGGCTGGCTGCTGCTGACCGGCCGCGAGGCGCCGGCGCGCTGGCCCGTCGTGCTCCCGGACCTCTCCTCACGCCTTTCTGCCATCACCGCCGTGCCGCTGGGGCGCCCCGACGACGCCCTGATCGGCGCCGTGCTTTCCAAACTCTTCGAGGATCGCCAGTTGCGCGTGCCCGGCGATGTGATCGCCTGGCTGGTCGCGCGCATGGAACGCTCCTTTGCCGCCATCGGGCGTGTCGTGGACGCGCTGGACTCGCTTTCGCTGGCCGAGCGCCGCAACATCACCGTGCCGCTGGCGCGCCGCGTGCTCGACGGCCTGGAACAGAACAGCCTCGATCTGGGAGACCAATAACCATGGACATGGGAATCGCCGGCCGCTGGGCCATCGTGTGCGCCTCCAGCAAGGGCCTGGGCAAGGGATGCGCCACCGCGCTTGCCGCCGAGGGCGTCAACGTCGTGATCAACGGCCGCAGCGCCGAGACGGTCAAGGCCGCCGCCGCCGGGATCCGCGCCGCGAGCAAGGTGGAGGTGCTGGAGGTTCCCGCCGACGTCGCCACGGAAGCGGGCAGGGCGGCCCTGCTGGAGGCATGCCCGAACCCCGACATCCTGATCAACAACGCCGGTGGCCCACCGCCGGGCGACTTCCGCGACTGGGACCGCGACGACTGGATCAAGGCGCTGGATGCCAACATGCTGGCCCCCATCGCCCTCATCAAGGCCACCGTGGACGGCATGATGGAGCGGGGCTTCGGCCGCATCGTCAACATCACCTCTGCCGCGGTGAAGGCGCCGATTCCCATCCTGGGCCTCTCCAACGGCGCGCGTACGGGCCTCACCGGTTTTGTCGCGGGGCTCAGTCGTGAAACGGTGGCCAGGAACGTCACGATCAACGGCCTGCTGCCCGGCCCCTTCAACACCGACCGGCTGAAGCAGACCATGACCAAGCGCGGCCAGTCCGGCGAAGACTTCGAGGCGACGATGAAGCGTGAGGCCCAGGGCAACCCGGCCAAACGCTTCGGCGAACCCGACGAGTTCGGCGCGGCCTGCGCCTTCCTGTGCAGCGTCCATGCCGGCTACATCACCGGCCAGAACCTGCTGATGGATGGCGGCAGCTACAAGGGCACGTTCTGATCCGCGGGCTCATGGCTGGCGAAGGCTGGTTGAGCGGACAGTCTGCTGATATTCGTTGCAACTGCGAATAAGTCGCATTACCTTTGCGGGGCAATCCGGCGTAGGGAGCCCCGCATGTACGTGTGCATCTGCAATGGCTATCGCGAATCTGAAATCCGCGAGGTTGCAGGTGAGGGCGTCACCTGTGCACAGGACGCCTACATGGCGCTGGGCAACGGTCCCTGTTGCGGCCGCTGCCTGGATGTCGCCCAGGCCCTGATCGATGCGACCCATGTGCCCCAGGTGGCCGCACACGGATAACGGCCATGCGTCAGTGGCGCAGGCTCGACCCCGCGGCCACCGCGCGTGCGCTGCTCTATTGCAGAAGCTGGCTGTCGGGTCTGTGGTGCCGCAGGCGGCCCCTGAACCGGGCGCGGGAGGCTGAAGAGCTCAGCTCTCCGAAGACCCCATCTGGGACTGGATATAGTTCTCCGCCCCGATCTTCTCGATAAGGTCGAGCTGGGTTTCCAGCCAGTCCTCGTGCTCTTCCTCGTCTTCGAGAATCTCCACCAGCAGGGCGCGGGTGACGAAGTCGTTCTTCTTCTCGATCGCGGCGATGGCTTCGCGCGCCATGGGAATGGCTTCGCGCTCCAGCGCCAGGTCAGCGGCCAGCACTTCCGCCACGGTTTCGCCGATGCGCAGGCGGCCAAGGTCCTGCAGGTTGGGCAGGCCGCCCAGCAGCAGGATGCGCTTCACCAGCCGGTCGGCATGTTTCATCTCGTCGACCGATTCCTCGTACTCCTTGTGACCCATGCGCTCGAGGCCCCAGTGCTCGTACTGGCGGGCGTGGAGGAAGTACTGGTTGATCGCGGTGAGTTCGTTCTTGAGAACGCCGTTGAGCAGTTTGATGACCTGCTTGTCGCCTTGCATGGGGCCTTACCTCTTCTTGCTGGAGTATGGAGTGTTGCCCTTCGCAGCAAGTCTAGGCCGTCGGACGGCAAGGGAACAACCTTGGCGAGCAGATTCCGTTAGTCCCAGTCGGTCTGAACCAGGCGTAGCAGCACGCTGCCTTCGCCATCCAGCAAGGTCAGATCGGCATGTTCGCGCAGGAAGGCCGTGGATCCCTGCAGCGCGGCAAGGAAGGCGTTTTCGTCGCTCATCGCAGGCTCCGGGCAGGCCATGCGCGTCGCGGCAAGCGGCGTGACAGCCAGTCGGTTGCCATCGCTTTCATAGCCGCCCGTGAAGGCGTTGCAGCCGCCGTTGCCGTGCAGCGCGCCATCGCCGCCGAAGGCCACGAACATGGCCTGGGACGATGCCGGGGTCTGTCCTGCGATCTCCACGGGACGCCACTCGCTGCCTGCAAGGCCGGGGGAGGGTGTGGTGCTGCAGGCGCTCAGGAGCAGGACTGCCAGCAAGGCGATGATGGGGCGCAACATGCGGGGAACCTCCTAGTCGCTGCCTTCGCCGGTGGGCACCAGCACGATGGTCGGGCCATCGAACAAGTGGGTGTCATCGACCGGGGCAAGCTTGTTGTAATCGATCAGGCTTCGCAGACTTTCGACATAGGCCATGCCGCGCTCCGAATAGGATTGCAGGGAACCGGCCAGTTCCCATCCGGTGACGGGGCGGTCCTCGGCGCGTATCTGGGCGCGCATGGTGCGCAGGTCGCCGTAGGCGAAGTGCGTGTTGATGTTGTGCATGTAGCCCTCGACCGACTGCAGCGGGCTCTCGAACGCCTTGATCTTGTAGTCGCCCAAGCCCTCGCGCTGGTTCTCCGGCGCAATGCCCTCGTCGCCCCAGGTCCACTGGCCGAAGATCGCGTTGCCCTCGTCGGCAAAGCGCGACGTGCCCCAGCCGCTCTCTTCGGCGGCCTGCGCCAGCACCAGGGAGGGCGGCACCGCATCGACCCTCAGCAGCAGTTCGGTCAGGGCATCGGCATCGACCGGCTTCTCCGGGGAATTGATGACGCGGTAGTCCATCGCCAGGACCTTCAGCCAGTCGACATCGTCGGCCACGGGACCGCCAGCCGCGACGATCGCCTCCAGCCGCGCCCTGCTTGCCATGATCTGCTCGTTGGCCATCAGGGCCAGGGGCGCGATCACCCGGAAGAAGATCTGCTTCTTCATCTTGGTCTGGATCTCGTTGCTGATGGTCTGGCGCCAGCGTTCGGGAACGTTGGCGAGCACAACGCGGGGAATCTCGCGATTGCCTTCCGCCCAGGCCTCCGGCGTGTAGTCGAGCGTCTGGAAGAGATCGAGAACCTCCTGGTAATCGGTATACGGAAAGGTCTCGATTTCGCCATCAGCCCGTCCGGGCGCGGCTGCAAGCAGAACCAGAAGGCCCAGCACGCAGACGCCAAAGCCGCGCAGGCAACGCCATCCGCCATGTCGCATGATCATCCCCCGATGAAACGCTGCCGCCGGACGAAATGTCCGGCCGCACAGCCTGGGAGCGCGGTTCACGCTCCAGCCCCAAGAGGCAGCATGCCATGATCGCGGAGCGCGATCCCGCTCAAATCGTCGGGCGGAAGGACCCGGCCAGCCGATGTCTAGCCGATCTCGATCAGCTTCAGGCTGTTGCCGACAGGGGCAAGCGCCAGTTCGCCCCGCTTGAGGCGCTCGGCATCCTTGCCGAACAGCTCGTAGCGCCAGCCATGGCGCAGGGGATTGTCGGGATCGGCATCGTCGGATGCGAAGCGCTCTACCTCGGCCATGTTGGCGACCAGACGCGGCGCGATGCCCTCGGCCTCGCAGCGTGCCCGCACCAGCACCTTCAGCAGGTCGATCAGCGCCGCGGGTGCCTGGTTTTCCGGTTTGCCGGTGCCGTATTCGATACTGGGCAGGTCTTCCTTGGGCACGGCCATGCCGCGCCTGACCGCCTCGACGATCGCCTTGCCGTCGTCGCTGCGGGAAAAGCCGTGGGGCACCAGGCGCACGCGCTCCAGGTCCTCGGCGCTGGCCGGCTGCTGGATGGCGATCTGGGCAAGCGCATCGTCCTTGACCACGCGCTGGCGCGGCACGTCGCGCTTCTGGGCGGTTTCCTCACGCCAGGCGGCCAGTTCGCGCAGCACCGCCATGATGCGGTGCTTGCGGCCCTTGATCTTGATTCGCTGCCAAGCCTCGCCCGCCTCGGTGGTGTAGGTCGAGGGACTGGCGAGTACGGCCATCTCCTCCTCGATCCAGGCGGCGCGGCCGTTCTGCTCAAGCATGGCGCGAAGCTTTTCGTAGGCCTTGCGCAGGTGGGTGACGTCGGCCAGGGCGTAGGTCACCTGCTTTTCGGTCAGCGGGCGGCGGGCCCAGTCGGTGAAGCGGCTGTCCTTGTCGATGCTGGCGTTCGCCAGCTTGCGCGCCAGGATCTCGTAGCTCACCTGGTCGCCAAAGCCGCAGACCATGGCCGCGACCTGGGTATCGAACACGGGATGGGGCACCGCGCCGGTCATGTGGTGGAAGATCTCCAGGTCCTGGCGGGCTGCGTGGAAGACCTTCAGCACCTTTTCGTTCTGCAGCAGCTCGAAGAGCGGCGACAGGTCCATGCCGGGCGCCAGCGGATCAATCGCGGCGGCCTCGTCGGGCCCGGCAAGCTGGATCAGGCACAATTGCGACCAGTAGGTCCGCTCGCGCATGAATTCGGTGTCGACGGTGATGTATTCGGCCTGGGCCAGCCGCTTGCAAAGCGCGGCGACCGCGCCGGGATCGGTGATGACGCTCATGGGGCGCGTCTATAGCACCCTTCGCGGGCGATTTCCTTGACAAAGGGGAGGCTGGCGTGTGGTTTACGCGCCCGGCCCTGGGGCCGCCAAAATACACTCTAAACGGGCATACACAGTCATGCATCGCTACCGTACGCATACTTGCGGCGACATCCGCCGCGACCATGTCGGCCACACGGTCCGCCTCTCGGGCTGGGTTCACCGCAAGCGCGACCACGGCAACCTGCTGTTCGTCGACCTGCGCGACCACTACGGCATGACCCAGTGCGTCATCGAGACAGACGAGGCGAACTTCCCCGCGGTC
>CALGGB010000285.1 GCA_937880925.1 uncultured Rhodospirillaceae bacterium | reverse complement strand
GCCTTGCTTCAGCGCCCGCCGCGAGAAGCCCCAGAACATCGTGAGCGGCTCCTCAGATCGTCGTTTGTGCTTTAGATCAAGGGGTTACGCGACAACTGGCGCGTGGGAATGATCAGACCGCCATGGCTACAGGAGTAATCTGGGCCACCAGAAGTCTGTCGCCCGGGGCTGGCCGGAGACCCTTTGGGCCATGCCGGAGCTGCGAAATGAGAAGCGCTCAGCTTCTGTCGCGGCGCCAGAGCGGATTCTCGAGCTGATCGAGAAAGGCTTCGTGACGCGCGATTTCCTCGGCGCAGGCCTCATGGGGCCGTGCCTGGCGCGCCGGCAGGGCGGGTGCGGCGGCGCCATCGGCGCCGTTTTCGTTGCCGGCACCCGAATCGACGGCAAAAGCCATGTCGGCCTGGCGCCCGCCCTTCAGCTCCAGATAGACCTGTGCCAGCAGTTCGGCATCGAGCAGGGCGCCATGGCGTGTGCGCGCCGTGGCATCGATGCCGAAACGGCGCATCAGGGCATCCAGGCTGTTGGGCTGGCCGGGGAACATGGAGCGGGCCAGATGCAGCGAATCGACGACCCGTTCGCCGCTCAGGCGGTCGAAACCCTCCTTGGCCAGCTCATGGTTCAGGAATTTCAGGTCGAATTCGGCATTGTGGATGATGATCCGGCTGTCCTGCAGGAAGGCGAGAAACTCCTCGGCCTTGTGGCGGAACAGGGGCTGGCGCGAAAGAAAGCTGTCGGAAAGGCCGTGGACCTCGAACGCCTCGCGTTCGTTTTCCCGCTGGGGATTGAGATAGGTCTGCCACGTCTTGCCCGTGGGCACGTGGTTGAGCAGTTCGACGCAGCCGATTTCCACGACGCGGTGGCCAGCCAGAACATCAAGGCCGGTGGTTTCCGTATCTAGTACGACTTCGCGCATCTGTTGTCCGGGCGCCAGGTCGCCTGAGTGTACACCCTGGCGGACCCTGCGGCGACCGCAGCTTCAGCGGGGCGGCCAGATGCGGCCGCGTTGCCCGGAAAGCCTGGCCACGATCGCCCGCACCGCGCGGAAGGTGGCGGCCTTGCCGATGCCGGTGGGGACGATGAAATCGGCGTGGCGGCGCTTTTGTGCATCGGGCATCTGGCGCCTGCGGATCTGGGCCAGCTTTTCCGGCGTCATGCCGGGGCGGGCGAGCACCCGGCGGGCCTGCACGAAGGCCGGCGCGGAGACGACACACACCGCATCGACGCGCTCCTCTCCCCCGGTCTCGAACAGCAGGGGCACATCCATCACCACCAGGCGGGCGCCGCGCCGCTGGGCCCAGCGCAGGAAACGGTCGCGCTCCTGGCCCACCAGGGGATGCACGGCGGCTTCCAGCGCGGCCAGTCTGGCCTTGTCGGAAAGCACCGCCTTGCCCAGGAGGGCGCGGTCGACGCGGGCCGCCTTGCCCTTGCCGACGACCGCGCCGGGCACCAGCGCGGCGACCACCGGCACGGCGGCACCGCCCGGACCGTAGAGGCGATGGACGGCGGCATCGGCGTCATGCACCAGCGCGCCGCAGCGCGCGAACATCGCCGCCACAGTCGATTTCCCCATGCCGATGGAGCCGGTGAGACCAAGAACGAACATGATTTTCTGTTTAAAGGAGTTGAGCCCGGGACGGAATCGTCGTGCTGCGCCGCTACGCCCTGGCGGCCTGCCTGTAGCCGGCGATGCCCTTGAGCGCGGCATCGGCGAAACGCTGGCGCGCCGTCGTCATGCGTTTGGCGTTCATGTCGGAGCGGCCCAGTTCGGCCCAGCCGTCGCCCCAGTCCTGATAGTCGGCGGGCGCGCGCCGGGCGGCGACCAGATCCCACAGCGGCAGGGCAGCGGTATCACGCCCGGTCGCCTCGACATAACGCCGGGTGAAGGCGTTCATCGCACCGATGCCCCAGAAGATCGCGATGTCGAGGCGCGCGACCGCGACGTCGGCCAGGGGATCGCCGGTCATGGCGTCCTCCCAGTCGATCGCGGCGACGAGCTCGCGGTTAACCCAGAGCATGTTGCCCGGCCAGAAATCGCCGTGCAGCAGCACGGGCGCATGGAGCGCCACCAGGGGCCGCAGCGCCTCCAGTCCGGCGATGCTCGCGGGATCAAGCGCATAGGGATGATCGTCGGCGACCGGCCTTGCCAGGGCATCGAGCGGATGGCCTGCCTGCGGCAGAAAGCCAAGCTCCGGCCCGGCGGCGATGCCATGGATGCGGACCATCAGATCGGCCATGGCGCGGGCGCTGATCTCGCGGTCGCGCGGGGCGAAGGCGACACGGCCCTCCAGCCAGCCGAGCACCAGGTAATCGACCGGCAGCAGATCGCGCGCGGTGTCGAGCATCAGGGGACGCGGCGCGGGCAGGTCGTGGCGGGCGAGCAGCTCCAGCACGGCGTGTTCATGGGCCGCCGATTCGGGATCGGCGGCAAGGTTCACCGGCCCCGGCAGGCGCAGGATCACCGTGTGCGCGGCACCATCCTGTTCCAGGTCGAGCGCCACCATGGTCGCCGAGACGCCACCGTCGAGATGGCGGTGGCCGACGAGGCGTGCGGCGGGATCAAGGCGGGCGACGATCGCCGCCAGGGTCTCCGGATCGGCCAGGGCCTCTGGCGCGCTCACAGCCCCTCGGCGAGATAGGCATAAAGCGCGCCGGTGACCTCCGGCTCGCGCCCGAACCAGGCGGCAAAGCCGGGACGGGCCTGGTGGAGCAGCATGCCCAGGCCATCGACACAGCGCAGGCGGCGCGCCGCGGCGGCCTTCAACAGCTCCGTCTGCAGCGGCACATAGACCAGATCATAGACGACACCGTCGCCGGCGAGAGCATCGAGCGGCATCTCCAGGGGCGGCTGGCCGGCCATGCCGAGCTGGGTGCCGTTGACCAGAAGACCGGCGCCGTCCAGCGCGGCGGCGCGCTCTTCCCAGGCGACCGGCTGCACCGCCGACCCGAAGGCATCGGCCAGCGCCTGGGCGCGTTCCAGGGTACGGTTGGCGATGCGGACCTGCGGCACACCGGCATCGAGCAGGGCGACGATCACGGCACGGCTGGCGCCGCCCGCGCCCAGCAGCAGGACAGGGCGCCCGCTGGGCCAGCCCGGCGCACGCGCCTCCAGGTTCTCGATGAAGCCGAAGGCATCGGTGTTGCTGACGGCAAGGCTGCCGTCCTCGCGCACAACGACCGTGTTGGCCGCACCGATGCGCCGCGCGGTCTCATCGGCCGCGTCGGCCAGCCCCAGTGTGGTTTCCTTGTGCGGCAGGGTGACGTTGCAGCCCTTCATGCCGAGCGCGGCCATGCCGCGCAGCGCCGCCTCCAGGTTCTCCGGCGCAACGGCCATGGGCACATAGGCGCCGTCGATGCCATAAGCCTCCAGCCAGAAGCCGTGCAGGCGCGGCGAGCGGGAATGGGAAACCGGCCAGCCCATGACACCGGCGACGGCGGCCTTGCCCGTAATCGTCATGACGGCAGTTCCCCCAGCACGCGAAGCTGTTCGAGCACGGCGACCATGGGCAGGCCGACGATGGCGTAGAAATCGCCTTCGATGGCAGAGAAAAGCTGCAGCCCGCGCCCCTCGACCTGGTAGCAGCCGACGCTGGAAAGCGCCGCATCGCCGATGGCTTCGAGGTAGTCGTCTAGAAAGCCGTCCGAGAACCTGCGCATGGTCATGCGCGCCACGGCGGTATGGTGCCAGATGCGCGCCTCGTCGCGCACCAGGACCGCGCTCGTCACCAGACTGTGGGTCAGGCCACGCAGGGCAAGAAGCTGTTCGCGCGCCTGATCCATGGTTTGCGCCTTGTCGAACCAGCGGCCGTTGCATTCCAGCATGGAATCGGCACCCAGCACGACGGCGCCGGCCTGACGCGCGCTGACGCGGCGCGCCTTGAGTTCGGCTAGCGCCTCGGCGGCGCGCGCGACCGGCGCGCCCTCGGCCTTGAGCGCCTCCTTGACCGCGTCCTCGTCCACGTTGGCGGCATCGACCGCGAAGACGAGGCCGGCATTTTCCAGCATGGCGCGCCGCCCGAAACTCTTGGAGGCAAGGACGAGACTCATGGCAGGGCTCCGAAGCGTTCCTGGTAGAGCACCATGATCGCCGCGGCGGTCTCCTCGATGGAGCGCCGCGTCACGTCGATGATCGGCCAGCCGTGTTTCTCGTAAAGGCGGCGGGCCTGCGCGATCTCCTGGCGCACGGCATCGGGCGCGACGTAATCGGTCTCCTCGTCCTGCTTCAGCATGGTCATGCGGTTGCGCCGCACCTGAACCAGGCGGTCCGGGCTCTGGTGCAGGGCAACGATCAGCGGACGGGCCGCGACCAGCAGTTCCTCGGGCACGGCCACGCCCGGCACGATGGGCACGTTGGCGGCTTTGAGACCCCGGTTGGCGAGGTAGAAACAGGTCGGCGTCTTCGACGTGCGCGAAACGCCCACGACGATGATGTGGGCCTCGTCGAGATCGAAGGGCGACTGGCCGTCGTCGTGGCGCAGGACGTACTGGATGGCGTCCATGCGCTGGAAGTAATCGGCATCGAGCGCGTGCTGGCCGCCCGGCTGGCCCTTCACCGGCTGGCCGAGATAACTCGAAAGCACGCCGAGCACGGGATCGAGCACCGGCACGCAGGGCACGCCCAGGCGCTGACAGCCGGCGGTCAACTGATCGCGCCGGGCCGGATCGACCATGGTGTAGATGACGACGCCGGGGTCGGCCTCGATTCCGGCCAGCACGCGGTCCATCTGGCGCGTCGAACGGACCAGGGCCCAGACGTGTTCGATCGCCTCGACGTCCTCGAATTGGGCGACGGCAGCGTGGGCGACCGAGAGGATCGTCTCTCCGGTGGCGTCCGAAACCAGATGAAAGTGGAAGTCCTTGCTCATGTCCCTGTGGATCGGCCCTGTGGATCGGGCTTGTGGATGACATCGCGGGTGGCGGGGATAACTGGCCGGTTTCGCACCGGCCCGCAAGTCCCATCCCTTTGGCGCGGTTTCCACACAGGCTGCCTCCCCATGGGGACAGGATGATACGGCGCGCTGTGGATCGCCCCTGTGCCTGCGCATCGCCGTCGGGGTTATGCACGAGATTTCCACAGGGAGTCCCCGGCGCGACTCGCGGGCAGGGCGCGGCTTTCAGGAGATTCACAGAACGCCGGGTCCAATCCTGCCCCCAGGGCGCACAGCCCTGTTCACAGACCCGCGGACAGCATTCGATCCCCGGGTTCAAGCCGACCCACTACAACCACAAGATTCTTAAGATTCTTCCCTTTAGTGTAGAGGTACGGTGTATCCCGACAGCCCATGAGCACCATGACAACCGTTTCCACCAAGCCGCTGCTCGCCGCCCTGAAGGGTGAGCGCAGGCAGCCCGTGCCGATCTGGCTGATGCGCCAGGCCGGACGTTACCTGCCGGAATACCGGCAACTGCGCGCCAGTGCCGACGACTTCCTGGCCTGCTGCAACGATCCCGAGATGGCATCCGAAATCACCCTGCAGCCGATCCGGCGCTTTGGCCTGGACGCTGCCATCGTCTTTTCCGACATCCTGATCGTGCCCCATGCCATGGGCCAGACCGTGCGTTTTGCCACGGGCGAGGGTCCGCTGCTGGAACCACTCGACATCGCCCTGCTCGACACCTTCGCGCCCGAGAAGGCGGTGGAGGGCAACCTTCCGCTGTTCATGACGCTGGCCAAGGTCAAGGCCGCACTCGATCCTGAGACCACGCTGATCGGCTTTGCCGGGGCGCCCTTTACCCTGGCGGCCTACATGATCGACGGGCGCGGCGGCGGCGAGTTTCCCGCGACGCGCGCCCTGATGGTCGACGAGCCGCCGATGATGGACCGCATCATCGCCGTGCTCATCGAGGCGGTCGCTGCCCTGCTGATCGCCGAGATCGATGCCGGCGCCGAAGCTGTGCAGCTTTTCGATTCGTGGTCCGGCCTGCTGGAGGGTCCGGCCTTCGAGCGCTGGTCGATCGCACCGGCGCGCGCGATCGTGGCGAAGATCCACGAGGCCCGTCCCGGCGTACCCGTGATCGGCTTTCCCCGTGGCGCGGGCGGAGCCTATGGCGCCTATGCGCGGGAAACGGGGGTGGATGCCATGCAGTTCGATCAGGAAACCGATGTCGCCGTGATGGCCGGCCTGCAGGACAAGCTGCCGGTGCAGGGCAATCTCGATCCGCAGGCCCTGCTCGAAGGCGGCGCGCGTTTGGAACGCGAGGCCCTGGCCATTCTCGAGGCGCTGAAGGGTGGTCCCCATGTCTTCAACCTGGGCCATGGCGTGATCAAGGAAACTCCACCGGAACATGTCGCCCAACTGGTGGAGATCGTGCGCGGATGGCGGCCATGAAAACAGCCGTTGTCCTGTTCAACCTGGGCGGTCCCGACCGGCCCGAGGCGATCCAGCCCTTCCTGAAGAACCTGTTCAACGATCCCGCGATCATCGGCCTGCCCTGGCCCTTGCGTCCGCTGCTGGCCGAGGTCATCTCGCGCAAGCGCGAGAAACAGGCGCGCGAGATCTATGCCCGCATCGGCGGGCGCTCACCGTTGAACGAGGAAACCGCGGCCCAGGCCAATGCCTTGTCGGCGGAGCTGGGCGAGGACGCCCGCATCTTCATCGCCATGCGCTACTGGCATCCCATGGTCGAAGACACGGTGCGCGAGGTTGCCGATTACGGCCCCGACCGTATCGTCCTGCTGCCGCTCTATCCCCAGTTCTCCACCACCACGACCGGTTCATCCTTTGGCGAATGGCACCGCTGCGCCGCGCGCGCGGGCATCACCGCGCCGACCACCGCGCTCTGCTGTTATCCGCAAGAGACTGGTCTGATTTCCGGTCACGCCGACCTGATCGCCGCGGCACTGGAGAAGGCCGGCGATGCCCCCGTGCGGGTGCTGTTTTCGGCCCATGGCCTGCCCGAGAAGATCGTCGCGGCGGGCGATCCCTATCAGTGGCAGATCGAGCAGACCGCCGCCGCCGTGGTCGAGAGACTCGCGCGCCCCGATCTCGACTGGCAGGTTTGCTACCAGTCCCGCGTCGGCCCGCTGAAGTGGATCGGCCCCTCGACCGACGACGAGATCAAGCGCGCCGGCAAGGAAGGCAAGGGCGTGGTCGTCGTGCCCATCGCCTTTGTCTCCGAACATTCCGAAACCCTGGTCGAACTCGATCTGGAATACGGCGAACTCGCCCACAAGGCAGGCTGCGCGCCCTACATCCGCGTCCCGGCCCTGGGCACGCAAAAGGCCTTCATCGATGGCCTGGCGGATCATGTCCGTCGCCTGATGGAAAACGATGCGCCGGTTCTGGGCAGTCATACGGGCGGTCGTTTCTGTCCGTCATCCTGGGCGAAGTGCCCCTGCATGGCGCACACCTGACCGGCTTAGCCGCACTCGTCCGAAAGTTGTAAGTCCTCTGCTGCGTGGCGCGACATGCCAAGCGGCGCAATAGTGCCGTTGTCGGATCGCCGCTTGGAACGGATCAGGTGACCGGACGGAAGCAACCAGAGCGCAAGGGAGACGGTCGATGCACACATCCATTCCTGCCTACCTGCGCGAGGGCATGGCCGCCGGTGATCCCGCCTGCCGATGTTTCTGGAGTCTGTGGCTGCAGGCATGCGTGCTTGCCACGACCGCCCTGTTTGCCGTGATCTTCACCATTCTTGCCGATCATGTACTGCCTCCCATCGAGGGTCTGCGGCCCAGTGTGCTGCTGATCGATACGGCGATCTGCCTGCCTGCCGTCATCCTGGGCCTTGCCTGCGCCATGTGGCCGGCCCAGGCACTGCTGCCGCGTCTTGACCTGGGGCCGTTCGCCACGGCGATGGTGGCACCGCTCGCTGGCACCGCAATGCTCTGCCTGACCGCGACCGGTTTCATCATGCTCTGGACCGGCTCCATGCTCGACGAACTGGTCTCCCATCCCGGTCTCACCATCCTCGCCATGGTTCTTGCCGGGTTCCCGGCGATGATGCTGGCCCAGATGATGATCTGGCCCTGGGGCTCTCGCGCAGCTCCCATCGGGGCAGACGCCGCTGTTTCCTGAGGCGGCGGTGCCAGAGCACGCTTGAGTCCGGCCGCCCGGCGCGTTAGGCAACGGGGCGGCAGCAGGACAGGGTTCCCATGGAAGGTTTTCTCGGCGGCGCCTATCTCTGGATCAAGGCGCTGCACATCATCGCGGTCATGGCCTGGATGGCGGGCATGCTCTATCTGCCCCGCCTCTTCGTCTATCACGCCGAGGCCGCACCCCTTTCCGAACTTGACAAGACCCTGCAGATCATGGAGCGGCGCCTGCTGCGCGGTATCGTCAATCCGTCGATGATCGTTGCCCTGGTCTTCGGCGTGCTGCTGTTCATGAACCGCGGCCCGGGCATCTGGCAGGAGGGCTGGTGGCACGTGAAGGTGCTCATGCTGATCCTCATGTTTGCCATCCATGGCTTCCTGGCGCGCTGGCGGCGCGGCTTTGCCGAGGGGCGCAATGCCCATTCGGCGCGCTTCTACCGCTGGATGAACGAGATGCCGGCAGTGCTGATGGTCATCATCGTGTTGATGGCCGTGGCCAAGCCCTTCTGATGGCAGAGCAGCCCTCATCGCCGCCCGGCCAGGCACGCTCGCGCGCCCTGATGCTGGCGACCATGCTGAGCCTGCTGGCCTATGTCCTGCCTCTCACCTTTGCCCCCTATGCCGTGCTGTCGGTCTGGCTGCTGCTGCTGCCGCCGCTGTGCGGCTGGATCGCCGTCGACGGCGGCCTGGCTCTGCGCCGGCGCAGCGGACTGCCCCTCCTGCTGTGCACCATGGTGCCGCCGGCGGTCGTCGGCCTTGCCGCAGGCTGGGCCGATGGCGCGGTGATGGAGATCGGCGGCGCGGTGCTCACCCTGTGGGGCTTGTGGACCGGCGTCATCGCCGGGGTGGGCGCCTGGCTGGTGCTGCGCCGCGCGCCCTGAGCCTTAGAGTCCTGGAATGTTGCGGCGGCGCTGCCATGCCCATGGTCCCCAGCGCACGGCGAGCCAGACACCCAGCGCCAGCACGGCGCCGACGCACCATCCGGCCAGCACGTCCGTGGGCCAGTGGACGCCCAGATAGACCCGGCTGATGCCCACGATCACGGCCAGCGCGACGGCCACGGCCATGACGTAGATCTGGGCGCGCCGCGAGGCCTGCGCCTCGGCCAGCAGCACGCCGAGCGTGAGATAGACGATCGCCGAGATCATGGCGTGGCCGCTGGGATAGCTCAGCGTCTGGACCTCCACGATGTGGGCCACGAGCGAGGGTCGCGGGCGGGCAAAGCCGGTCTTCAGCGCGCTGTTGAGCAGGATGCCGCCGATCACCACCGCCGGCACGATGAGCGCGCTGACCCACAGGCGGCGCACCAGCAGGTAACCCACCACGATCGCGGCCAGCAGGCTGACGAAGGGATAACCGCCCAGGGTCGTCATGTCCTTCATGGTGTATTCGAACCAGGCCGGACCGATCGGATTCTCGGGGTCGCCGGGTGTGCGCAGGAACATCAGCACGGCGGTGTCGAAGGCGCGGGTGTCGCCCTCCAGCACCTCGTCGGTCAGGGCCGCGAAGATCCAGAGGCCCGCCGCCACCGCGAACAGGGCGCAGAGTGCGACGGCTTCCGTCCAGCCGAGCTGGCGCGGATCGAGGCGGCGCAGCCGTGCCAGCCAAGCCGTGCGGTTTTCTCTGGTCTCTTGTCTGCCCGTAGGCTCCATGCTGTCGTCCTGCTGTTGTGCAGTTGTCGTTTGACTCCGGGCCGAGCCGCGCTTATCTCTTGATCCTCTCACCGAACGCAGGTTCCGGCCACTGGCCGGAATGACCGCACCCTCCGCAAAGCGGACAGGGTCGGAACGCGCAAACCCAACCAGACATTCCGGCGGACTCTTCCGCATTCGCCGCCCCCAGAAGGTCCCATATGGCCGCATCCGAAGCAGCAGACGCTCCCCGTCCCATTTCCATCTCCGGTGACAAGCCGCTCAATCTTCAGGAACTGAAGAACAAGAAGCCCGAAGAGCTTCTGGAGATCGGCGAGGAACTGGGCATCGAGAACGCCAGTGTCCTGCGCAAGCAGGACCTGATGTTCGCCATCCTGAAGGAGATGGCAGACCAGGACGTGCCGATCTTCGGCCAGGGCACCCTCGAGGTGCTGCCCGATGGCTTCGGCTTCCTGCGCGCGCCCGAAGCCAACTACCTGGCGGGCCCCGACGACATCTACGTCAGCCCCAGCCAGGTGCGCCGCTTTGCGCTGAAGACCGGCGACACGGTCGAGGGCCAGATCCGGGCGCCCAAGGACAACGAGCGTTACTTCGCCCTGCTCAAGGTCACCACGATCAACTTCGACGATCCCGACCTGACGCGCCACAGGGTGCCCTTCGACAACCTGACGCCGCTCTATCCGGAAGAGAAGCTCGACCTGGAGATCCAGGACCCCACCCGCAAGGATCTCTCGACCCGGGTCATCGAGCTGGTCTCCCCGCTCGGCAAGGGCCAGCGCGCCCTGCTCACCAGCCCGCCGCGCGCCGGCAAGACCGTGCTGATGCAGAACATCGCGCACGCCATCGAGACCAACCATCCCGACGTCTACCTGATCGTATTGCTGATCGACGAGCGGCCCGAGGAAGTCACCGACATGCAGCGCTCCGTGAAGGGCGAGGTGGTTGCCTCGACTTTCGACGAGCCGGCCACGCGCCACGTCGCGGTTTCCGAGATGGTGATCGAGAAGGCCAAGCGCCTGGTCGAGCAGAAGCGCGACGTGGTGATCCTGCTCGACTCCATCACCCGCCTGGCGCGCGCCTACAACACGGTCGTGCCAAGCTCGGGCAAGGTCCTGACCGGCGGTGTCGACGCCAACGCCCTGCAGCGCCCCAAGCGCTTCTTCGGCGCGGCGCGCAACATCGAGAACGGCGGTTCGCTGACCATCATCGCGACCGCCCTGATCGACACCGGCAGCCGCATGGACGAGGTCATCTTCGAGGAGTTCAAGGGCACCGGTAACTCCGAGATCGTCATGGACCGCAAGATCGCCGACAAGCGCATCTTCCCGGCCATCGACGTCGGCAAGTCCGGCACCCGCAAGGAGGAGTTGCTGGTCGACAAGGGCCGCCTCTCCAAGATGTGGGTCCTGCGCCGCATCCTGATGCCCATGGGTCCGGTCGATGCCATGGAGTTCCTCATGGAGAAGCTCAAGCACACCAAGAACAACGACGACTTCTTCCAGTCGATGAACACCTGACCTATCGCGCACTTCACGGACGGCCCGCTTCGCAATCGCGAGCGGGCCGTTTCTGTTTTCGGGGCAGCCGTGTCGCAACACGGCTGCTTGACCGCGGTGTCGGTGCCGCCCACGCTGACGGGCATGACACGGCTGATTCTCGCGCTGACGTTGCTGCTCGTGATGGCCTGGCCGGCTTGGGCGGACTGGGCGATGACGCGCTGGGGCATGTCGCCGGACGAAGTGTCCGAGGCGACGGATGGCGTGGTTGCGTCAGTTTCCTTCTCTGCCAGCCGTGTCTCTGTCGGCACCGTCGCGGCGATGGAGATGACCTACGAGAAGGGAGAAGTCCCCTACGACGTGAGCCTGCTCTTCGGCGAGCGTGGTCTCAATCGTGTCTACCTCTCGCCGCAAGCCGATCCGAACACCATCTGCTTCGTTCTCCTTCCACAGTTGGTGGAGGAACTGGGTGTGCCCGCTTCCTCGGCGCCGGGGTCCTGCTTGGTTGGTTCATGCGAGTATCGGTCGCATCTGTGGATCGATTCAGAGCGAAACAATATCGTGAGTTTCGCTACGATGCAGGAGGACGCGCTAGTAACCTGGTGTCAGATTACTTATCGGTGGCCCTACTAAGCCAAGGGAACTACCGCACGAACAGCTCGCGCGGCGTCTGCGAAAGGCTGAAGCCCTTGTTCTCACCGACCTCGATGGTCTCGCTCAGCACATAGGCGTCCTCGGGTTCCCAGATGCCGATGATGAGATGGGCGGTGAAGCCGGGCTCCAGCACGGTGTCGTCATCGCCCTGCAGGCTGAAGCACAGATCGCCCCAGTCGAGACCGATGGAATAGCCGATGCGCGAGGCCTTCTCGATGCCGTGGCGGTCGAAGGCGGCCTTGAAGGCGCGGTGGACGTCGCTGCAGCGCGCGCCGGGGTTGAGCACCGCGCGGGCGGCCTCGAAACCCTCGAGCACCGCGTCGTGGACGAAGCGCAGGCGGTCGGAGGGCTCACCGATGATCGTGGTGCGCGAGAGGCCGCAGGTATAGCGGTGGACGGTGGCGCCGATCTCGAAATCGGTCTGGTCGCCCTTGGCGAAGGGCGCGTCGGTCCATTTCAGATGCGGCGCCTGGGCGACGCCGGGGCCGGTCGGCATGGTGACCGCCTTGTGCGGCCCGCCGCCGCCTTCCGGCGTGCCGGCGATCAGATCGTGGTGGATGACGGCGGCGACGTCGCACTGGCGCACGCCCTCGGCGAGCTTGTCGAGGGCGCTGGCAAAGGCCTTGTCGGCGATGCGCCCGGCCTGGCGCATGCATGCCAGTTCCGCGGGAGATTTCTTCACCTTCACCTGTTTCATCAGGCCGGTGCCGTCGATCATTTCGCGCCCGCCCATGGCCCTGGTGAGCTGCTGGTGGTCGCCGTAGGAGAAGGTCGCGGCACCCAGCTCGACGCCGATCCGGCCCTTGCCCGCGACCTCCAGGATGCGCGCGCCGATCGCCTCCCAGGGCGAACGGGACGGCGTGCCGATCAGGTTCTCGGGGTAGGCATGGACGAGATCGCGGTCGAGATAGGAGGTGGGATAGGCGCAGTGGATGTCCATCGCGCGCAGCATGAGCGAGGCATCGGCATCACCCGCGCGCAGGATCGCGCACTGGGGCACGTAGTCGGAGCGCCCGGCATAACCCGTGAGGAAATCCATGTGCGCTTCGGTGAGCAGGACCAGGGTGTCGATCCCCGCCTTTTCCATCTCTGCTGACAGGCGCTGGACACGGGCGCGGTACTCGGCGGTTTCGAAGGCGGGCATGGGGTTCTCCGTTGCGGTCACGGGCAACGGTGACGGCGCTCCGGCGCCGCGTCAACGGCGCTTCGTCGGGCGCCATATCGCCTGCTCTAGGAGACCACGGGAAAGCGCAGGGTGGCGATGGTGCCGTCGCGCGTTTCCACGGCAATCTCGCCGTGAAGCTGGGCGGCAAGGGCGCGCAGCAGGCGCTGGCCCATGTGGGTGCCGGTGCCGCTCTGCGGCCGGGCCGTCGCAGCACCGATCCCGTCGTCCTCTACGGTCACCACATAGTCGCTGTCCTGGCGCACGAAGCCGATCCGGAGATGACCCTGCCGGCCATCGGGGAAGGCATACTTCAGGGCATTGGTCGCCAGTTCGTTGATGACAAGCCCGACGGCCACGGCCTGCTCCTGGGAGAGATCGTGCTGCTCGGCCTGCAGCGTGAGCGTGATCGGATGGAGATCGAAGAGCGTGTGGCGCAGGTCGTCGCACAGGCCGGTAATGAAATCGCGCATGTCGACGACGGTGTTGTCCTGGGTGCGGCGCAGCCGCTGTTGCACCTCGCCCAGCAGGCGGACGCGCCCGCGCGTCGCCGACAGCGCGTTGCGCACCAGGGCATTGTCCGAGGCGCGCATCTGCAGATCGATCAGCGCGCCCAGCATCTGCAGGTCGTTGCGTGTGCGATGGGTCGCCTCGCGCAGCAGCAGGTCCTTTTCCGAATCCGAGGAGGCGAGCGCCCGGTTGGCCGCGTGCAGATGGTGGACCGCCACGTGCATCGCCTTGACCACGATGCCGATGACGAGGCAGATCGCCACGAAGGCGAGCCAGGGCACGATATCGGCACCAATGTCGAAGCTGCCTACCGGATCGAGGAAGAAGTAATCGGCAAGGACCGCGCTGGTGAGCAGGGCGACGATGCTGCTGCCGTGGTTGAACATCACGCCGGCGGCCACGACCGCGGCGTAGAAGAAGGTGAAGGTGTGGCCGTTCATATGCGGCTGGAGCCATTCGGTGGCCGCCAGGGCGGCCAGCACCATGACCAGGGTGACCCCGTAGCGCGCGGCCGTGGGCCAGCTTCGCGTGACGAGCGGTTGGGCGAAAAGCTTGTACATGGCCATTACCTTAACACCGGCGTCGTGCCGTGAGTTCCCTTCGTATGCCGCGTTCCTCTATCGCGGCTGAGGCACGGGCATCGTAAGGTCGCTAACGCAAATGCAATGTGGAGTATCGCCATGGCAAAAAACGACCGCGCCACCAAGGGCAAGAAGGTCACCCAGCAGCTTTTTGGCCCCCAGGGCCTGCCGCCCGCCGCGGGCCAGATGAAGCCCTTCATGGACCTGACCAATGACTATCTCTTCGGCGAGGTCTGGACCCGGCCGGGCCTGGCGATGAAGGAGCGTTCGCGCATCACCTGCGCCGTGCTTGCCGCCTTCGGTCGCGAGGCCCAGTTGAAGGGCCATCTCAAGGGCGCGCTGAACCTGGGCCTCAAGCCGGCCGAGCTGCGCGAGACGCTGATTCACGTCGCCCACTATGCCGGCTGGTCGACCGGCGTCATCGGCCTGAAGGCCCTGGACGAGGTGATCGCCGAACGCGCCGCCGCCGCCATGGAGGCCAAGCCGGCTGTGAAACGCAAGCCTGCGGCAAGGAAGAAGACCGCCTGAATCGGCAACGCTCCCCGATTTCCTGCTGCGCCGGACCTTGCGGTTCCCGCGTCCTGCTGTAGAGACGGGGCGCGACGAAAGGGACGACCATGACCGACGTGAAGATCACCCGCGCGCTGCTTTCGGTTTCCGACAAGACCGGCCTCATCGACTTCGCCCGCGCGCTGCACGGCCATGGGGTCGCGCTGGTTTCGACCGGCGGCACGGCGCGCGCCATCGCCGAGGCCGGCCTGCCGGTGCAGGAAGTCGCCGAGCTGACCGGCTTTCCTGAGATGATGGACGGTCGGGTGAAGACCCTGCACCCCACGGTGCACGGCGGCATCCTGGCGCGCCGCGACCTGCCCGAGCACACCGATGCGATGGCCCGGCACGGCATCGGCGCGATCGACCTGGTGGTGGTGAACCTCTACCCCTTCGAGGCGACCATGGCGCGCGGCGCCGACTGGGACGAGACGGTGGAGAACATCGACATCGGCGGGCCCGCCATGATCCGCTCGGCGGCCAAGAACCACGCCTTCGTCGCCGTCGTCACCGATGTCGAGGACTATGGCGCCGTGATCGCCGAGATGGACGAGAAGGGCGGTGCAACGAGCCTTGCCCTGCGCACGCGCCTTGCCGCCACCGCCTATGGCCGCACCGGCGCCTACGACAGCGCCATCGCCCGCCGCTTCGCGGCCGAGACGGGTGAGGCCTTTCCGCGCCGCATCGGCTTTGCCGGGACGCTCAGCAGCACCCTGCGTTATGGCGAGAACCCCCACCAGCAGGCCGCCTTCTACGCCGACGGCAGCGACCGGCCAGGTATCGCCACGGCGCGTCAGGTGCAGGGCAAGGAGCTGTCGTTCAACAACCTCAACGACACCGATGCCGCCTTCGAGCTGGTCGCCGAATTCGCCGAGCCCGCCATCGCCATCATCAAACACGCCAACCCCTGCGGCGTCGCGCTGGGCAACTCACTCGCAGAGGCCCACGCAAAGGCCCTGGCCTGCGATCCCGTCAGCGCCTTCGGCGGAATCGTCGCGGCCAACCGTGCGCTGGACGAAGCGACCGCCAGACAGATCGTGGAGGTCTTCACCGAGGTCGTCATCGCACCCGGCGCCGACGAGGGCGCGCTCGCCGTCTTCGCCGCGAAGAAGAACCTGCGCCTGCTGCTGACCGATGCCATGCCGGATGCCGCCACGCCCGGCTACAACGTGCGCAACCTGGCCGGCGGCCTGCTGGTGCAGACCCGCGACACCGGCCATGTCGACGCGGGCGACCTCACGGTAGCCACGAAACGCGCGCCCAGCAAAAACGAACTGGCCGACATGCTGTTTGCCTTCCGTGTGGCCAAACACGTGAAGTCCAACGCCATCGTCTATGTGAAGGATCTGGCCACCGTGGGGATCGGTGCCGGCCAGATGAGCCGTCTCGATTCGGCGATCATCGCCCGCGGCAAGGCTGCCCGCGCGGGTCTTTCCATCGAGGGTGCGGTGGTGGCCTCAGACGCCTTCTTCCCCTTCGCCGACGGCCTGCTGGAGGCCGCCGAGGGCGGCGCCATGGCCGCCATCCAGCCCGGCGGCTCGATGCGCGACGCCGAGGTCATCGCTGCCGCCGACGAACGCGGCATGGCCATGGTCATGACCGGGATGCGCCACTTCCGGCACTAGGGATCAGCGCGGGCTGCGACCCGTCGGCAGGGAAACGATCAGCGCGGGACCGCGCCGGGCATGCGCAATCGCTGCGCGGACCTCGCCCTCGCCGATGCCGTCGCGGCGCATGATGGCGTGGACGATGGGGTCGGCGAGCATGTCGTCGATGGCGGGTTCGATGCCGGCGTGGCGCCAATCCTGCTGCACGGTGTTCTCCCTGTTGCCGCACGTGTTGCGTCGCGGCTTCTAGCGGCCGTCAAAGGCAGGAACGTGACGCGGGGGTGAGGGTTCGCGGTCGCGGTCGAAAAAGCCGGCGTCTCTCTGGCCGCTGTCTCTCAGAATGACGAGGTCGAGACGTAGGCGGGCAGGGAGCCGGGGCCGTGGCGCGCGGGGGCGGGCTGGCGGCGGGCCTTCTGCACGACCTCTCGGATATGGCGTTCGGTGACGCCGTCGCCACGCATCAGGGCGGCCACGATCGGATCGCGCAGGACCTCGTCCAGGCAGGGTTCTCCGTTGTTGCGCATCCAGTCGTTCATCGTCGTTTCCTCTTCTCGCCACATCCCCGTGGTGGCGGGACTATGGCGCGTCTTCATGTCGGGCCGATGTCGTGGCCATGTCTTTTTGTTGCGCGCCGTGATGAGAACGCGGCTGTGGCTTCCCGGCTGCGCAGCGGGTGGTCCATGAAGCGATTTTGTGCTGTGCCGGCGACGTGCGTCGCGCGGCGGAGATGGCTCACCCGGCGGTGAGGTCCTTCACGTAGAAATAGCCCGTCACCAGCTTGCCGTCGATCTTGGCGTAGCTCGGCAGTTCGCCCCAGCGGGTGAAACCGTGATCCTCGTAGACCTCGATGGCGCGGGCCTGGGTGCAGCGCACGTCCAGACGCAGGTGCGTGTAGCCCTGCTGGCCGCAGTATTCCTCCACCGCCTCGAGCAGGCCGGCGGCAAGGCCGTGGCCGCGCGCCCAGGGGGCGACGAAGTGGGTGGTGAGCTGCGGGCAGTGGGCCTGGGCCTCGTTGAAGCGGGGCGGAAGCTGAAGCTGGGCGCTGGCGGCGACGGAGCCGTCCAGGCGGCCGATCCAGAGCAGGCGCTCGGGCACCAGCAGGACGCCCTTCCAGTAACGCTCCATCTGGTCGCGCGGCTGGGGCGTGAGCCAGCCGAAACCGTTGCCGTCGACAATCGCCGCATCGGTGGCATCGCACAGATCGTCGAGGTCGAGGCGGTTGAGTTCCGTGACGTGTTCGACCGAAACGGAAGTCGCGGGTGCGGGCTGGGATGCGTCCATGTCGGGCTACATGGACCGGTTCGCGAGGGGCTGCAACCCCTGCAAATGTGATAATTCCGTGGCTCCACCCCCTTGCTCCACCGGTTGTTCCACTGCTTCCTCCACAAGCCCGGCAATAGCCCGTGCCTCGGCCTCGGCAAGGCTTCCGGCGCGCACGAAACCGACGAGGGCAAAACCGCGCCGGATAAGCTCGAATCGGCGCAGATCGCTGGCCGCAAAGGCCAGAATCAGGGATCCGGCGATCTCGACCACCGCCGCGCCGAGGGGATCGAGACCCATCAGGCCGGCGAGCAGGGAGATCGCCATGGCGGCGACCAGCAGGATGATCGCGGTCAGCCAGACGCCGCGGTAGAGCGCCCACAGCGCCTGGAACAGGAAGGCGCCCCAGGAAAAGCCATAGGGCACCAGGGCGATGTCGGGCGCCCGGTCCGGGTGCCGGTCGCGCACGAGAACGGCGTAGTCGCGCATGGCTGCCTCCTGCCTGGCGGGGAACCGGAGCGGGCCCCGGGGGGACTCAGGCTTGACCGGTCCGGCTGCGGCCCCACATAGCACGGGTGCCCGCGCCCCGCATCGTAAGCCGCCGGGCGTTTCCCTTCAGCCAAGGCCCGGCAGGGCCAGGAAAGACCCGCCCATGTCCGATTCCCCGGCAGATTCCCGGGCCGCCCTCTGGCACGGCACCACCATCCTTGCGGTACGCCGCGGCGGACAGGTGGTGGTGGCCGGCGACGGCCAGGTCTCCATGGGTTCGACCGTGGTCAAGGCCAATGCCGTGAAGGTGCGCCGTATCGGCACCGAGGGCGACGTCATCGTCGGCTTCGCCGGCGCCACGGCCGACGCCTTCACCCTGTTCGAGCGCCTTGAGGAAAAGCTGGAGCGCCACAAGGGTCAGCTTGCCCGCGCCTGCGTCGAGCTCGCCAAGGACTGGCGTACCGACCGCTATCTGCGCCGCCTCGAAGCCATGATGGCGGTGGCCGACAGGGACGTCTCGCTGATCGTTTCGGGCACCGGCGACGTGCTGGAGCCTTCCGACGGCCTGATCGGCATCGGTTCGGGCGGCAACTACGCCCTGGCCGCCGCGCGTGCGCTGATGACGGTGGACGGTCTTTCGGCCGAGGAGGTGGCGCGCCGCGCGCTCGCCATCGCCGGCGAGATCTGTGTCTATACCAACGGCAACGTCACGCTCGAAACCATCGACGATGCCCGTTGAACCCTCTTTCTTCCCGTCATCGTCCGGCTTGACCGGACGATCCATGCTGTAACCCCGATGCCCTTGCCAAGCTTCGTTGTGGCGTCTGGTCTGACGGTCACAGCATGGGTCCTCCGGTCAAGCCGGAGGACGACAAACCTTTTGGATGTTGCAGCATGACCTCCGCCTTTTCCCCCCGCGAGATCGTTTCCGAACTCGACCGTTTCATCGTCGGCCAGAAGGACGCCAAGCGCGCCGTGGCCGTGGCCCTGCGCAATCGCTGGCGGCGCCAGCAGCTGCCCGCGGCGCTGCGCGAGGAGGTTCTGCCCAAGAACATCCTGATGATCGGCCCCACGGGCGTCGGCAAGACCGAGATCGCACGGCGCCTGGCCAGGCTTGCCGATGCGCCCTTCATCAAGGTCGAGGCGACGAAGTTCACCGAGGTCGGTTACGTCGGGCGCGATGTCGAGCAGATCGCGCGCGACCTGGTGGAGATCTCCATAGCCATGACGCGCGAGCGCATGAGGAAGGAAGTGACCGCCAAGGCCGAGCTTGCCGCCGAGGAGCGTGTGCTCGACGCTCTGGTCGGTGACAACGCCAGCCCCGACACGCGTCAGAAGTTCCGCGTCAAGCTGCGCCAGGGCGAACTCGACGACAAGGAGATCGAGCTCAACCTGCGCGATTCCGGTGGGGCCGGATCGCTGCCGACCTTCGACATCCCCGGCATGCCCGGGGCGCAGATGGGCATGCTCAATCTCAACGACATCTTCGGCAAGGCCATGGGCGGGGCGACCAAGCCGCGCCGCCTGAAGGTTTCCGACAGCTACGAGGCCCTGCTGGCCGAGGAATCCGACAAGCTGCTCGACGAGGAGAAGGTCATCAAGGCGGCCATCGAATCGGCCGAGCAGAACGGCATCGTCTTCATCGACGAGATCGACAAGATCGCCGCGAGGAGCGAACGCCAGGGTGCGGATGTCTCGCGCGAGGGCGTGCAGCGCGACCTGCTGCCCCTGATCGAGGGCACGTCGGTCGCGACCAAACACGGGACGATGAAGACCGACCATGTCCTGTTCATCTGCTCGGGCGCGTTCCACCTGTCCAAGCCCAGCGACCTGCTGCCCGAGCTGCAGGGCCGCCTGCCCAACCGTGTCGAGCTGCAGGCCCTGGGCCGCGACGACTTCCGCCGCATCCTGACCGAACCCGAGAACAGCCTGATCATCCAGTATACCGCCCTGATGGGCACCGAGGAGGTGACCCTGGAGTTCAGCGAGGACGCGATCGACGCGCTGGCCGATCTGGCCACCCGGATCAATGAGACGGTCGAGAACATCGGCGCGCGCCGCCTGCACACCGTGATGGAAAAGCTGCTGGAGGAGGTGAGCTTCACCGCCCCGGACCGCGGCGGCGAAACCGTGGCCATCGACGCTGCCTTCGTCCAGGAGCGCGTCGGCGAACTGGCCAAGGACACGGACCTTTCCCGCTTCATCCTGTAGCCGTCCGTTTCTCGCGTCGCGTTCCAGGTGCCGCGTGCTGATGGCGTGACAGAGGTCACGAAGCCGTGGACTGCGCTTGCATCGCCTGGCGCAGGCGCGCGATGTAAGGGCGGTGTTACATGGCCGGGTGATCCGGCGGTACGGGGGTGCGCGTGAACACTTGGCAAGCGGCTGCGGCCGGGCTGGCGTTGGCTGCGGTGTCGGCGACGGCACTGGCAGACGATGCCGAACTCTGGCCGGTGGGCAATGCGATCTCCATGTGGGACGAGCCCTACATGGTCGGCTCCTACCGGCACTGGGCCGATATCTATCCCGTGCGTGTGGTGGCCGCGGCCGCGCCCGTGAGCGAACTGCCGCGCAACGAGGATCTGGGCGAGGTGCCCTTCTGGGGCAATGCCGAGAAGCTCGATCTTGTTTCCTATATCGAGCGTGCGCGCGTCACCGGTCTGCTGGTCATCAAGGACGGCGTCATCCGCCTGGAGGCCTATGGCAACGGCGCCGACGAGACCTCGCAGATGACCTCGCAGTCGGTCGCCAAGTCGATCACCGCGACGCTGGTCGGCATCGCGCTGGGCGAGGGCCTGATCGAATCGCTGGACGATCCCATCGACAAGTATGTTCCCGAACTGGCCGACAGTGCCTACGGCGGCGTGCCGATCGAGGCGATCCTGCAGATGTCCTCGGGCGTGGCCTGGACCGAGGACTACGATTCCAACACTGCCGACAGCGAGACCATGTGGATCGCCGTCGTGCAGAACCGCACCCTTTCGGCCCACGACCACCTGCTGGGGCTGCAGGAGCGCGCCGGCGAACCCTACGAGACTTTCACCTACAAGGGTGCCGATACCCATGCCCTGGGCTGGCTGGTCGAGCGGGTCACCGGCATGTCGCTTTCGGCCTATCTCGAAACCAGGCTGTGGCAGCCCATGGGCATGGAGGCAGATGCAAGCTGGGGCCTGGATGGCGAGGGCCCGCAGGCCAGCGAGATCGCCTCTGCCGCCTTCAACGCGCGCCTGCGCGACTGGGGCCGCCTGGGCCTGCTGATGGCACAGGACGGCATGTGGAACGGGGAGCGCCTGCTGCCCGAGGGCTGGGTCGAACGCGCCACCCGGCCCAGCCGGCCCCAGGTGATGCCGGGCAAGCTCTACCGGGGTTACCCAATGGGCTACCAGTACCAGTGGTGGACCTATCCCGGCGACAGGGGCACCTTCACGGCCCAGGGCGTCAACGGCCAGTTCATCTACGTCGATCCCTCGCGCGATCTCGTGGTCGTGCAGACCGCGGTCTGGCCCGACTTCTGGGACGATACCCTGGAGCACATGTTCAACGACTTCGTGAAGGAAGTCGCCAAACTGACCGACGGGGACTGAACCTTCAGTCCTCCCAGAGGCCCTGGCTTTTGTGCCAGTCCTCGATGGAAAGTTCCGGGTAGCCGGCAAAGTGGATGTTGTTCCTGTCGGGTCCGGGCACGGCGACCCAGCCAGGCTTGAAATCCAGCATGATGTGGACGGTCTGGGGCGGTCTTGGCAGGTCGCTGTCGATGGCGCTGGCCAGCGGATGGATCAGCTCGGGCCAGCGTGAGTCGAAGAGCCACAACGCGGTGCCGCAGTGCTTGCAGAAATTGCGCTCCGCATTGGAGCGCTCGCCGTCGATCATCGCGCGGTAGACCGTCAGGTGTTCGGCGCCGCTGACCTGCATGGTGGTTTTGTCGGCCGACAGGTTGATGGCGTAACCGCCGCCGCCGTCCTGCTTGCGGCAGATCGAGCAGTAGCAGCGCATTTAGGGATGGCGGCCGTGGCTCTCCACGGTGAAGGCAACGGCGCCGCAATGGCAGGAGCCTTTCAGTTCGGGCATGGTCCGCTCCGTGTTGTGTGGATCACCAGTCTAAAGGGGAAAACGCCATGGCGAAGGGTTACTGGATCGGCCGTGTCGATGTGCACGACGATGACGCCTACAAGGGCTACATCGCACGCAACGGGGTCGCCTTTGCCAGATACGGCGGCCGCTTCCTGGTGCGCGGGGGTCCCTTCGAGGCGCCCGAGGGCAAGGCGCGCTCGCGCAACGTGGTGATCGAATTCCCTGACTACGCCGCCGCGCTCGCCTGCTACCGCTCGCCCGAATATGCCGCCGCGCTCGCCCACCGCCTGCCCGCCAGCGACGGCGAGATCGTCATCATCGAAGGCTACGACGGCCCCCAGCCCGGCGAGGGCTGAGGATCAGCCGCCGAACAGGGCGGGTTGCAGCAGGCCGAGCAGGAAGAGCCAGGCGGGCAGGGTGAGCACGCTGGCCGCCGTGGTCGCCGAAATGGTGGCCGCGACCGAGTGTTCCTGGGTGCCGTATTGCACGGCCAGGACATAGGCCGTGTTGGCGGTGGGCGTGGCCGCCGCGATCACGGCGCAGGCGGTGAGGAAGGGATCGAGCCCCAGTGCCAATCCCGCGCCCAGCACCAGCGCAGGCAGGGCGACAAGCTTGATCGCCGAGACGATGAGAATCCGGCTGCCCTCGTGGCGCAGCGTGGCGAGGTTGACCGATGCGCCGATGGCAAAAAGCGCGCAGGGCGTGAGGCCCTGACCGAGCAGGTCGAGATAGTCCTCGATCATCTGCGGCACCGGCAGTTTCAGCGCGGCAAAGCCAAAGCCCAGCAGCGCGGGCCAGACCATGGGATTGCGCAGCACCTGCAGCGCCATGCGCCGGGGGGTGGCGGGCGTGCCGCCGGATTTGCCGCCGGTTGCTTCCAGCAGGACGACCCCGGCGGGGATCAGGACCGCGGCGATGACGATGTTGGCGATGGCGGCGGGCGGCACCCCGGCATCGCCGAAGATGGCGTAGAGCACGGGCAGGGCGACAAAGCCCGTGTTGGCCATGACCGCGGCAAGGGCGCTGACCGCGCGGGTGCGCCCGTCGCGCCCGAGCAGGCGTCCGGTGCCGTAGCGCAGGAAGACGAGCACGATCAGCGAGCCCGCGCCGAAGAGCAGCCAGAAGTCACCGGCCAGCAGGCCCTCCAGCGGATACCGCGCAACGATGGAGAACATCAGCGAGGGCACGCAGACGAAATAGGAAAAGGTGACGAGGCCCGATGCGATGGATGCCGGTACCAGCCCGGTGCGCACGGCGATCAGCCCGGTGGCGATGACCGCAAACACCGGAACGACGATGGCGAGCATGTCCATGGCGCGGGGACTCGTGCGCTGAGGGTGGAAGGCGTTGCAGGTAACACCCGATGTGGTTTGTTTAGCATAGGCGTTGCCATGACGTCCGAAGACGCTGGTTTTCAGGCACGGCCAGTAAAAGTAAGAAAAGTGATACTTTTGCGGGGTTGCTCAGGCCAGTCCTGTTGACCATGCTTGTGTCGGGGCGCAATCAGAATTGACATCATAGGTGCGTCCACGGTCATCGGACCGGGAGCGCGTCTTGTCTTATCTGATTTTTCTCTGCTGTCGGCAGATCAACCGTCCTTTCCTGCATTGGGCAGTTGTCGTCACCTTGGCGCTGACCCCTCCGGGACTTGCCCAGGAGGGTGAGGAACTTGCGCTCGAGGAGCTCGAGGCTCAGGCGCTCGCCGATCCGGATGATGCCTCCCTGCGGTTCCGTCTGGCGACGGCGCGCTTTGAGAGCGGCGATGCCGATGGCGCAATCGAGAGCTTTCAGGCCTACACGATGCTGGTGGCGCCCGAGCGCCGCTCTCCGGCCATTGTTGCCATGGTCCAGATCCTGATCCTGGAGGGCCGTTACGACGCGGCGCTGACCGAACTGGAGCGGCCCGAGCTCGATCCGGGCGAAGCTGCCGAACTGCGGGTTGTCACCCTGGCCTCGGCCGGGCGTTACGGGGAGGCCCGAACGGCGCTGGAAGAGATGGCCGCGATCGATCCCGCGCTGGCGCCCCGCCGGGCGATCTATGCCGAGCTGATCGACCTGGCCGAAAACGATCCCGGGCGGCTTGCCGGGGTCACCTTCGACGTTGTCCCGGCCGACAGCCTGCCCGGGGGCTCCGAATGGGCCGTGCTCGCCAACCTGGCCTATGGCTACAACTCCAATGTCGTGGGTCTGGGCGAGGGCGTGGCGCTGCCGACCGACATCAGCTCGGAGTCCTCAAGCGTGCGCCGCGCGATCTTCGATGCCTACTGGCGGGTGCGTGTGGATCCCGAGACGGTGGCCTCCGTCGGTGTCCAGGCGGCCTATGACCGCTACCCCGATGTCTCCTCGCTCAATGCCGACCGCTACCTCGTCTGGGCCGACCTTTCGCACAAGATCGGTCAGGAGATGCTGGGCACCCTGCGCCTGACCGGGGACACCTATGAGCAGGACGGGGAAATGTTGCGGCTGCGCGGTGCGGGACGCGCCGGCCTGACCTGGCGCTGGCATGAACGCTGGTGGACCGAAGCCGCGCTGACCTACGCCTATTCGGATTTCGACAACCCGAGTCTTGCGCCATTCAACCGCGACGGCCCGCTCTATGCGATGGAGCTCAACCAGTCCTGGGCCCTGCCCGCGCTGGGCAGTGTGCTGACCGCGGGCTACGGCCACGATATCCAGCGCACCCAGGGCAGCGATTTCGACTACGACGGCAACCGTCTGTCGCTGACCAGCCAGAGCCAGCTCACTGCCGAGATGGTGGTCGATCTTTCGGCGGGGGTGAGCTGGGTCGACTATCTGAACCCCAACAGCCTGACGGGCTTTACCCAGAAGCGCACGGACCGGATTTCCTGGCTGGGCGCACGGATCGGCTACAGCTTCACCGAAGGGGTGGAGGTGTTTGCCAGCTGGAACGTGGTCGATGTCGATTCCAACATCGCTTTCTACAGCTTCGACCGCCACGAGACCCTGGGCGGTCTTGTGCTGCGCTTCTAGAGGAGGCCGGATCATGGCGCATCCGCGATGGCTTGTTGTCCTGGCGTTTGTTGTTGCCGCGTTTGCCTTTGCGCCGCAGGCGAAGGCCCAGGCGCCCGCCGGGCCGTGCCAGGTCGCCGGTATCGATGGCAATCCCTTCAACATCACCTGTCCGGGCGGCGTTGCGGTGGGATCGGTCGGCTTCCAGATTCCGGGTATCCTGTTCGGCGTGCCGGTGGGGATCGGCTACAATTTTGGCGGCGCCGTCTTTCCCAACAACTGTTGCGCACTCTTTTTCGGACCGGTTCCGCCCGGCCTGTTCGGCGGCAGCGGCGGTGGTGCCGGGGGCGTTGCGACAACACCCGATGTGGCGGACCTGCCCGGCGGCGATGTGCAGTTCCTGACCGGCTTTTCCCCGCTGTTCGATACCCTGGCCAGTCAGTTGCCTGCCGATAACCAGCCGGCCGGGCCGCCGGTGGAACTGGCCGGGCCGGAGATTCCGCCGGGTGCCGACCTGATCCGTGTGCCGCTGGATGGTGATCGTGTGCTGGTCATGATCGTGCCGCAGGCGCAGGTCGAAGTCGGGGAGGCTCTCGACGATGGTCTGGATGAGCTGGAAGCCGCAACCTCTTCAACTGGAGATCCGAATCTGGAGCTTTCCTTGCTCAGAACTCTAGGAGGCGCCGGTAGAAAAAATGAGGACCTAGAGGGTACACGGGCTAACGTGATGATCAATGCCTTCTTCTTTGTCTCCGAGCCCAGTGTATTCAAAAACGGTATTGGTATCGGTGGCGGGCGTATCCATATTCCAGACGACGCGGAACTAGGGGACGGCGACATCATTTTCTGAGGCTGCCGGCTCCGTCTGGCTTCAACGCGTGCGCTTCAGCAGGACATAGAACGCGCCGGCGCCGCCGTGCTGGGGGCGGGCCGGGGCGAAGGCCAGAACGCGGGCGCGGTTGGGCGCATCGTTGAGCCAGCGCGGCAGGGTCGCCTTCAGGACGCCGGTGTGGGGCTCCAGCGGACCCTTCTGCCCCTTGCCCGTGACGACGATGACGCAACGGTCGCCGCGGCCCTGGGCCTGGGCAAGATAGCGGTTGAGGGCGTCGTGCGCCCGCTCGCGCGTCATGCCGTGCAGATCGATGGTGCCGTCGATGGGAAGCTGGCCGCGGCGGAAGCGCTGGGCCATGCGGTGATCGATGCCATGGGCCGTCGCGGCATCCAGTTCGTGCAGGGCGGTGCTGCGCGGCCTGGCCGGTGACGGCACGGAAGGCTTCGCGCGCGGTCTGGGTGGTGCCTTGCCTTCGACCGGTGCTGCAACCGTTTCGCCAGGTTCGGGCGGCGGAAGATACTTTCCCGGCATGGGCGCGACGGATTCGGCGACCGCGCGCCAGATCCGCAGGTCCTCCTTCGACAGACCCCTGTCCTTGCGCTTGGCCACCTCAGGCCGCGTCGGGCCGGTGTCCGGGATGCGGCCTGGCCATCGCGCGTTCAGTCCTTCACCACCAGGATGTGCATGAACTTCGGGCCGTGGACACCAAGCTGGAGGATCTGCTCGATGTCGCCGGTGCGGCTGGTGCCGGTGACCAGGTTGAGGGTGCGGGGAAGAGCCGGGCCCTGGCCGCGGCCGGCGGCGCGCAGGCGGTCCCAGGCATCCTCGTAGCCGCCCACGATCTCGGAGGCGCGCAGCACCACGATGTGGGTTTCGGGCAGGAAGTTCATGGTCGCCGGGCTTTGCGGTCCGCTGGCAAAGACCAGGGTGCCGGTTTCGGCGACGGCGCAGAGCGGCCGGTTGATGCCGACGCGGTCGGCGCCCTCGGGCGCGCGGCGCGCCACCGTCATGGTACTGGCCTGCCAGTCCAGGCGGTCGAGATCGGGGTGCGCGGCGATCGCGGCTTCGGCGGGCAGGTTGCGCCCGCGCAGGTAACGCGCGACGGCTGCGGGCACGTCGGTCTCGTCGTCGATCGTCTCCAGGGTGGCATCGACCGCGCCGGCCTTTTCGGCAAACAGCGCGACCAGCCCGGCGTGATCGAGCGCGATGCGCGCGGGCAGGAGATGGCGGGCATGGCCGGCCAGGCGTTCGTCGACCGCGCGTTTGGCGGCGGCTTCGTCGGGCCGGGTCCGGCTGGCGCGCACGCGGGCAAGGATCGTCTCGCGCGCGCTCATGAACGCCGCGCCCACTGGCTTTGGAAACTCTTGCCCTGGGGCGCGGGCAGGTCGCGGGTTGCGGTCCAGGCGCCAGAGAGCGGCAGGGCGGAGAACCGTCCTCGCCGCCGGCCCATGGCGCCGAGCACGCTGGTTACCAGGCTGGTGGCGCGGCGCCACAGGGCGGGGCGCGAGGCGAGTTTTGCCCAGAGCTTCAGGCCCCGGCGCGCGGCGGCGGGGGCAAGGCCCATCTTCATCTCCTCCTCCCGGAAATGCCGCAGCATCTTCGGGATCGGGATACGCATGGGACAGACCTCCTCGCAGCGTCCGCACAGGCTGGAGGCATTGGGCAGGTGATGGGCCTCGGCCATGCCGGCGAGCGCGGGGGTGAGGATCGCGCCCATGGGGCCGGAATAGTTGGAGCCGTAGGCATGACCACCGACCTTGCCATAGACCGGGCAGGCGTTGAGGCAGCTACCGCAGCGGATGCAGCGCAGGATGTCCTCGGTCTCCCCGCCCAGCAGGGCCGAGCGGCCGTTGTCGATCAGCACGACATGGAAGGCGCCCGGTCCATCGGGATCGCCCGGCCGCGCCGCGCCGGCCGAGAAGGTGGTGTAGGCCGACATCTCCTGACCCGTCGCCGAGCGGGCGAGCACGCGCAGAATGGTGGTCGCGTCCTCCAGGGTCGGCACGACCTTCTCGATGCCGGCCAGCACGATATGGGCTTTCGGCAGAAGCTGGGTCAGATCGCCGTTGCCCTCGTTGGTGACGATCACGGTCTGGCCGGTTTCGGCGATCAGGAAGTTGGCTCCGGTGATGCCGACATCGGCGTCGAGGAAACGCTGGCGCAGCACGCCGCGGGCGTCGTCGAGCATCTCATCGACGTCCTCCATCACGCGGCCCTTCAGGTGGGGATGGTGGTCGGCGAAGATCTGGCCGACCTGGGCGCGGTTGAGGTGGATCGCCGGGGCGATGATGTGGCTGGGCGGCTGATCGGCAAGCTGGATGATGTATTCGCCCAGATCCGTCTCCACCGGCGTGATGCCGTGGGCTTCCAGGTACGGATTGATGCCGATCTCCTCGCCGACCATGGTCTTGCCCTTGGTCACGGTGCGCGCGCCGAGCTCCTGGCAGATCGAGAGCGTGATGGCGCGGGCCTCGCCGGCATCGGCGGCCCAGTGGACCGTGCCGCCGGTGGCGGCGACCGCGGCCTCGAAGGCCTCCAGATAAAGATCGAGATGGGCGATCGTGTGTTTCTTGATCGCGATGCCTGCGTCGCGCAGGTCATCGAATTCGGGCAGGCCGTCGCGCACCTTGGCGCGCCGGGGCAGGAAATTGCCCCGCATGCGCGTGAGATTGCCCTGCAGCACGGCATCTGCCAGCGCGGCGTGGGACTGCTCCTTGAAGCGGGAACTGGTGACATGGTGGATCGTCATGGGGTTGTTTTAGACGAATCCGTTTCCGTCGTCGCCCGTTCGGCGATGCACCAGGGCCCGGTGCGGGCCAATCCATGTCGTTTTCGCGAGTGCCTGGCGATCCGCCGCGCGTAAACTCGTGGTGTTCCAGGTGCCCCGCCCTCGAAAGCGGGGAGAATTGGGAAGTCGGTGCAAGACCGACGCTGCCCCCGCAACGGTATCGGAGAAGGGGCGTGGCACAGAGCCACCGGGCGATTCGCCCCGGGAAGGCGCCACGCCGGTCCAGATCAGGACACTCCGGAGCCCGGAAACCAGCCTGGGATGTAACGAGCCGGACGGTCGCGGCGGGCGACAACGGGGCGATAGAGGCGATTCGCAGGAATCGCCCCGATTCCCTCCGATCCCATCTCCCGCGTTGCCGACGGCGCCCACACGCTGCCGACACGGGGTGATGTCATGCCGAATCCTGCCGAATCCACAGCCAGTGGCGAAGATCTGCTGCTTGTCTGGCTGATTGCGCTGCCCGATGACTGCGACCGCCGCGCCGCGGCCCGCGCCGAGGCCGAGCGCCAGCTTGGTGCTGCCCGGCATTGCGCCCGCGCGCGCCGTTTCCGCGATCTGCTGCTGGAGGTCGCCACCCAGCCGGCACCGGTCGCGCCATGGCGGGGCCGGCGTTCGGCCGCCCATTAGAGCGAGCAAATCCACATCATTCCGCGCAATCGCGATGCGATTCCGCAGACAGATGATTTGCTCTGGCGGATTCGCGGCGCCGGGAGCGGCCGGTTCCTCATTTCGCACATGCGAGACGAGACGGAGAGGGGTCGTGGGTGGCCGTTCCGCGCCGTTTCCGTTTGCGCGCTTGCCTGGCGAGCCGTGTGATCCGACGGGAAAGCAAAACTGCAAGCCCTGTAGCCCTATGATTTCAAAGGGAGACGACGAATTGAGGAGCCGCTCACGATGTTCTGGGGCTTCTCGCGGCGGGCGCTGAAGCAAGGC
>CALGGB010000284.1 GCA_937880925.1 uncultured Rhodospirillaceae bacterium | reverse complement strand
GAAATGTGTGTAATTTAAAATCAGACGCGAGAGCAAAATGTAGCTGCACCGCTCTACGTCTACCCAGACGAACAAGACCTCGACCAAACACGTCATGTCAATTTCGACACCAAGCTATACGCCAAGTTGCGAAAGCTGGCCAAGCACCCCGACCACGGCACCCCCGATGAAGTGGCGGTGTTCGATTACATCTATGGGGTTCTGCATTGCCCCGCCTACCGCGCCACCTATGCCGAGTTCCTGAAAATCGACTTCCCGCGTATTCCTTGGCCTAAGACATCCGTCGAGTTCTGGGACGTGTCGGCCAAGGGCCACACTCTGCGTCAGCTACACCTGATGGACCCCGCCGCCATCGGCCAGACCCCCTATCCTTTCAGCGGCGAAGGCGACAACGTGGTGAGCAAGCCATGTTTCAAGGATGGCCGCGTCTGGATCAACAATATCCAGTATTTCGACGCCGCCCCTGAAGTGTCCTGGGGCTTCTACATCGGCGGCTACCAGCCCGCGCAGAAATGGCTGAAGGACCGCAAGGGCCGCGTCCTAAGCTTCGATGACGTGAAGCACTATCAGTGCATCCTGAAAATCCTGTCCGAAACTGACCGGATCATGAAAACGATCACCATGAGCGAGGCATCGAGTTGATGTTCGTCCGCAAGGTGGACGAGGCTGTCTGATACGGGAAACCAGTTTGCAGCCCGTTTGTTGGTCTATTTGTTGGTTTCCTCGATCTATGACATTCTAAACGTCAGTTTTATCAATATGTTAGCTCATTGATGTGACGCCCTCCTGGGCACCAAACATCCGCCAATCGCGCCAGGCCTTCGGCAAGCCAGGTCTCAACGATCTTCCCGGCCCGCAGTTCAGCCTCGCCTGGCGCGACGGCCTGGTCGCCCTTGCCATCGGTGGAGACGGCTCTGTTGGGATCGACATCGAAGCCAAGGCGCCGGTTCCCGACATGGACTCCGTAGGGTCATGGCTGTTCTCGCAAGGAGAGATTGAGGCCCTCGCCAGCGCCGATCCGCAGACCCGCCTCAAGCTGTTCCTGCGCACCTGGACACGCAAGGAAGCAGCCTGCAAGGCCGCCGGGCTGTCCCTGGATCAGATGCGGGGCCGCGACACACAGGCCGGGACGCTGGCGCTGAACACGCCCGGCGGAGAGACCTTGGTGCTTGCGTTGCGCAGCTTCGGCGAGCCTGGCTTTGCCTGGTCCCTGGCCTGGGCCTGAGGCAGCGCTGCCAAGCCGCGATGAGTCGGGCTCATCGCAGCCTGGTGTCAGCCGCCGCCGCGGTGATAGGCGCGGTCGAAGCGTTCCAGGAAGGTCTGGCGCTCGGCCGCGTCGTAACCCTTGAAGGCGAGCACCACCTCGCAGCGCTCGATCACCAGCAGGGCGATGCGCCGCGGCTCCAGCGGGCGGATGCTGATGGCCACGCCATGAGCGGCATCGCCGACCGCCACATGATCCCGGCCGGCGGCATAGGTCAGGCCGTCGAGCGCGCGGGGCAGCAGGCGGAAGAAGTCACCCGGCGTGATCGCCATGTCGCGCACCACGCGCTCGGTCGCGGGGCCGTTCATCCGCCGGCAATCGGCGGCCAGGCCGCCACCGCATCGCCGTCGCTCAGCACACGGGCGTCCCGCTTGTCGGGGGGAATGTGGAAACCGTTATGCATCACCAGATGGCACAAACGGCGGGGCACGCCATAGGCATCGAGCAGACCGCCCACGGTCATGCCCTGGGACACCTCGACATCAAGCTGGTTGTTGTGCGCCCCGGCCGGCAGGAAGGGCGTGAGGGCAGCGTAGAGCTTCAGTGTGATCTGCATGGCGCCCGCATTGCTGTCGCGGACATGAAAGGGGCGGCAGCCGGTGCCCGCAAGCCCGGCGGCCGCCCCATCACATCACGTTTCAGAGACCCAGACGCGACATGGTCTCATTGGTCGGCACACCCTCGGCCGTCCAGCCGCGGAGCTGGTAGTACTCCGGCAGCATCTTGGACAGTTCGTTGACCTTGCCGGTGGCCGGGCCGGTCTTGGCCGCGTCCTTCAGCAGGCGCTGGGGCAGGTTGTCGTCGGCGGCGGTGAAGCCGGCGGCGTTGTTGAAGGTACGCTCCAGGTTCCAGATGCGCTCACCGACCTGCAGCAGGCGCTCGGCCGTCCACTCACCCTCGCAGGCGGCATCGATCTGGGGGGCGAAGTCCTCCAGGGTCCAGGCGAAGGTGGTGAAGACGCACAGGCCGCTCGAATCGACCGCGGCGGTGGCGTCCTGGAAGGCCTTCACCAGCGCCGGCTTGCCGTCGGATTCCAGCGGATCGGTCTTGACCGGGATGCCGAAGACCTCCGAGGCGATGGTGTAACCGCGCAGATGGCAGGCACCGCGGTTGGAGGTGGCATAGGCCAGACCAATGCCCTGAATGCCGCGGCCGTCGTAGGCCGGGAATTCCTGGCCCTTGACGCCCATCGACAGTTCCGGGCGGCCATACTTTTCCGTCAGCAGCTTGGAGCCCAGGCCGATCTCGGCGCCAAAGCCCTCGCCCTTGCCGGTGAGCAGGGCCATTTCGCAGAGCGCCTTGGCATCGCCGAACTTCAGCGACATGCCGGTCTGCTTCTCGGTGATGACGCCGTCCTCGAACAGCTCCATGGCCGCACCCAGCGTCGCGCCGAAGGTGATCGGATCGATGCCCTGCTCGTTGCACACGAAGTTGGCGAAGGTCAGCGCCTCCAGGTCGTTGACGCCGGTCGCCGCACCCAGGGCCCAGGCGGCCTCGTATTCCAGGCCACCCGAAGCGCCGTGGTACTGCGGACGCTCCAGCACCGAAAAATGCGTGCGGTCGATCTGCGAGATGCGGCCGCAGGCGATGGTGCAACCGAAACAGGCGGCATTGGTGACAAGGTTGGTCTTGCCGTCCGTCTCGCGCACCTTCTGCATGGCCTCGGCGCCGATGTCGTTGGCCCCGGCGAACTGGCTGTCGCGGTGGTTGCGCGTGGGCAGGGCGCCCGTTTCGTTGATCACGTTCATCAGCACCTGGGTGCCCATGGCGGGCAGGCCCTGGCCGGTGACCGCATTGTCGGCCAGCACCTTCTTGGCCGCCGTGGAAGCGCCCAGGAAACGCTTGGGATCCTTGACCTTGACGCCCTTGGTGCCACGGATGGCGACGGCCTTCAGGTTCTTGGACCCCATCACGGTGCCCACGCCCGAGCGGCCCGCGGCGCGGTGCATGTCGTTGACGACGCAGGCGAACTTCACGCCCTTTTCGCCCGAGACGCCGATCGAGGCGACGCGGATCATGGGATCGCCGTGTTTGTGCTTGATGCCTTCCTCGGTATCCCAGACCGAGGTGCCCCAGAACTCCGCAGCGTCCATCAGCCGGGCGTCATCGTTCTCGAGCATCAGATAGACGGGCTTCTCCGACTTGCCCTCGAAGATGATCATGTCCCAGCCGGCGTTCTTCATCTCGTTGCCGAAGAAGCCGCCGGAATTGGAACAGGCGATCGCACCGGTCAGCGCGCCCTTGGTGATGACCGAATAGCGGCCGGCCGTCGAGGCGCTGGTGCCGGTCAGCGGGCCTGTGGCCATGATCAGCTTGTTCTTTGGCGAAAGCGGATCGACCTTGGGATCGATCTCCTCGACCAGATACTTGGTGGCGAGCCCGCGCTGGCCCAGATAGTCCTGGGCCCACTTCATGTTGAGCGGCTCGGATTTGCAGGTGCCCGCGGTCAGGTCGACGCGCAGGAGTTTTCCAGCCCATGCCATGGCGATGTCTCCTTATGCCTGCGCCGCAGCGTCGGCCACGGCCGCCGATGCGCGCATCTTGTCCAAACCGGTCCAGTTGGCGTCCACATAGGTGATCGCTTGCGTGGGGCAGGCCTTGGAGCATTCGGGATCGCCGCCGCACAGGTCGCACTTGATGACCTTGCCGGTGGACTGGTTGAAGTTGATCGTGCCGAAGGGGCACGCGATGGTACAGACCTTGCAGCCCACGCAGAGCGCGTCGCTGACCATCTTGGCACCGGTCGCCCGGTCGATGGTGATGGCGTGCGTCGGGCAGGCCTCCAGGCACCAGGCCTCGGCGCACTGGGTGCAGGTGTAGGGCACGAAGCGGCCCTTGGCCTCGAAGGTGATGACCTTGATGCGCGACTTCGAGGGGTTGAAGGCCCCCTCATGCTCCAGCGAGCACGCCAGTTCGCATTGCAGGCAGCCGGTACACTTATCCGGATCGATACTGAGTGATTTGTGCATGAATTCGCCCTCCCCGCCCGGCAACCCCACCGGGCAGCCCCATTCTATGCGGAACTGGCGCAGCAAAACCAGCATGGCACGCAGAGCGTCGGGAGAATTTTCCTGCCCCTGTTCACGCGTCTGGCGGGACCAATGCGGCAAGGCGACCGTGCAGCAGAGCCGCGACAGGTCCAGGCGCGAAGGGTGCCATCGCAGCCACGGCGCGGGTCCGCATCGGAGCGAGTTCCGGCCAGCGATCCACAGCGGTCTGCATGGCGCCGGTCAGGGCATCGCCATCGACCTCTGCCCAGGTCTGGCGCGCCGCCCGGGCGGCGTCCGCATCGCTGGCCAGAACGCCCGGGGGCACGGGCACCGGCCGCCAGGGCAGGGGAAAGCTGTTGTCGGTGTTCATGTAGTCCATGTTGCCGCCGTAGCCGGTGGCGACGGCGATCCGGCCCAGCGCCATGGCTTCGGTGATACCCAGGCCCCAGCCTTCCGCACGGTGGCTGTTGACGAAGACATGGCCCAGATGATGCAGCGCGTTGATACGCGCATTGGGCCATGCGCCCCGCAGCATGAGAACGCCCGGCGGAAGGGATTCGGGCACATCCAGGCCTGGTGCTGCCTTGACGATCAGTTGCAGCGGGCGCTCCGCGGTCAGCCCGGCGAAGGCCTCCAGCGTCGCCTCCAGGTTCTTGCGTGGATCGCCCGGCCGCGTGATGGCATAGAATCGGAAGGCGCCGGGCCGGTCGTCGATCTGCGCCCGCAGCCAGGCGCTGGCAGCCTCGTCGGCGACAGGCGGCACCACGACATGGGGCACGACATGAATGTTGCCGTGATAGCCGCAAAGACGGTCGCGACAGAAGTGCGATGGCACCCAGACCTCGTCGAGCAGGTCGAGCCCCCGGCGCTGTGCACCGCCAAGCAGGGCGTGTTCCCAGGCGACATAGCCGACCACCGGCCGCCCCGGCAGCGGCCGATAGGTTTCCAGCACGCCCGGAAAATCCTGAGGCTCACCATGCAGGATCACGATGTCGCCCCGTGCATCGGCGTCGCCGACGCTGTGGCCCATGTGCCGCAGGCACCAGCGATAACCGCCGGCAGCGCGGTGAAAGCTGACATAGGGGCTGCTGAAGTAGCTGACCTGCATGGCACTCCACTTGAGATTGCCGGGGTCCCGGGTACGGCACCTTGCCACCGCCTCCCGACACCGACAAACCACGCCTGAGCGACAGCAACGGTCATGCGCATTCTCCTGGTCAGCCTGACCCTCAACAGCCACGGCGCCAGTCTTGCGCTGCTGCGCATTGCCGACCTGCTGGCCCGTGACGGCCATGCGATCAGCCTGCTGGCCATCGAGGGTACCCATGGCGATCTGCGCGCAGCCTATGAGGCGCGCAACATCCCGATCATCACCGGTGTGCGGCAGGGGGCCTTCGATCTTGCAATCTGCAACACGGTCGCCTCCGCCCCGGCAGTCTGCGCCATCGCTGGCGGCTGCCCGGTGATCTGGTGGCTGCGCGAGGCAGGAATCGGCGCCAGGGCGCTGGAGCGTTATCCCGCGTGGCAGGAGGCTTTCGCTGCGGCGGCCCGCATCGTCGTGCAGAGCCGGTTTGCGCGCGACCGGATCTATCAGCGCTGGCTGGAGCCTCTGCCCCATGGCCGGGTCGTGGTCCTGCCCAACGGCATCGAAATGCCCCGGGCCAGCCCGCCGCCACCACGCGCCCTGCCGCACCGCGTGATCGGGGTCGGTCCGGCGGGGCCGGTCAAGCGCACCGGCGACCTGATCGCGGCCGCCGTTGTTCTGGGACGTGACGACCTCGAAGTCGTCATCGTCGGCGATGCCAAGCGTCTGAGCGAAGAGGAACAGGCCATCGTGGCGGCTTCCCCGCAACGCTTCCGCCTGACCGGCCGCGTGCCGCGCGAAGAGGCCTTCGGCTGGATTGCCGCATCGGACGTGCTCGCCATGACCTCGGCCAGCGAGGCGCAATCCAATGTCCTGGCAGAGGGCGCCTTGGGCGCAACGGCGCTGTGCGCCAGCAACCTCCCCGTGATTGCCGAGTTCGGCTGGCGCCACGAGGAAACCTGCCTCATCCACCCGGTGGGAGCGGTCGAAAGGCTGGCGGCCAACATCGCCCGGCTGCTGGATGAGCCTGGCCTGGCCGAACGCCTGCAGACCGCGGCCGCCGAGAACGCCCGTCGCCACTACAGCCTGGAGACGTTTCACGACAGACTGTCCGGCCTGATCGACGCCTTCGCCTGAAGCGGATGCCGACGCCAGGGGCAAGGAAGCAATTGGACCCACGAACCGTTTGGTTGCACGATGCCGACGAGCGCCGGGAAGAAGGACGGCTACCAGCCAAGAGGCGCTGATCGACCACAGCGTGATCGAGGAATTGCGGGAGGCCATGGGCGCGGCGGCGTTCGCCGATATCGCTGCAACCTTCTGCGATCAGATCACACAGATCGTCGGAAGATTCCAGGCAGCCGCCGCATCGGGCGACGTGCCGGTCGCAACCCATCTGGCGCACGAACTGATCGGACTGGCCGGCACGATGGGAGCTCCGCGGCTGAGCAGCCTTGCACGCCAGGCGATGGCGTTCTGCCGCAACCAGCAACCCGAGGCACTGGCCGCCATGGCCGGTACCATCGAGCAGACCGGCGCCGATACGCTGGCGGCCTTTCGCGCCTACGCCTGAGACTTGCGCGAGACCCAGGAGTCAACCATGGAAAGCAGCTCGGCCTTGCGCACCGGCTTGGGCAGGTAGTCGGACATGCCCGCCTCGAGGTAGCGCTCGCGGTCGCCGGGCAGCGCATCGGCGGTCAGCGCAATGACGGGCACCTCCGCGGCCTCCCCGACAAGCCTGCGGATGCGCCGTGTCGCCTCGATGCCGTCCATCTCCGGCATGCTCGAATCCATCAGCACCAGCTGATAGATCGCGCGCCGGGCCGCCTCGACCGCCTCGATACCGTTGTTGGCAATGTCGACCCGGTATCCGGCCGCCTCCAGCAGCTTGACGGTCACCATCTGGTTCACCCGGTTGTCCTCGGCAAGCAGGATGCGGATGCCGCTCTTGAAGGCGTGCGGCGCGCTCTCGCGTTCGCGTTTGCGCTGCTGGGAGGGGCTGAGAATTTCGCTGCTGAGGGCCGGGATAAGGTCGTGCTGATGCACCGGCATGGGCACGAAAGCATCAGCGCCGTCGTCTGAGGAAACCACCGAACCGATGGGCACCACGGCAACCAGGCGTCCGGAGGCAAGCGTTGGAAGCTTCCGCAGACGGCGCACCTCGGCTGCCGGATCGGCCAGCCCGGCCAGGTGGCCCACGACGACACCGTCAAACGCAAGGTCGGCGGCGGGCTCCTCCCCGGGTTCGATGGTCGTCACGCGGGCGCCCACCGCGGCAAGCTGGCCCTCGATCATTTCCCTGCCGACCTGCGTCCCGTCCACGAGAAGATAGTGGCGTCCCTCCAGACGCGGCAGCGGCGGCTCCTGTCCCGGCACGTCGGATTGGGCGACGCCGAAACGTGCCGTGAACCAGAAGACGGACCCTTCGCCGGGCGTGGAATCGAGACCGATCTCGCCCTGCATCAAGCCGACGAGACGGCGGCAGATGGCAAGGCCAAGACCTGTACCGCCACGCGAGCGACCCGAGGAAGGGTCGACCTGCGTGAACATGTCGAACAGTCGCGCCTTGGCCTTGGCCGGAATGCCGATGCCCGTGTCGCGCACGGAGAAACGCACAGCCGTGCGTCCGGCCTCGGCATCGATGCACGATACGGAGATCACCACGCCGCCGGCATCGGTGAACTTCAGGGCATTGCCGACCAGGTTGACGAGGATCTGGCGCAGGCGGCCTGCATCACCCAGCAGGCGCTGCGGCAGTCGAGGATCCACGATCGCACCCAGCACCAGCGCCTTGCCCGACGCAGAAGGATAGAGGAGGTCGGCGACGCTGGTCACGACATCGTCGATGTCGAGCGGCGCCAGCTCAAGCTCAAGCTTGCCCGCCTCGATCTTGGAGAGGTCGAGGATGTCGTTGATGATCGCCAGCAGGGCTTCGGCCGACTGGCGCAGATTGTTGACGTAGCGAAGCTGCTGGCGGTCGAGCTCTGAATCGGAGAGCAGCGCGGCGATGCCCAGGATGCCGTTCATGGGCGTGCGGATTTCGTGGCTCATGGTCGCCAGGAAACGCGACTTGGCCTCGTTGGCGTTCTCGGCGGATTCCTTGGCGTGGCGCAGCTCGCGTTCAAGCCTGCGCTGTTCGGTCACGTCCTGCAGAGTCGAAAGACTGCGGCGCCCTCCTCTGCTGTCAAACGGCCGCGAGACCTCGTACAGGGTGATCGTCTTCCCCGCGGCGGTCCGGAAGCGATACTCGACATCGAAGGGTTCGCCCCGATCCGCGGCGGCGAAGGCGCGGCGCACCTTGGGAAGGTCCTCCTCGAGGATACCTTTCAGTTCGTTCTCCCAGGAGACGTACATCTCCTCGGTGTTGCTGCCCGTGATTTCGGCCGCCATTTCGGAAACATTGACCGCCCGGCCCAGGGCGGCGTCGTAGACGATATGGCCGATCCCGGCGACGCGCTGGGCGAACGAGAGGATTTCGCGCTGGTCTTCAAGCTCGCGCTGGGTGTTGCGCACGTCGGTGAGGTCGATCAGAGCGCCGATGGTACGCTGGCCCTTGCCGTCGGGATCGGGCACGACCTCGCCGACCTCGCGCACGTCGCGCAACGCGCCATCGGGCAGAATCAGCCGGTACTCCAGATCGTAGGGCGAACCATCGGCCTGCGAGGCGCGGTGAACCTCGAGCACCCGCATCCTGTCGTCGGGGTGAACAAACTGCACCCATTGCTCCAGCGGAACATTGAGTTCTTCGGCGGTGCGGCCGTGGATCGAGACAAACTCGGGAGAATTGTAGACATCCCGGTCGTTCTCATCGTCATAGACATAGGTGCCCAGATTGGCGATCCGCTGTGCCGTGGCCAGGGTCGTTGCATATTCGCGCACCTGCCGTTCGCGCAGCTTTGAATCCGTGATGTCGAGCAAGGCCCCGACCAGAGCGAAATGACCACTGTCGTCGGGCCCCAGGTAACCGCCGACATCGCGCATGTGGCGCTGGCTGCCGTCCGAGCGCGCCATGCGGAACTCCACGGAATAGTTCGAGCGCAGCGCCTCGCTCGAACCGTACACCTTCATCACGGTGTCGAGATCGTCCGGGTGGATCAGGCCCAGGACCTCGGCGACGGGTTTGCCCAGCATCTCCTGGACAGAGCGGCCGAGCAGCGCCGCCGCACCTGGCGAGACCTCGACGAAACATCGGGTCTGCAGATCGATGACATAGTGGCCAAACCCCGCGTGCTCCTCGGCCAGAGCGATGGCCGCGCGGCTGCGTTGCAGGCGGAGTTCCGCCTCGCGGATCTCGGTCCGGTCGACGATCGTGCCCATCGAGCGCATGGCGCCGTTCTCATCACGGACATAGGCGCCGTTCTCGTGAATGAAGCGGACCTGGCCGTCGGGCCGGACGATGCGATAATCGACCGTGTAAGGGCCGGCGGCGGCGGCCGACCGGGCAAAGAACGCCCTGATCATGGCGTGGTCGCCGGGATGGACGCAGGCCAGCCAGTCGTTCCAGGAAAGCCCCGCCCCGGCGACGTCGCGGCCCAGAATGGCGGCAAACTCCGCGGAGCTGTCGACGACCCGATCGGTCTCCTTGTCGAAGAAGTAATAGCCGACGCCGCCCGCGCGTTCCGTTGCGTCCAGCACCTGCGTGCGCGAGGCGAGCTGCCGCTCGCTGCGCCGCTGACGCTGGAAGAACACCGCCATGATGCCCACCGCCAGCAGGCTGATCGCCGCCGAGAGCACGACCGGAAGCTCGCTGTAGAGCAGGTCTCCAAGCCAGCTTGCCAGCTCGGGATTGCCGTAATGGCGGACCAGGATAAAGGCCAGCGCACGCAGGCTGAGCAGACCGATCAGCCCTGCCATCACCATGGTCATCAGGCCACGATTGCGAATGGCCAGCACCACGGCGGCAGCAAAGGACAAGACGATGACGACGGCTGCGATGGCCAAAAGCACGATACGGCGATCCCCGGCTGGACCGTCAGTGTGTAGCCCACGTGCCCGGCCTGCAACACCACCCGGTTCCCTTGCCCGTTGATGCAGGTCAAGGTGATCGCCAGGCGCTACGATCAGTCTCGCCGCCGACGAGCAGGAGCCACCGAACCATGCCGAATCAGGACGATCGCCCTCCTGTCGCCACGCTGGATGCCTTGCTGCCGGCCGAGATGGCGCGCAAGGCCGAGGCTACGGGTGTCGCCAAGGCCGGCATGGACGCCACGCGCCTGCTGGTGCTGGCGGTGCTCGCCGGCGCCTTCATCGGCCTGGGTGCGATGGCCGCAACGACCCTGTGGACCGGCACCGCCGGTGTCATGCCCTTCGGTATCGCGCGCATGCTGGGGGGCCTGGTCTTCGCGCTGGGCCTGATTCTGGTCGTGCTGGGCGGGGCTGAGCTGTTCACGGGCGACAACCTGATGGTGATGGCCTGGGCCGGTCGCCGCATCACCCTCATCGCCCTGCTGCGCGCCTGGACCATCGTCTTTGTCGGGAACCTGATCGGCGCAGTCGCCACCGCAGCGCTGGTGTTCCTGGCTGGTCACCACCTGCTGGCAGACGGCGCCGTGGGCGCCACCGCCCTGGCGATCGGGCGGGCCAAGATGGAGCTGCCCTTCATGCGGGCCTTCTTCCTGGGGGTTCTCTGCAATGTGCTGGTGTGCCTGGCGGTGTGGCTTTGTTACGGCGCGCACAGCACGACCGACAAGCTGCTCGCGATTCTGTTTCCGATCACCGCCTTCGTGGCCGCAGGCTTCGAGCATTCGGTGGCCAACATGTACTTCGTGCCCCAGGCCATGCTCATCCTCTGGGCGGCGCCGGAGAGCTTCTGGGCGGCAGCGGGGCTGTATCCTGCCGCCTTTGCCGGTCTCACGCCGGGCGGCCTGGCAATGAACCTGATTCCCGTCACCCTGGGAAACATGGTCGGCGGCGGTGTGCTGGTCGGTCTGGTATACTGGTTCGTGTATCTGCGGCGGCCTCAGGCTTGACCTGAATCAATGCTGCATCGCAACAGGAGCGGCACGCTGCCGCGCAACAGTCGAATCGCGCTAGGCACCGTCAGGCGGCGGTTCCGGCGCGTAGTTTGGGCACAGGAGGGGATCCCATGAGCGAGGCAACGGCCGCCGCGGCGGCACCGGTTGCCTACAACGAGGAGGTCATCCGCAAGTTCGCCATCGCCACCATGTTCTGGGGCGTGGTGGCGTTTGCGGCCGGCGTCTACATCGCGTTGGAACTGACCTTTCCGGTCCTGAACCTGGGCCTGGAATACACCACCTTCGGCCGCCTGCGCCCGCTCCACACCTCCGCGGCGATCTTCGCCTTCGGCGGCAACGCGCTGATGGCCAGTTCCCTCTACTGTGTCCAGCGGACCTGCCGGGCGAGCCTGTTCGGCGGCAAGACGACGGCCGACTTCCTGTTCTGGGGCTACCAGTTCTTCATCGTCCTGGCCGCCTGGGGTTATGTGAACGGCATCACCCAGAGCAAGGAATACGCCGAGCCCGAGTGGATGGTCGACCTGTGGCTGACGGTCGTCTGGGTGGTCTACCTGGTGGTCTTTGCAGGCACGATCCTGAAGCGCAAGGAACCCCACATCTACGTCGCCAACTGGTTCTTTCTGGCGTTTATCCTGACCGTGGCGATCCTGCACATCGTCAACAACCTGGCGGTGCCGGTCAGCCTGACGGGGATGAAGAGCTACACGCTCTATTCGGGGGTCCAGGACGCGCTGACCCAGTGGTGGTACGGCCACAACGCGGTGGGTTTCTTCCTGACCGCAGGGTTCCTGGGCATCATGTACTACTTCGTGCCCAAGCAGGCCGACCGCCCGATCTATTCCTACCGGCTGTCGATCGTTCACTTCTGGTCCCTGATCTTCCTCTACATCTGGGCCGGCCCCCACCACCTGCACTACACGGCGCTGCCCGAGTGGTCGCAGAGCGTGGGCATGATCTTCTCGGTCATGCTGTGGATGCCCTCCTGGGGCGGCATGATCAACGGCCTCATGACGCTCAAGGGCGCCTGGTGGAAGCTGCGCACCGATCCGGTGCTGCGCATGATGGTGGCCGCGGTCGGCTTCTACGGCATGTCGACCTTCGAGGGCCCGCTGATGTCGATCCGCGCGGTCAACTCGCTGTCCCACTACACCGACTGGACCATCGGGCACGTCCATTCGGGCGCGCTGGGCTGGGTCGCCTTCATCAGCTTCGGCGCGATCTACTACCTGGTGCCCAAGCTGTGGAAGCGCGAGCGGCTGTACTCCATCAAGCTGGTGTCCTGGCACTTCTGGATCGCGACCGTGGGCATCCTGCTCTACATCACCGCGATGTGGGTCTCGGGCATCATGCAGGGCCTGATGTGGCGGACCTACGACGAGCTGGGCTTCCTGCAGTACAGCTTCGTCGAGACCGTCGAGGCGATGCACCCCTTCTACATGATCCGCGCTGCCGGCGGCGTGCTCTTCCTCATCGGCGCGCTGGTCATGGCCTACAACATGTGGCGCACGATCCGCGGCGACCTGCGCCTTGAAGCACCCGCTGGCGGCATCGCCGCCCAGCCGGCCCAGTAAGGAGACGGTCCGATGTCCTTCAAGAAGCACGAACGGATCGAGAAGAACCTGACGCTGATGGCCGTGCTGGTGCTGATCACCGTGTCGATCGGCGGCCTGGTCGAGATCGTCCCGCTCTACCTGGTCAAGTCCACCATCGAGCAGGTCGAGGGTATCCGGCCCTACAGCCCGCTGGAGATGCGCGGACGCGACATCTACATCCGCGAGGGCTGCTACACCTGCCACAGCCAGCAGATCCGTCCCTTCCGCGACGAGGTCGAGCGTTACGGCCACTATAGCCTGGCGGCCGAGAGCATGTTCGACCACCCCTTCCAGTGGGGTTCCAAGCGCACGGGTCCCGATCTCGCCCGCGTCGGCGGCAAGTATTCCGACGACTGGCATGTCGCGCACCTGATCGACCCGCGCGCCCTGGTGCCCGAGTCCATCATGCCGCCTTATGCCTTCCTGGCCGAACGCGATCTCCAGACCGACGACATCGTCGCCCGCATCGAGACCAATGTTGCCGTCGGCGTACCCTACACGGAGGAGATGGTGGCCAACGCCATGGCCGATCTGCTGGCCCAGGCCAACCCTGACGCCGATCACGACGGGCTGCTGACCCGCTACCCCGGCGCTGCCGTCACCCTGCTCGACGGCGATCCCAGCAGGGTCACCGAGATGGATGCCCTGGTTGCCTATCTCCAGATTCTGGGACGCATGGTCGACTTCACCAACACCGCGGTCGAGGACCTGGAGGCGGCACGATGAGCCTCCACGACATCTACCAGTTCGCGGCCCAGCTCTGGGTCGTGTGGCTGGTGCTGCTGTTCGTCGGCATCATCGTGTGGGTCTACCTGCCCCGCAACCGCAAGCGCATGAACGATATGGCCGATCTTCCCCTGCGCGACGACGAGGAGCGCTGAGTCATGACGACACCGAAAAAAGATGAACTGACCGGCGTTGCCACCACCGGACACGAGTGGGACGGCCTGACCGAACTCAACAACCCCCTGCCCCGCTGGTGGCTCTACGTGCTCTACGCCACCATCGTGTTCGGCGTGATCTATGCCTTCTTCGTACCGCCAATTCCGGGCGTCGAGGGCATCCTGCCGACCACACGCCAGGCTCTTTCCGAAAGGGTCGCCGAGGCGCGCGAGGGCCAGGCCACGTTCCTGACCGGCATTGAGAACAGCGATGCCGCACAGATCCGCGCCGACGGCGAGCTCTTTGCCTTCGCAACGGCGGGCGGCGCAGCGAGCTTTGCCGAGAACTGCGCGCCCTGCCACGGTGCCGGCGGCGCCGGTGCGCCGGGCTATCCGTCCCTGGCCGACGATGTCTGGCTGTGGGGCGGCACCCTTGGCGACATCGAGGCCACGATCATCCACGGCGTGCGCAGCGACGATCCCGACACACGTTATTCGGAGATGCTGGCCTTCGGCCGCGACGGCATCCTGACCGGCGCGCAGATCGGCGATGTGGCCAACTACGTCCTCTCGCTTTCGGGCAAGGCGCCCGATGCGCAGGCCGCCGCTGCAGGCAAGGAGATCTTCGCCGAGAACTGCACCTCCTGCCACGGCGAGAACGGCGAGGGCATGCAGGAACTGGGCGCGCCCGCGCTCGACGATGCCATCTGGCTCTATGGCGGCACGCTGGCCGATGTCGAGACCCAGATCACCAATCCCAAACACGGTGTCATGCCGGCCTGGGGCGGCCGTCTCGACGAGACCACGATCAAGATGCTGACGGTCTACGTGTCCACCCTGGGGGGTTACGAAGAGTAGTTCATGGCCGACGTTTATGCCGATCAGGAAGCCCAGTCGCGCAAGGAGCAGTCCCTCTATGCCAGCCGGGTCAAGGTTTACCCGAAAAAGGTCTGGGGCCAGATCCGCAAGCTGAAGTGGGCGAGCCTCATCGTCCTGCTCGGCATCTACTACATCGCGCCCTGGCTGCGCTGGGACCGCGGCCCCAACGCCCCCGATCAGGCCTTCCTGATCGACATGCCCCATCGCCGCGCCTACTTCCTGTGGATCGAAATCTGGCCCCAGGAGGTCTATTTCCTGGTCGGCCTGCTGCTGCTGGGCGCGCTTGGCATGTTCTTCGTGACCAGCCTGTTCGGGCGCATCTGGTGCGGCTACACCTGTCCTCAGACCGTCTGGACCGACCTCTTCATGTGGGTCGAACGGCTGATCGAGGGCGACCGCAACCAGCGCATCCGCCTCGACAAGGCGGGTTTCAGCCTCGACAAGCTGTGGCGCAAGAGCGCCAAGCATGCCGCCTGGGTGGTGATCGCCATCCTCACCGGCGGTGCCTGGATCATGTACTTCAACGACGCCCCTACCGTGGTGCCGGCGATTCTTACCGGCACGGCGGGCATCAAGGTTTATGGCTTCCTTTTCCTGTTCACCGCCACGACCTACCTGCTGGCCGGCTGGGCGCGTGAGCAGGTCTGCATCTACATGTGCCCGTGGCCGCGCTTCCAGAGCGCCATGTACGACGAGGACACGCTGGCCGTGACCTATCGCGACTGGCGCGGCGAGCCGCGCGGCAAGCACAAGAAGGGCGAGAGCTGGGAGAACCGCGGCCACTGCGTCGACTGCCGCGCCTGCGTTGCGGTCTGCCCCATGGGCATCGACATCCGCGACGGCATGCAGCTTGAATGCATCGGCTGCGGCCTGTGCATCGATGCCTGCAACAACATCATGGACAACCTCGACCTGCCGCGCGGCCTGGTCGGCTACGACAGCCAGAGGAACCAGGACCTGCGGGCGACCGGCAAGCCCCTCCACTTCCACTTCATCCGCCCGCGCACGATCGTCTATGCCGTCATCTTCGCGATCATCTGCGGCCTGATGGCCTGGGGCCTGCTGTCGCGCTCCACGGTTGAGGTCAACGTGCTGCACGACCGCAATCCCGTCTACGTCACCCTGTCGGACGGCAGCATCCGCAACGGCTACACCATCCGCGTGCTCAACAAGACGCGGCAGGAGAAGGTCTACAAGCTGTCGTTCGATGGCCTGGGTTATGCCACCATGAGCGTGGTGGGCCAGGAGGACTCCATGGCCGAGAACATCGCCCGGCTGACCGCAGCGCCCAACATGGTTGCGACCTATCACGTCTTCCTGACGGTGCCGCCGGAGCTGGAGGTCGAGGAGAGCCACAGCTTCGATTTCACGCTCACCGATCGCGACACCGGCGCGATCGCCCACCACGAAACCATCTTCCGAGGGCCGTGAGATGAACCCGCGCACCTGGCTCATGACCAATGATCGCTGGATACCCGGCCTTTTCGTTCTGGGTTTTGCCGTGATGCTGATCGCCAACGGCACCATGGCCTGGATCGCGGTCGGCAGCTTCGGCGGCCTGGCCACGGCCGACTACTATGACCGGGGGCGGACCTACAACCAGACCCTGGAAATGGCCGATGCCATGGCCGCCACCGGCTGGAGCGCCGCACTGGCCACGGAACCCCTTGGCAGTGGTCGCTTCCAGGTCGAGGTCCAGCTTTCCGGACGTGATGGCCTGCCCCTTTCGGGGGCACAGGTGATCGCCCGCTTCGTGCGTCCCAGCGACGACGACGATGATTTTGAAGTGGCGCTCGAACCCCGCGGCAACGGCCTCTGGCAGGCCGAGGTGACGCCGCCGGTCACCGGCCTCTGGCAGGTTCGCCTCTATGCCAGCCGCGACGACGATATCTTTGCTGTCGAAAAACGCGTGGTCCTGACGCCATGAGCGATGCCACCCTGCGCGCTTCCGGCGCTCTGGCCGGCGGCGAGGCGGCCGGTGAGGAAGCCGACGATACGATCTTTGCCGACTATGTCGGCAGCGGACCGGACGGCAGCGCCTCGATCCATCTTCTGGTCGAAGGCGCCCATTGCGGCGGTTGTGTGCGGCGCATCGAGAGGGCGCTGAACACAGAGAACGACGTGCTCGACGCGCGCATGAACCTTTCCACACGCCGACTGGTGATCCACTGGCGCGGCCAGGCCGAGCGCGCAGGGGCTCTTGCCGCCACGGTCGCGCGCCTGGGTTTCACCGTGGTGCCCTTCGATCCCGATGCCGCCATCGACAGCCACGAGCGACGCGGTCGCGAGCTGCTGCGCGCCATGGCCGTGGCCGGCTTCGCCGCGGCCAACGTGATGCTGCTTTCGGTCGCGGTCTGGTCGGGCCACGCCCAGGACATGGACCCGGTGACACGCGACCTGTTCCACTGGATCTCCGCGCTGATCGCCCTGCCTGCGATCGCCTATGCCGGCAGGCCCTTCTTCCGCTCCGCCGTCGCGGCGCTGGCCGGACGCAGCATCAACATGGACGTGCCGATTTCGCTCGCCATTCTGCTGGCCTCGGCCATGAGCCTGGTGCAGACCCTGAACGGCGCGCACCACGCCTATTTCGATTCCGCCGTCACCCTGTTGTTCTTCCTGCTGGTCGGTCGGTATCTCGACCATCGTGCCAAGGGCCATGTCCGGCGGGCCGCAGAGCGCCTGCTTGCCCTCTCGCGCGAACCGGCAACAGTGATCGGGCAGGACGGGCGGCACCACAGTCTGGCTGCCAGCCGTGTGCGCCCCGGCATGGCGCTGTTTGTTGCCGCCGGCCAGCGTGTGCCCGCCGATGGCACCATTGCGGAAGGCCGGTCCGCCCTCGACAACAGCCTGCTCACCGGCGAGACCGTGCCGGTGGAGGCCGGCCCCGGCACTGCGGTGCTGGCCGGCGCGCTCAACTGCGGCGGCCCTCTCACCCTGACCGCCACCGCCACCGGCGACAACACGGTGCTCGCCGATATCGTGCGTCTGGTCGAGGCTGCCGAGCAGCGCCGCTCGCGCTACGTGGCGCTCGCCGACCGGCTGGCAGCGATCTACGCCCCGGCGGTCCATGGTCTGGCCGCAGGCACGTTCCTCGGCTGGCTGGTTCTGGGCGGAGCGGCCTGGCAGGACGCCCTGCTTGCCGCCATCGCCGTGCTCATCGTGACCTGCCCCTGTGCCCTGGCGCTGGCCGTTCCCGCCGTGCAGGTGGTCGCCAGCGGACGGCTGATGAAAGCCGGGACTCTGCTGAAATCGCCCACGGCGCTGGAGCGTCTGGCCGAGGTCGACACCGTGGTCTTCGACAAGACCGGGACCCTGACCCGGGGCCGCCCGGAGCTGACCGGCGCGGAAACCGTCGCGCCCGCCGATCTGCGCCTTGCCGCGAGCCTGGCCGCCGCCAGCCGCCATCCGCTTGCCCGCGCCCTGACGCGTGCCATGCCGGACGTGGCGCCCGCGAGCGGTGTTGCCGAACAGCCGGGCATGGGTCTTGCCTGGACCGCACCCGGTGGCGAGGTCCGCCTGGGCAGCCGTGCCTGGTGCGGCATCGCCACGCTCGACAGCGACGCGGCCATGGAGCTGTGGCTGCGCCGGGCCGACGGCAGCACCCTGCGCCTGACCTTCCACGACCGCCCGCGCGAGGATGCCGCCGCCGTGGTCGCCGACCTGCAGCGGCGCGGCCTGGCCGTGGAAATGCTCTCGGGCGACCGGGTCGAGGCGGCGCGCGCGGTGGCCGACGAACTGGGGATTGCCACATGGCGCGCCTGCCAGAGCCCGGCAGACAAGTCCGCGCGGCTGACCGAACTGGCAGCCGCCGGACGCCGCGTGCTGATGGTCGGCGACGGGCTCAACGATGCGCCGGCACTTGCCGGGGCCCACGTCTCGCTGTCGCCCACCAGCGCCGCCGACATCAGCCAGAACACCGCCGATGCCGTGTTCCAGGGTGCCCTGCTCGCTCCCGTGGTCGACAGTCTGCTGGTCGCCCGCCAGGCGCGTCGTCTTGTACGCCAGAACTTCGCACTGTCGCTGGCCTACAACGCCATCACCGTGCCGCTGGCCGTGGCCGGTGTGGTGACACCGCTGATTGCCGCGGTCGCCATGTCGAGTTCGTCGCTGGTCGTTGTCGGCAATGCGCTGCGCCTGACCATCCTGCGCAGATCGTCGTGAGCGGCCTTCTGCTGCTCATCCCTGCCGCGCTCCTGCTCGGCCTGGTCGGCCTTGCAGCGTTTCTCTGGTCGCTGCGCAGCGGACAGTTCGAGGATCTCGACGGTGCGGCCGAACGCATCCTGCACGACGACGACGATGACGACGATCCGGCGACGGTCAGCCGCTCTCGGTGAGCGCGCGCAGGCCCTCGGCGTCACGCAGCACGGCGCTGTGGGAATCCGGGGTTTCGATCAGGCCGTCCTTGCGCAGGCGGGTGAAGCCGCGGCTCACCGTCTCGATGGTCAGTCCCAGGTAATCGGCGATATCGGTGCGCGTCATCGGCAGGTCGACGGTATCGCCCGTCTTTGCCCGCCCCTGGCGTTGCGCCAGAGCCATGAGGAAGGACGCCAGCCGCTCGACCGCAGTCTTGCGCCCCAGCAGCAGCATCTGGTCCTGGGCGGCGATCAGTTCGTTGGAGGCCTGGCGGAGCAAGCGGTTCTCAAGACGCGGCATCTCCTCGAACAGCGATTCCAGCTTCACGCGCGGGAAGCGGCAGACCACCGTGCCGGTGATCGCCTCCGCGCTGTAGGCGTAACGGTCCTTCAACGCCAGTCCGATAAAATCGGAGGCAAAGAGGAAGCCGGTGATCTGGCGGCGCCCATCGGGCAGCAGCTTGAACAGCCGCACGGCGCCTTCAATGATGTTGTAAACGGCATTGGCCTCGTCGCCCTCCTGGAACAGGGTCTGCCCGGCCCCAACCGGGCTGCGCGAGACGAGCGCGGCGATGCGGTCGAGTTCCGGGCCGCGCAGGGCCGAACAGATCGAAAGTTCCCGCACATCGCAGGCCGCACAAGGCATCAGTTCCGCGGACTGGCTTGGAGCGGCGTCCGGCAGGATCTGGAATCGTGACATGGTCATCACTCCACACCGGCGTTCAGAACCGGCGACAGGCTGAATGTCATCCCTCAGCGCCAGCGGGTCAACTCGGCTTGACCTGGATCAAGGAACGTTTGGTGCCGCCACTGCATTCTAGGGTGATGGGAGAAGTGCACGATTCCACGTCCAGAGAGGCATTCCTCTCCGCAGAGGCGCTCGACGAGAACGACCTGGCGCAGGCTTATGTGCTGGTTGGGCTTTGTCACGACGGGATCAGCCTGGAGCGCTGGCGCACGATGGTGATGCAGGCAGAGCGGCCCGAACCCCTGGTCTGGAAGAGCATCCGCGACAGCCGCGGCTACATCCATGCCGTTTTCGCCCACCGGCGGGAACACGACATGCACGCCGGCGCGACTCTTGTGGTGACCGAGATTCTGACCGTCGGTCCGGCATCGCGCGCCGCGATGGAGGCGATCAACGGCGCTCTGCACAATGTGGCCGGCCATGCCGCCTGCCCGACCATCCGGATATTGCTCCACCCGGACCGCGAGAGTCCGGGTGCAGATCGGCTCCGGCGTTTCTTCGGACCCTGCGGCTATGTCGACAAGGGTCCCTACCTGACACGCACCACGCCCCATGCTGTTAGGTGAATCGGCCCACAGAGCAGTTGCCGGGCGCAACAGCCCGCCTATGATCGGCCGCCCGATGCCCCAGGCCATCGCCTGACGCGCTGCCGGGCCCCAAGGACCCGGAGCCTGCCGATGTCGCCACGCCACGCCACCTTTGCCGAATCCGAACACCGCGAACGCCTCGCCCGCGCCCGCAAGACAATGACGGAGGCCGGTATCGCGGCCTGCGTCTGCGTCGCGCCGGAGGACCTCTACTATCTGGGCGGCTACGACTCCTGGGTCGGCGTCAACAGCCCGCAGGCGCTGATCTTCACGGCAGACAAGGACGAACCGACCATCGTGGTGCGCAATGTCGACCGTCCGCTGGTGACCGAGACCTCCTGGGTCAGCGATATCCGCACCTATCACATGCACCGCGACGACCCGGCTGCGCTGATTGCACAGGTGATCGCCGAAAAGGGCGTGGACGGCGGTGTGCTGGGCATCGAGGCGCAATCCTATGCGCTGACCTGGGACTGGGGCCGCACGCTGGAGCGCGCCCTGGCGCCCGCGCAGATGATCGACGTCACGACTCTGCTGGGCGACCTGCGCTGGTTCAAGTCGCCCGCCGAGGTCGCCTGCATCCGTCGCGCCGCGGCCCATGCCCGGACCGGAATCGAAGCCGCCCGCGCCACCCTGCGGCCTGGAATCACCGAGATTGCCTGGGCCGCCGAGATCGAGGTGGCGATGCGCCGGCAGGGCTGCGATTTCTGGGCTATCCCCATCGAGATGGCAGGCGGCCCCCGCGGTGCGGGAGGCCATGCCACGCCGCGCGACCGGGTCATCGAGACCGGCGACATGCTGCACGCCGAGTTTGCCGGCGTCGATGCCCGCTACCACGTCGTCGCCCTGCCCACCCTGGCGGCCGGAGAACCCACGAAAGAAGCGCGCGACCTCTATGATGTCACGCGGGAGTCACTGGTTGCCGGCATGGCGGCGATCCGCCCGGGCGTGCCGGTGGCCGAGGTCGAGGAGGCCTCGCTGGAGCCGCTGCGACGGGCCGGGCTGGAGGATGCCGCGATGATGCGCTTTGGCTACGGCATCGGCATCGCCTATCCGCCGATCTGGCTGGAGACGCTGCAGATCAGCCGCGGAATCGACCAGCGTCTGGCGCCGGGCATGGCCTTTGTCCTGCACGCCTGCGTCACCCTGGAGGATTCCGGTCTGGGTGCGGTGCTGGGCGGAACCTGGATGCTGCACGAGGACGGCCTGGAGATGCTTGCCGGCCCCGGCGACGTGCCCCTGGAAGTGATCGGCTGAAGCTTCAGAAACGCTTGGCGAAGTCCGCGGGCTTGCTGAAATCGCGGCAGCGGGGTTCTCCGACGGCGCCGGTGTCGGGGTTCTCGATGAAGGCTGCCGCGGCATCGCGCGCGCAATCGAACCAGAAGGTCACCGCGTGGCCGCCCGAGCGGAAGACGAGGTGTGCGCTGTCAGCAAGACTCTGCGCGGCATGGTCGGCAAAACCTGCCGGTGTGACGGGATCGTAGCGCCCGCTCATCAGCAGCGAGGGAATGTCGGAAACCACCGGCCCTGCGGCGGCCAGCGGATCGCGCGCAACCGGCCAGGCGGCGCAATAGGGCACCATCGACCAGGCGAGCGCGGCTTCTCCATAGACGCCGAACGCACGCGCGGCATCGCCGGCCAGGACGGTGTCGAGGGTGGCGGCCTCGCGGCACTCGATGTTGACGAAGGCGCCTTCGGCCATGCCCTGGGAGGCAAAGGTCGTCGACCAGTAGAAGTAGGACAGGGCATCGCGCTCGCCGCGGTCGGCCTTGCCCACCACGAGGGGAATATAGGTCAGCCAGTAGGCGTCATAGAGCATGTCGACCATGCTCGAGAGCACGAAGGTGCCGTCGAAACGCACCATCTCTCCGCGCCCGAAGAACTCGTGGTCGTAGAGTTCCAGTTCGCGCGGCGCCTGGTTGAGTTCCTCGACCATGGCCTCCAGATGCGCCTGAGCATCCGGTGCGATGCGGCGGCAGCCGGGATCGGCGGCGCAATCGGCGAACAGGTTGGCAAAGGCGCCCGCAACAGCAGCCGGAAAATCGAGCTCGGCATCGATGTCGGGGGGATAGACGCCGTCGAGCACGGCGGAACGCACCAGATCGGGATGGCGGCGCATGATCTCCAGCCCGAGGCGGGTGCCGTAGGACACGCCGTAGAGGTTGACCGAGCCGTAACCCAGCGCCGTCACGATATCGGCGACATCGTCGGCGCTGGCGCGGGTGTCAAAGGCGGCAAGATCTATCCCCTCCGCGACCAGGCGGTCGTGGCAGGCCGCGAGCGCGGTGATCTCCTCATCGAAGACGGGGTCGTCATAGCCCGGCCAGTGCTGCGTGGCCGCATCGAGATCATGCAGCTCGGGGCAGTCGAGACTGGGCAGCGCCATGCCGATGCCGCGCTGTTCGAACAGGATAAAATCGCGCTGCCTGCGGAACGGCGTGCTGTGGCTCCACCAGAGATCGTCGTAGCTCTCGAAATCGGGATAGCCGCTTTCGAAGGTCGGCGCGCCGGGCCCGCCTTCCAGATAGATCACGGGATCGGGCTGGGGATTGTCGGTGGAGGCGCGCAGCACGGCGACGGGCAGGTCGACCGTGCCGGCGGTGGGATCGGCACGGTCGAGCGGCAGGACGGCGCGGTAGCAGTCGACGGTCTGGAAGGCATTGCTGTCGATCCAGCAGTCGACCGGCCGCAGTTCCAGCGCCTCCGCATCGGCCCGCCCGACAAGGCCCATGCACATGACCGCGGCGAGCAGGGAGAGCGCCAGGCGGATCATGCCGTAACGGAAGTCAGCCGGGGCCGTCGCGTGGCGCCGATCAGGAAGCCGACGATGGCGAGGTTGACGAGGTTGAAGCCGACACCGACCAGGAAGGCGCTCTGGTAGCCGCCTGTAAGGTCGAAGCCAAAACCGCCGAGCCAGCCGCCGATCGCCATGCCGAAGGTACCGAACATGATGACCGTGGCGGTGTAGCGCCCGGCGCGCTGCTCGGGCAGGAACTCGCGCACCACCACGGGATAGGTCGGCCCGATGCCGCCGTAGCCGAAGCCGAACAGACCCGCCACGACATAGAGTGCCCAGAGCCCCTCGACAAACGGCAGCAGACCGAGCGTCAGCATCTGGATCACGGAAAAGAAGAACAGCGTGCGCAGGGCGCCGATCCGCGCCATCAGCAATCCCGAAACCGCGGCGCGGGCAACGAAGCTGCCGGCCAGCAGGACCGAAAGTACGCTGGCGGCCTGGAGCGGGGCGATGCCGATGTCGCTGGCGTGGGACTTCAGATGCGCGATGGGCAGCGACATGGCGATGCAGCAGCCCACGATGGCCGCACAAAGCAGCGAAAGCAGGGTGACCGGGCGCAGATGCAGCACCGGCGCGTCGCTCTCGATGCCGGCCTGGCTGTGGATCGCCGCGGCGGCGACCGGGGGTGGAGGGCGACGGCGCAGGACCAGGGCCAGCGGCACCATCGTCACCAGGGCAAAGAGGCCGTAGAGCAGATAGGTCTCGCGCCAGCCGTAGCGTCCGATGGAAATCTCGAAGATCAGCGGCCACAGGAAACCGGCCAGGCTCTGTCCGCTGGTGACGATGCCGACGGCCATGCCGCGATTGCGGCCGAACCAGCGGGTGATGTTGGTGACGATGGGCGAGAACATGGTGGCATTGCCGACCAGCCCGATCAGGATGCCGTAGATCGCCCACAGTTCGAACGGGGTGCTGACCTGGCTGACCAGGACCGCGCCGGAACCGATGGTCAGCGCGCCCAGCAACGCGGGTTTTCCCATGCCGGCCCGGTCGAGCCACCAGCCCATGACGATGCCGCCCAGGCCACCGCCGATGAACTGCAGCGAATAGGCCGTGGAAGGCACGCTGCGCGGCCAGTCGAAGGTCTCCGAAATGTCCTTCATGGCCACGACGAGCATGAACATGGCGCCGTTGGCGACGAAGAGCATCAACAGGGAAGCCGCGGCAACGATCAGCGCATAGGTGCTGTCGTCGATCCGTTCACGCTTGATGGAAGACATGGATACCGGCGGAGAAAACGAAACGGCAGGCACCTTAGACCCGGCATCCGCGAGCCGCCAGCGCCGCGCTACTCCGTCCAGGGGTTCTCCGGCAGGGGCTTCCCGGCGGCCCCGGCGATCAGCACGTCGAGCAAGAGTTCCTCGTGCGGGTCGTCGTCGTGCTCGGGATCCGGCTCGGCCATGGCAGCGGCGAAAACATCCTCGCCGGCCAGCCAGCGCGCCTGGGCATCAGGGGCGGCAAAGGCAGTGGTGAGGGCCTGCGTCATTTCGATTGAGCGATGACTAAGGCCCGCGCCCTTGATGGCGGCGGCCATGCAGCGGTCGTGCATGCCGCGCAGCACCATCGCCAGACGCCAGGCGGGGATATTCTCGCCGTGGCCCGCGAAGACCGCCTGGCAGGCTTCCAGGGACAGGGAAAAAAAGCCGCGGCAGGCGATGGGGCGCACGCCGTAGATCGAACACAGATCGCTGGCGAGCATGGGACATGCCAGGCGGCGTTCGAGCCGGGCATCACTGTCCAGGCCCTTGCCCGCCAGGGCGCCGCGCGCAACCGCCGTCATGGAGGCCTGCGCGTCCTCGCGCCCGGCGATCTCCCCGGCGATGGCAAAGACCTCCGGCGCAGTCAGCAGGATCAGGTTGTGGCAGCACATCGAACAGCCAGCGCTGCAGGCGATCCGGCTTTCCCGGGGCGCATGGGCCATGGACCGCTCGAAGCCCTCGTGAAAGGCATGAGCCAGACGGGCGCCGCGTTCAGGGTCGTCTTGACGCTCCAGAATGCCGCGCAGGGCGGCGGTGTGGGCGAACATGGCGCCGAAGGACAGTCGCGGCGGCAGGCCCTCGGCGCGGTAGCGCTCGACATCCTCGCGCGCGATGCGCCGGCGTTCCTCCTGGTTGGGGGACGCTCCCTGGGCCAAGCTCAGCTGACCCGGCGGTAGGGACGGTAGCGGGGCTCCCAGGCGCGCTCCTCGATCAGGCGCGCCAGAGCCTCATCGTCGTTGGGCGGGGCAACGCCCTCGGCCACGGCGGCGCGGGCGACGGCCAGGGCGATCTTGCGGCTGAGCGGCTTGAGATCGGCGACCGGCGGCAGCAGGGAGGCGGTGTGGTCGTCATGGGCCGGCGAATGGCGCGCCAGTTCCTCGGCCGCGGCCATGAACATCTCATCGGTAACGCGCCTGGCGCCCGCGGCCAGAACGCCAAGGCCCATGCCGGGGAAGATATAGGCGTTGTTGGACTGGGCGATGAACTGGGTCGCCCCGTCGCTCCTCACGATGGGGGCAAAGGGGCTGCCCGTGGCAATCAGCGCGCGCCCGTCGGTCCAGTTGACGATGTCGCCGGGCACGGCCTCGACACGGCTGGTGGGGTTCGAGAGCGGGAAGATGATCGGGCGTTCGACATGGGCCGCCATGGAACGCACGATTTCCTCGGTGAACTGGCGAGGCTGGCCGCTGACACCGATCAGCGCCGTGGGATGCAGGTTGGCCACCGTGTCGGCAAAGCTGACATTGGTGCCGTCCGAGGACCAGGGCATGACCTTTGCCTGCGGCTGGAGCAGACGGTTCTGGATCGGCAGCAGGCCCGTCATGCCGTCGTGCAAAAGGCCGACACGGTCGATCATGTGGACGTTGAGGCGCGCGGTATGCTCGTCCAGCCCCTCGCGCATCATGCCACGCACGATCTGCTCGGCGATGCCGCAGCCGGCAGAGCCCGCGCCGAAGAGCACCACGCGCTGCTCGGCAAGCGTGCTTCCGGCGACCCCCGCGGCGGCCATCAGCGTGCCCAGGGCGACTGCTGCCGTTCCCTGGATGTCATCGTTGAAGGTGCAGAGCTGGTCGCGGTAGCGCTCCAGCAGCGGCGTGGCATGGCTCTGGGCAAAGTCCTCCCATTGCAGCAGGACGTTCGGGAAAGCCTTCTTGATCGCCGTGACGAAGGCGTCGACGAAATCGTCATAGTCCTGGCCGGTGATGCGCTCGTGACGCCAGCCCAGATAGAGCGGATCGGCGACCCGCTCCGGGTCGTTGGTGCCGACATCAAGCAGGATCGGCAGCGTGTTGGCCGGATCGATGCCGCCGACGCTGGAATAGATCGAGAGCTTGCCGATGGGGATGCCCATGCCGCCGGCACCCTGATCGCCCAGGCCCAGAATGCGCTCGCCGTCCGTGACGACGATGACATCGACCGTGTCGGCATCGACGTGGCTCAGAATCTCGTCGATGCGATCCTTCAGCGGATAGGAAATGAAGATGCCGCGCGGACGCCGGTAGATGTCGGAAAACATCTGGCAGGCCTCGCCGACCGTCGGCGTGTAGATGATCGGCAGCATCTCGGCGATGTGCGCGTCGAGCAGGGCATAGAACAGCGTCTCGTTGCTGTCCTGGAGCTGGCGCAGGGTGATGTGACGGCCGAGATCGGTCGCCTTGCGCTTGTAGGCGGCATAGGCCCGCGCCACCTGGGTTTCCAGGCTCTCGACATCGGGCGGCAGCAGACCGTGCAGGCCGAAGGCGTCACGCTCCTCGAAGGTGAAGGCCGTGCCCTTGTTGCGCGACGGCTTTCCCAGAAGGGAGGTACCAAAGGCCCTGACATCGATCGCATGGTCGTCCATGGCTGCTCCGAAGCTGCTGCGTGACGCGCAGAATAAACCCTTGCCGCTGCCAGAACAGTGACAACCGGCCTAGAAACGCTCAGCGCTGGCGGCATGCCAGTCGTGGGCGAACTCTTCCGGCATGGCGCCGTTGACGAAGGAGCCCGCGGGCGGGACCGGATAGATGCGGTCGTAACCGCGCGCCGAGGAATCATCCATGCGCCGCAGGATGTGGTGAGGTCCCAGCTCGGAGACCGAGGAAAGGCCCATGGCGCCAACCAGATCGAGGAACATGGCGACGGTCGCCTTCTGGTAGTTGGCGACCATCGGCGCCTTGTCGGCAACGATCACAGCCCGCGCGCGCGAGGGATCCTGCGTCGCCACGCCCGTGGGGCAGGAATTGGAATGGCAGCGCAGGGCCTGGATGCAGCCCACGGAGAACATGAAGGCACGGGCGGCATTGCAGGTATCGGCGCCCAGCGCGGCCTTGACCACCATGTCGAAGCCGCTGGTGACCTTGCCAGAAGCGACGATGCGGATTTCATCGCGCAGGCCCGCGCCGACCAAAGCATTGTGGACGAAGGCAAGGCCCTCGTTGATCGGCATGCCGAGGCGATTGGTGAACTCTATCGGCGCTGCGCCGGTACCGCCTTCGGCGCCATCGACGGTGATGAAATCGGGCCGGATTCCGGTTTCCAGCATCGCCTTGACGATGGAGAGAAACTCACGCCGCGGGCCCACGCACAGCTTGAAGCCCACCGGTTTGCCGCCGGAAAGCTCGCGCAGCTGAGTAACGAAGTTCAGCAGGCCACGCGGCCCCTCGAAGGCGCTGTGGATCGGCGGAGAGATGCAGTCCTGGCCCATGGGGATACCGCGGATGCGGGCGATTTCCGGCGTGATCTTGGCCGCAGGCAGGATGCCGCCATGGGAAGGCTTGGCGCCCTGGGAGAGCTTGATCTCGATCATCTTGACCTGATCGGCCGCGGCCTTTTCGGCAAACAGCTTAGGATCGAAACCGCCTTCCTTCGTGCGGCAGCCGAAGTAGCCCGTACCGATCTGCCACACGAGATCGCCGCCGCCGGCAAGATGATGGTCGGAAAGGCCGCCCTCACCGGTGTCGTGACAGCAGCCGGCCATCTTCGTGCCGGTGTTGAGCGCCAGGATCGCATTGGAGGACAACGCGCCGAAGCTCATCGCGGAGATATTGAGGCGGGAGGCATCGTAGGGCTTGGTGCAGGCGGGACCACCGAAGCGGACGCGGGCGTCAGCGTGGGGCGGCGGCTTTGCCGCCAGCGAATGCAGGGCGAAATCCTCGCCCGTGCTCAGCAGGTCATGCTGGGTGCCGAAGGGCTGCACCGCATCCAGACCCTGGGCGCGCGCCGCAACCATATCGCGCGCCTCGCGCGAATAGGGCCGGCCCGACTGGTTGGTGGCGATGAAGTACTGCTGGATCTCCGGCCGGATGAATTCCGCGAAATAGCGGATATGGCCGATCACGGGATAGTTGCGCAGCACGTTGTGGCGCCCGTGGGTGGCGTCGTACATGCCGACGGCGACCAGCGGCAGCACGATCACGTAAGCCCACAGGACAGGATGCCACAGATAGGAGAGTCCGGCGATCAGCACCAGCGTGATCGGCGCGACAATGAAGAAGGACTGGCGAACGGTCATAACGGTCAATACCTCAGCACACCGGTTTTGAGAACTTCCGTCGCCCGGCCCTTGAAATAGGTATCGCTGCGGCCCTCGCGCTTCTCGATGCCCTTTGCGCGGTACATCTCGATGTTGGGATCGATCGGGCGGCGGTCGCCTTCATGGGCGGTCAGCCACATGCGCAGCAGCAGGCGGCCGGTTTCGGGTCCGGGAATGTCCTCGAAGCCGCTGCGGGCATGGAGCGTGGTGTGGTTGTTGCAGATCAGCATCTGGCCCGGCTCCATGGTGAACTCCACCATCATCTCCGGTCGGCGCGCGACTTCATCGAAGTAGTCGAGTGCGGCCTTGTCGAAGTCGGGAAGCGGCGTGCCCAGCTCCTCGCAGGCCATGTGGATGTAACCCGCGACGTAGCGGCAGGAGACATAACCGTCGACCGCCGAGAGCACGGGCACAAGATGGTCCGTGACCGGCGCCTCGCCGGGGCCCTGTTCGCCGAAGCGGTGGTAGCGGAAGCCTCGGTAGAGCGGCTCCAGATACTCCGGCCTTTCGGCCAGGATCGCATTGTGGACGGCAAGCGCGCTGCAGTACTGGGATTCCCCACCCTCGATCGCCTTGCGGATCGAGAGCATGCAGAGGATGTCGCAGGCATCGGTGTGCAGCGTCAGCGGCAGGGAATTGCGGTAGGCCCGTTCGTTGTGATCCTTGCCGCCGATGTTGGCCACATGGCCAAGACGGTCGCCGATCACCGACTGCGAGTTACCGCGCCCGAAATGGGTGCCGATGCCCCAATAGATGATCTCGGTCTTCGCAAGCGGCCAGTCCTCGACCGGCAGACGGTCGATGAGGACGATGCCACGGCCGGCCATGACCTCGCGGTAGAGATCGGCCAGGTCGTCGGCGATCTCCGGAACCGCGAAATGTTCGCGCTCGATGTCGTCGAGGGAAAGGCCCTGGCGTTCGATGGCGTCGTAGGCCGCCTCGAAGGCCGCGATGTGGCGCGGCTCGAAGCGGCGGGTCAGCGCCTCCAGCGAGCCGATCTCGTCGTGGGTCCAGGCCGATGGATGCGCCACCGCCTGGCTGAAGACCTCTGCCATGATCTGCCCCC
>CALGGB010000283.1 GCA_937880925.1 uncultured Rhodospirillaceae bacterium | reverse complement strand
CATCCCCGTCGGGCGCATCGCAGAGGCCGACGAGATCGGCCACTGCATCGTCTTCCTGGCGGCCGAGAACTCCGGCTTCATCACCGGCTCCACCCTGTCGATCAACGGCGGCGCCCACATGGCCTGAGCGGGCGCCTGAGCCTCTTGAAGGTCCGGCGGCCAGCGGCCACAGTGCCGCGATGTCGAACGAGCTTCTCGATCCCGCCCGCTACGCAGCCTGCCGCAAGCCGGTGCTGGAAGCAGAAACGCTTCCGGCCTGGTGCTACACCGATCCCGCGTTCTTTGCCGCCGAGAAGGAGCGCATCTTCGCGCGCGCCTGGCAGTTTGCCGGACGCATCGAGGAGGTGCCCGAGGGCGGCTATCTCGCCATCGAAACCGTCGGCGGACCCGTGCTGTTGCTGCGCGGCAAGGACGGCAGGCTCGGCGCCTTCGCCAACAGTTGCCGCCATCGCGGCGCCCGCCTGGCCGAGGGCTCGGGCACCTGCCTGCGCCTCGTCTGCCCTTATCACGCCTGGAGCTACCGCCACGACGGCAGCCTGGCGGGCGCACCGGGCATGGACGAAACCGCCGGCTTCGACACCGCCGACTGGGGCCTGACACCCCTGCGCTTCGAGATCTGGGCAGGCTTCGTCTTCGTCTGCTACGACCCGGCGACATCGCCGCTTTGCACCTACTTCGGCGATATGACGGCGCGCCTTGCCAGCCACGGCTTTGAAGACTTCCTCTGTGTGCGCCGGCGCGACTACCGGGTGCGGGCCAACTGGAAGCTGATCGCCGAAAACGCCATGGAGGCCTACCACACCGGCACGGTGCACAGCGCCTCCCTGGGCCAGCAGGCCGCACGCGAACTCGACACCAGCGGCCACTGGGATGCCATCCAGGTGCTCGACGACGCCTCCATCGGTGTGCTGCCCGGCGAGAAACCGCCCTTCGCGCCGGTGCCGGGGCTCTCGCAGGAGGCACGCGAAGGCACCTACTTCACCACACTGCACCCCAACACGCAGTTCGCCTGCGTGCAGGACTGCATGTGGTGGCTTACCTTCCATCCGCTCGCCGCCGACCGCACCCTGGTCCGCGTCGGCCAGTGCTTCCCTCGCGCAAGCGTCGCGCAGGAGGGTTTTGCCGAAAAGGCCGCGCCCTACTTCAAACGCTGGGACACCGGGATCGATGAGGACAACGCCATCTGCGAAGCCCAGCAGGCGGGCCTGGAATCCAGCCTGCGCCGGCCCGGACGCTTCTCCGGGCGCGAACGCGCGGTGCACCGGCTCAACGGCTGGCTGCTCGATCAGGTGCTCGACGAGGCCAGCGCGCCACGGCGCATCTGAAATTGCGCCTTCGTGCCGCAAGAGGCTCGCCACCCTCGGCGCCGCCCGCTAGCATTCCCTCACCACAACCGGCCAGTCGCGAAGGGGAACGAACGATGGCGGATGTACTGGTGCTCTACGGCACGCCCGACGATCCGGCGGCCTTCGACGACTACTACGCCAATGTGCACACGCCGCTGGCGCGCAAGATGCCCAAGCTCCAGGAGCTGCGCATCAGCAAGGGGCCGGTCACCGTGGTCGGCAGCGACCGCAGCTTCCACCTCGTCGCGCGCCTGAGCTTTGCCAGCATGGCCGACCTGCAGGCCTCCATGGCTTCGCCCGAGGGCAAGGCGACCGCCGACGACGTGCCGAACTTCGCCAGCGGCGGCGTCGAGATCCTGATCATCGACACCGACGACAAGCTCTGAGCCGTCTGAGCGTTCAGCCCAGGGCGATCATGTGGTTGCCCCAGGGATCGACGGTGAGCGTGTCCTCCGGCCCGGCATAGACCGTGGTGGTGTCCTCCTCGACCAGCAGCGGTCCCTGGAGCGCCATGCCCGCAGCGAGGTCCGCGCCGCGATAAACCGGCGTCTCCACCATGCCGCGTTCGCCGTCGGCAAAGGCCAGACGCACGGCTACCGGCTCAGGCGTGCGCCGGGGCCGTTCGTCACGCGCCGGTTCGATCCGCGGGATGAGACCGCGGCCCGTGACGTGCAGGGCCGCGACCTCGATCTCGCCCGCGGGCTGGATGTGGCCGAACATGCGCTGGTGGGTCGCCTCGAATGCCGACCGCATGGCGGCCCGGTCGAAGGCGGGGGCGGGAATGCGGATCGACCATTGCTGGCCGCGGTAGCGCAGGTCCGCGCTGTTCTCCAGGGCGGCCGCATCGCCCTTGAAGCCCTCGGCGGTCAACGCCGCCGCCGCCTCGTCCTCCAAAGCCTGCCACGCGGTCCGGACACGGGTCTCCTCCAGCTTGTCGAGATCGCCGATCAGCACGCGCATGACATCGCGGCGGATATCGGCGTTGAGCATGCCCAGCGCGCAGAAGGCGCCAGCCTGGCGCGGCACATGCACGGTACGGTAGCCCAGGCGGCGCGCCACCGCGCTGCCGTGCATCGGCCCCGCGCCGCCCGCAGCGACCAGGATGCAGCGCGCGGGATCGTGGCCGCGCTCGATGCTGATCTTCTCCACCGCATGGAGAAGGTTCTGTTCCAGCAGGCGCACGATGCCCGCGGCGGCCTCTTCCACCACCAGGCCAAGCGGCCCGGCGACATGCTCCTGCAGCGCCGCGCGCGCCAGATCGAGGTCCAGCGTGACCGCGCCGCCGGCATAGGCGCCGGGACGCAGCCGCCCCAACACCAGCAGGGCATCGGTCACCGTGGGGCGTGTGCCGCCCAGGCCGTAGCAGGCCGGCCCCGGCATGGCGCCCGCCCCCTGCGGCCCGACATGCAGCATGCCGCCGGCGTCGACATGGGCAATGGTGCCGCCGCCGGCACCCACCGTGTGGACATCGATGGCGGGCGTGGCGACGTGGTAACCCGCGATCAGCAGGTCGTCGGAGAGGGCGACGTCACCGCCCTGCATCATCACGACATCGCAGCTCGTGCCGCCGATCTCCATGGAGATGAGGTTGTCGCTGCCGGTCTGGGCGGCGACCAGATTGAGCGCACCCACGGCCGCCGCCGGGCCGGAGAGCACCAGGCTCACCGGCCGCTCGGCGACCTGGGCGACCGAAGCCGCGCCGCCGTTGGACTGCACCAGCAGCATGGGGTGGGTCAGGCCCAACGCCGTCAGTTCCCTGTCCAGCGCCTTGAGGTAGGGCACGACGCGGGGCGCCAGGCAGGCATTGACCACCGTGGTCGAGCCGCGCTCGTACTCGCCCATGATCGGTGCGACATCGCTCGACAGGCTGATGAAGCCAACGTCCATTGTCTCGGCCAGCACTTCGCCGACCTGCCGTTCGTGGACGCCATCGAGGAAGCTGTTCATCAGGCAGACCGCGACCGCCTCCACGCCTTCCTTGCGGAAGGTCTCTGCGGCAGCGCGCACGCCATCGCGGTCGAGCGGAGTCACCTCGTTGCCGTCGCGGTCCAGGCGGCCGGCCACGCCCAGGCGCAGGTAACGCGGCACCAGCACGGGGGCAAACGGCGTGCGGTGGTCCCACATGTCCTCGCGCTTGCCCCGGCGGATCTCCAGGCTGTCGCGGAAGCCCTCCGTGGCGATCAGGCCGACCCGGGCGCCCTTGCCCTCCAGCATGGTGTTGGTCGCCACGGTCGAGCCGTGAACGAAGAGGGCGCAGTCGGCCAGCAGTGCGCCCGGCGCCATGCCGAAGCGCTCCGCCAGCTTCTCCACGGCGGCGATCACCCCGCGCGCGGGATCATCCGGCGTCGAGGGCACCTTGGCGACAAACAGGGTCCCGCCATCGTCGTGGAGCACCAGATCGGTGAAGGTGCCGCCGACATCGACGCCGATGCGCCAGGGCGCGGCAGGCAGGCTGGGGCCTTGGGACATGATCTCTCCGGATGGGAAGGCGCGAGATTGGCCAATCGCCGGGCGGGCGGCAAGCCTCAGGCCGGTGCGGGAACCTCGACCTCGCGGCCCGAATAGCGATAGCGGTTGGCCTTGGAGAAGACGTGGCCCGGCGTCGTGTGGAAGCTCATGGTCAGCATGATGCGCGGCACCGGGCCAACCACGGGCGTCACCCGGTGCAGCGAATTCTCGCCCCGGAAGAGCGACAGGGTGCCGGGTTCGATCGGTGGCACCAGAACGCCCTCGCGTTTCCCTTTGAGGTAGGGATGGAAGTCCGCCGGCTTGCGTCCGATGCCGGGCACGAACTCAAACGCGCCGCCGGCCGCAGGCTTCTGCAGCAGCAGGGTCACGACGCCGTCGTTGGGATCGAAGTGCCAGCCCAGCTCGTCGCCCTCGCGGTAGTACATCGGCATGCAGGAACTGACCGGATCGGCGCTGCGGTAGAACTCCTGCAATCCCAGCAGGGCGCGGAACAGCCCCACGAGCTGGTCGAGTTCGTAAAGGCCGCGAATCGCCGAGCCCTTGGGCAGCAGATCGTAGCCGACGGCGCCGCAGGCATTGCGCGTGGGATCGTGGACAACGTCATCGGCGCCATCGTCAACGCCGGTAATCCAGCTTTCGGCGTGATGCACCAGGGGCTGCAACGCCCGGGCTTCGGCGACCATGGCGGCAAGGGCATCGGGCGCAACGAAACCGGGAAAGAGGCACAGACCGGAGCGGGCAAGCTGGTCGCGGCCCTCCTCGATCACACCGCGCGCCTGCGGGCTGTCGAGATCGGCGATGGGATAACGCTCCAGATCGACCAGTCCGGCGATAACCTCGCGACGTTGCGCCTGGTCCCCATCCATCCTTTTGCATCCCTTGCCTTGTCCTGCAGCGGCCATGAACCACCATGGCGGCAGGGACTGTCAACCGGCGTGCTTTGCGCAGGCGCGGCGATCCCCTATCGTTTGCCGCCACAACCCCACACCACGGGCGCTCCATGGCCGATCAGGTCGCTACGCTGGCAGGCCCCCTGCCGCCCCAGACGGGCAGGCCCTCGCCGCTGCGCGGCACGCTGGTGGGCGCCATCGCCGTGGTCGTCTGGGCGACCGGCGGGCCGGTCATCACCTTCGCGCCGGGAATCCCTCCCTTCCAGCTCATCGCCATGACCTTCGTCGTCTTCTTCCTGACGCTGCTGCCGGTCTGGCTGGTGCGCGGCGAGAACATCGCGGCGAAGTTCGCCATGCCGGCGAAGGTCTGGATCGTCGGCACCCTGGGTCCCTGGGGCTACACCGTCTTCTTCTTCCATTCCTACCAGCTTATCCCGCCGGTCCATGCCAGCCTGATCCTGATGAGCTGGCCCATCGTCCTGCTGCTCGCCAACGCAGCCTTCCGCGGCCGGCGCATCCGCTGGTGGCACGCGCTGGGTGCGGCGGCCGGATTTCTGGGCGCGGCCGTGCTGGTGGTCGGGCGCAACGACGGCATCGCAGGCTTTGCCGACGGTTCCCTCTGGGGCTACCTGATGGCGGCGGCCGGTGCGCTGACCTTCTGCGCCTATTCCTTTGCACGCAGCTCCTGGCCGCAGGTGCCGACCGACGCCGGGGCGCTGTTCTGCCTGGCGGGCGCGGGCCTTGCCGCGGCGATCCACCCCTTCGTCGAAGAGACGGTAATGCCCGATGCAACAGGCTGGGCGGTGATCGCCTGCTTCGGCCTGCTCAGCGTCACGCTTTCGCTCTACACCTGGGACTACGGCATGAAATACGGCCAGGTCCGCGCCCTGGTTTCTCTGACCTATCTGACGCCCCTGATGACCGCCTTCATCCTGATCGCCATCGGCGCCGACCAGCTCACCGCGGCGGTCGCAGCGGCCTGCGTGCTGATCGTGGGCGGCGCGTTTCTGGGCAGCAAGGACTTGTTCACCCGCGCCGGGCGGGCAGCGGCCGAGACCTCGTGAGCCGTCCTCTGGCGACCCTGATCGGCGGCATTGCGATCCTGCTGTGGGGGACGCTGGCCGCACTCACGGCCGCTTCCGGTGCGGTGCCGCCCCTGCTGCTCACCGCACTCACCTTCGCCATCGCCACCGTGGTCCTGCTTGTCTCCAGCACCCTGCGCGGTGTGCGCATGGTGGCGCTGATGCGACAGCCTGTGGTGGTCTGGCTGCTGGGGATCGGCGGACTGTTCGGCTACCACGTTCTCTACTTCACCGCCCTGCAGCACGCCCCCACGGTGGAGGCGAGCCTGATCGCCTATCTCTGGCCACTGCTGATCGTGCTGTTTTCGGGCCTGCTGCCGGGTGAGCGGTTGCGCTGGTTTCACATCCTGGGCGCGCTCGCCGGTTTTGCCGGATCGGCCCTGCTGGTGACCGGCGGCAGCTTCGACGGCTTCCAGGAGCAGTATGCCCTGGGTTATGCCGCCGCCATCGGCTGCGCCCTGACCTGGTCGGGTTACTCGGTGCTTTCGCGCCGTTTCGGCGCGGTGCCCAGCGACATCGTCGGCCTGTTTTGCGCCGCAACCGCCGTGCTCTCGCTCATCGCCCATGTCGTCACCGGCGAAGCGACCCGCTGGCCCCAGGGCGGGATGGCGTGGATCGCCGTGATCGGCCTTGGCGTCGGCCCGGTGGGCCTCTCCTTCATCACCTGGGACATCGGCGTGAAGCACGGCGACATCCGCCTGCTGGGTGTGGCTTCCTACGCCGCGCCGCTGATCTCCACCCTGCTGCTGATCGCGCTGGCCATGGCGCCGGCCAGCAGCACGGTGCTTGCCGCCTGCGCCCTCATCGTGGGCGGCGCCCTCATCGCCTCGGGCGACAGCCTGCGGCGGCGGAAATCCTAAGGCTCGCGCGACCCGAGAAAGGCGGCCATGTGGAAGGCGGCCTGTTCGGGCAGATAGATCGCATCGCGCCCGACCGGACAGGCGCGCCGGGCGCGGCAACCCAGGTCCAGGCAATCAGCCCCCTCGGGGCGACGCAGGTGGGCAGCGCAGGTGGGCACATCGTAGGCCCTGCCGTCGAATGCGGCGACGGGACAGGTCGAGAGGCAGGGTTTGTCGGCACAGCTCTCGCAGGGACTGGTCACATCGCCCTGTTCGGGTAGCCCCTCGATTGCGCAATCGAAGGCGAGCGCACCGCGGTAGGCGTGCCACAGCCCGTGTTCGGCATGGATCAGCATGCCGATGGGCGAGGGAAACACCGGCTCGGCCCGCTGCGCCCAGCGCTGGAACGGGTACCAGGGCGGCCCATCGAAGGGATAGAGCGCCCGCGCGCCGAGTTGGGCTGCCACCGCGTCGATGTGCCGCCGGCTCCAGCGGTTCATCGCATCAGGACCCGGCGTGCGCTCGCGGGCAAAGACCGGCCACATCGCCGGGCCGGCATTGCCGATCATCACCAGCACGACGGGATTGCCCGGCACGCCGTCGGCGGCTTCCGGGTGGAAGCCGCCGCGCGCGATCAGGCCCAGCCCCCGGAGGCCGGTGGCGATGGTGTCGTAGTGCACGCGGTTCAGGCCGCGGGCGGCGCCGTCTTGACCATGGACGGGCGCCTGGAAAACGCCTCGTACCATGCGGCAAGCTTCGGGCGCCCTTCGCGCCAGTTCATGTCGCCGTAGCGCAGGTCGACATAACCCAGGGCGCAGCCGACCGAGAGCGTACCCAGGTCGACCGTGTC
>CALGGB010000282.1 GCA_937880925.1 uncultured Rhodospirillaceae bacterium | reverse complement strand
CTTTGACGGCGGAGCCGGCCCGGATAGGCTGGAGAGACACAGCACGGAACGACATCCCATGAAGGACCAGATGAAGGTCAGCGACGCCGAAGCCCTGCGCTTCCATGCGGAGGGGCGGCCCGGAAAGCTGGCGATCGCGGCGACCAAGCCGCTCGATACCGCCCGCGACCTCTCGCTCGCCTACTCGCCGGGCGTAGCCGCACCCTGCCTGGAGATCTTCCGCGATCCCGCGACGGTGTTCGACTACACCTCCAAGGGCAATCTGGTGGCCATCGTCTCCAACGGCACGGCAGTGCTGGGCCTGGGCAACCTCGGCGCGCTGGGCTCCAAGCCGGTGATGGAAGGCAAGGCGGTGCTCTTCAAGCGTTTCGCCGATGTGGACGGCATCGACATCGAGATCGACAGCGAGGATGTCGACGACATCGTGAACACCGTGCGCCTGATCAGCCCGACCTTCGGCGGCGTGAACCTTGAGGACATCAAGGCGCCCGAGTGCTTCATCATCGAGCAGCGCCTGCGCGAGCTGGTCGATATCCCGATCTTCCACGACGACCAGCACGGCACGGCGATCATCTGCCTGGCCGGCGTCATCAACGCCCTGGAAATGGCCGGCAAGGACATCAAGGACTGCCGCATCGTGGTCAACGGAGCGGGTGCCGCCGGCATCGCCTGCCTGGAACTGATCAAGGCCCACGGCCTGCCTCACGACAACGCCCTGCTCTGCGACACCAAGGGTGTCGTCTATCAGGGCCGCACCGAGGGCATGAACCAGTGGAAGTCGGCGCACGCCGCCAAGACCGATGCCCGCACCCTGGAAGACGCCATGGAAGGCGCCGACATCTTCCTCGGCGTCTCGGTCAAGGGGGCGGTCACCCAGGACATGGTGAAGTCGATGGGCCCGCGCCCGATCATCTTCGCCATGGCTAACCCGGACCCCGAGATCACGCCCGAGGACGTCAAGGCCGTGCGCGACGACGCCATCGTGGCGACCGGCCGCTCGGACTATCCCAACCAGGTCAACAACGTGCTGGGCTTTCCCTACATCTTCCGCGGCGCGCTGGACGTGCGCGCGACCACAATCAACGAGGAGATGAAGATCGCCGCGGCCCAGGCCATCGCGGCGCTCGCGCGCGAGGACGTGCCCGACGAGGTCGCCAGCGCCTATACCGGCGCCTCCCTGCGCTTCGGCGCCGAATACATCATCCCCAAGCCCTTCGATCCGCGCCTGATCAGCCGCGTGCCCGCGGCCGTCGCCCAGGCGGCGATGGATTCGGGCGTGGCGCGCAAGCCGATCATCGACATGGAAGGCTACCGTGCCCAGCTTTCCGGCCGCCTGTCGCCGGTCGCCAGCCGCATGTACCAGATCTTCGAGACGGCGCGCGCCAGGCAGGCCCGCATCGTCTTTGCCGAAGGCGAGGAGGAGCGCACCATCCGCACCGCCGCCCTGTGGCGCGATCAGGGCCTGGGTTCGGCCATCCTGGTCGGACGCGAGGACATGGTGCGCGACCGCATGAAGGCGCTGGGCATCTCGCCGGACGGCCTGGAGATCGCCAACGCGCGCGACACCGACCACCGCGCCCGTTTCACCGAACTGGTCTACAGCCGCATGCAGCGCAACGGCGCCCTGCATCGCGACTGCCAGCGCTGGGTCAACCAGGACCGCAACGTCTTTGCCGCGGCCATGCTGGCGGCGGGCGACGCCGACGCCATGGTGACCGGCGTGACGCGCTCCTATGCCAACGCCCTGCTCCATGTGCAGCGCGTGCTGGCCAACCGCGAGGGCGAGCGGGTCTTCGGCATGTCGATCCTGGTTTCGCCCAAGCAGACCATCTTCGTGGCCGACACGACGATCCACGACAGGCCCAACGGGCAGGAACTGGCCGACATCACGATCCAGGCCGCCGCCAAGGTGCGCGACATGGGCGTGGAGCCAAAGGTGGCCCTGGTCAGCTATTCCAACTTCGGCAGCCGCGGCCACGAATACACCGCCCACATCCGCGAGGCCGTGAAGCTGCTGGAGCAGCGCAACGTCGATTTCGAGTTCGACGGCGAGATGGCCGCCGACACCGCGCTCGATGCCGAGGCGCTGGCCTACTACCCGTTCTCGCGCCTGACCGGGCCGGCCAACGTGCTGATCATGCCCTCGCTGCACGCCGCCAACATCGCCTACAAGCTGGTCGAGGCGATGGGCGGTGCCCATGTCATCGGCCCGATCCTGATGGGCATGGAAAAGCCGGTGCAGATCCTGCGCCTGGGCGCCACGGTCAACGACATGCTCAACATGGCGGCACTCGCCGCCATCGACGTCGCGGACTAGAGCCATGGCGGCACCGGTGCGCGGTGCCGTGACCGGCACCTGGCTGAAACTCGCCCTGCCGCTGGTGGCGGCAGAAGCACTGGTGCTGGGCGGCCTGCTGGCGACCGGCCACATCGACCTCCTGGCCTTTGCCATCGGGGTCGTGCTGCTGGGCCTTGCGACCTTCGCCCTGCTCCGCCCCCTGGCGCGCAACATCCAGGCCCTGGGAAGCTGGCTTGCCGTGCTCGATCATGTCGGCACGCCCAGTCCGCCGCTGCTGCGCCAAGGGCCGGGCAGCAGCGCGCTTGAATCGCTTGCTGACGCTACGCGCGACCTGGTGGTCGAGCGCGACAGCCGCATCGACGCCCTGCAGGCCGAGGCCAACCGCCTGCTCGACGCGCTGCCCGATCCCCTGCTGCTGCTGGCGCGCGACCGCCGCGTGGTGCGCCTGAACCGCGCCGGGCGCAGCCTGTTCGGCGAGAACACCGCCGGGCGCGATCTGGCCCGCATCGTGCGCGATCCGGCACTGGCCGAGGCGGTCGATGCAGCACTGGCCGACAACGACAGCCAGAGCGCGGAGATCAGCCTGCCCTCGGGCCATGTCGAGCGGGCCTATGCGGTCGATGTCGCGCCCCTGCCCGTGGGCGGCAACGGCGGCCCGGCGGTGATGGTGGCCCTGCACGACATCACCGCCATGCGGCGCACCGAACAGATGCGCGTCGATTTCGTCGCCAACGCCAGCCACGAGATCCGCTCGCCGCTGGCCACCCTGATCGGCTGCATCGAAACCCTGCGCGGCCCGGCGCGCGACGATGCCGAGGCCCAGGACAGGTTCCTGGAGATGATGGACGACCAGGGCCGGCGCATGGCGCGCCTCGTCGGCGACCTGCTCTCGCTCTCGCGCATCGAGCTGAAGGAACACGCCCAGCCGACGGGCGAGGTCGATATCGGCGCCGTGCTGACGCGCCTGACCACCTCGCTGGGCTACGAGGCCGAGGAAAAGCAGATGCCGCTGGAGCTGTCGGTGCCCGACGGCCTGCCGCCGGTGCGCGGCGACGAGAACGAGGTCGAGCAGGTGATCTACAATCTCGTCTCCAACGCCCTGAAATACGGCCGCCCCGGCACGCCGATCACGGTGGCGGCCAGTCTCCATGCGCTCGCCCCCGTGCACCTGCGCCTGGCGCGCGGCCCGGCCATCGCGATTGCCGTCACCGACCGGGGCGAGGGCATTCCCGCCCAGCACATCCCGCGCCTGACCGAACGCTTCTACCGCGTCGACACCGCCCGCAGCCGCGAACTGGGCGGCACCGGCCTGGGGCTGGCCATCGTCAAGCACGTGCTCAACCGCCATCGCGGCGAACTGGAGATCGAAAGCCGCATCGGCCAGGGCTCCACCTTCACGGTCTGGCTGCCGGCCGCGACCGATGAACGGGATGCCTTGGCGCAGGTGACGCGCGCCTGAAGCGCAATCGCACTTGCCCGGATGGGGCCTGGGGTTTTAGGCTTCTATACGTGTGTATAGGAGTGTTTGCGTGGCCCTGCCGTCCGCCCAGCCTGCCGCCGAGAAGGCGCTGATCGACGCGACCATCGAGTCGATCCACCGTCACGGCTATGCCGACACCACGGTCGAGACGATCTGCAGCCTGGCCGATCTCTCCCGCGGCATGATCCGTCATTGCTTCAAGTCCAAGGACGCCCTCCTGGTGGCAGCCTACGAGCATGTCGGCGCCGAGTGGCGCGCAAGCTGCCAGGCGCGGCGCGAGCGCATCGGCGCGCCCGGGCGCACCCAGCTCGATGCCCTGGCGCGCGACATGTTCACCAACCTGCAGCCTGCCGAGATCTCGGCATGGCTCGCCTATTCGGTGGCCGCCCTCTCGGTGCCCGAGCTGCGCGCGGTCAACACCCGGCTCTATGACGAGCTGCGCCGCGACGCCGCCGAGCACTTTGCCGCAGCGGCGCGTGAGGCCGGTATCGCCCTGGACGCCTGGCAGACCGCCTGCGGCTTTGTCGCCCTGTCGGACGGCCTGTGGCTGCAGCACCTGCTGGAGCCCGACACCATGAGCCGCGCGGTCGCCATACGCGCCGGTCTCGATTTCATCGCCAATGCCCTGAACGCCAAGCCGGAGTGCGCCCCATGTCCGTGATCGACAGCCTGCCCATCGCCGATCTCGTTGCCCGCCAGACGCCGGGCATGACCCTGGAACAGCCGTTCTACAACGACCCCGGCGTCTTCCAGCGTGACCTGGAGGCGATCGTCGCCAAGCAGTGGCTGTTCGTCGACCACATCAGTGCGCTGCCGACGCCCGGCGATTACATCACCTACGAGATCGCGGGCGAGTCGATCATCCTGGTCCATGCCAAGGGCGGGGCGATCCATGCCTTCTTCAACGTCTGCCGTCACCGCGGCAGCCGCATCTGCCTCAACCCCAAGGGCCATGTCCGCACCCTGACCTGTCCGTATCACGCCTGGGTCTGGGACCTGGAAGGCAAGCTGATCCGCGCGCGCCAGATGCCCGAGGACTTCAAGCCGGAGGATTGGCCGCTGCACGCCTGCGCCGTGCGGGTGTGGAACGGCATGATCTTCATCAATCTGGCGCCCGAGGGCGATCCGCAAGTCGCCGATTTCGCCGCCATGGCGCGCGATCTCGGCCCCTATATCGACCACGCGAACCTCGCCAGCGCCAAGGTCGTCCACACCGAGCTTTATCCGACCGACGCCAACTGGAAGCTCGCCGTGGAGAACTTCCACGAGTGTTACCACTGCGCCCCCGCGCACCCCGAGTACACCATGGTCAACGCCTATGTGAACGACGGCGACCGCGATCCCGAGGGGCGCCAGAAGGTGGTGCAGGACTGGCGCGCGACCTGGCAGATCAAGGGCCATGCGGTCGATTTCCTGGGTCCGGAGACGCGCGATCCGCGCCAGCCCTGGACCGTGTTCCGCCAGCCCATCCGCGATGGCTTCCACACCCTGTCCCAGGACGGCAGCTATGTCGCGCCGCTGCTCAATCCCGAGCGCGAGCCCGACGACGGCGAGGCGCTGCTCGCCTTCGGCCCGCTGTTCTACATCTATCTCTGCACCGACCACGCCACGCTGTTCCGCTTCACGCCCGTCTCGGCCAACTTCAGCGAGGTCAGCGTCTCCTGGGTGGTGCGCGGCGATGCGGTGGAAGGGCGCGACTTCGACGTCGATAAGCTGAAGTGGATGTGGGACGTCACGACGATCGAGGACACCAAGATCATCAACGACAACCAGAAGGGCGTGAACTCACGCCGCTACACGCCGGGCCGCTATTCGACCCGCGAAGGCTGGACCCGCGAGTTCATCGACTGGTACCTCAGCCGCGTCGCCTGAACGCGAATCCGGGGTCACGGAGGCGCGATTCGCACCGCAAGGTTCTGCACTGGAGCGCCATGGCGCGCTCCGTGCGCTGGGATTGTCATATTTTCAGCATGCGGCCGGACATTCTGTCCCCAGGGGCATGGGTACGGCGCCAGGTGACACGGGTTTCGCGACAATCCGCTGCAGGCCACGGCAGGCCTCATCTTTCTGTCACAAATTTGTCTAGACCTCTAGATTGGTCTGCGGCACGCCCCCGAGCGCGCCATGCGCCGCATCCAGGCTGCGTCATCAAACTGTCATGCAACGGTCGTATATCGTTTACGCCCCGTCCGTAGCGTCCCCCCGCAATCGCTCCGGACGGTCCGGTGCGAGAGACCTTGCAATCTCCCGGAGGAGACATGAATCAGCTTCTCAAGAGCGCAGCCCTCGCCAGCGCCGCCATGGTGCTTGTGGTCGGTGCCGCGCAGGCCCGCGACCAGATCCAGATCGTCGGCTCCTCGACGGTTTTCCCCTACACCCAGGCGGTTGCCGAGAACTTCGCCAACATGACCGGCAATCCCTCGCCCGTCGTCGAGTCGACCGGCACCGGCGGCGGCATGAAGATCTTCTGCGAAGGCGTCGGCGAAGGCACGCCCGACATCACCGGTGCCTCGCGCGCCATGAAGAGCAGCGAGTACGAGCTCTGCCAGGGCAACGGCGTCACCAGCATCACCGAGGTCCTGATCGGCTACGACGGCCTGTCGTTCGCCGGCTCGCGCAACGGCACGCAGATCGACGTCACCAAGGCCCAGCTCTTCCAGGCGCTGGCCGCCGAGGTCGAGGTCGACGGCCAGATCGTCGCCAATCCCTACAAGAACTGGAGCGACATCGATCCCTCGCTGCCCGACGTCGAGATCCAGGTCTACGGCCCGCCGCCGACCTCGGGCACCCGCGACGCCTTCGTCGAGCTCGTGATGGAGGAAGGCTGCGAGGAGTTCCCTGCGATCGAGGCCCTCGACGAGGACCGCATGAAGGAAGTCTGCCAGCGCATGCGTTCGGACGGCCTGTTCATCGAAGCCGGCGAGAACGACAACCTGATCGTGCAGCGTCTCGAGGCCGATCCCGGCGCCTACGGCATCTTCGGCTACTCCTTCCTCTATGAGAACCAGGACAAGCTGGTCGGTTCCATGGTCGGCGGCGTCGAGCCCACCTTCGACACCATCGCCGACGGCAGCTATGGCATTTCCCGCCCGCTGTACTTCTACGTCAAGAACGCCCACCGCGGCGTCATCCCGGGCCTCAACGAGTTCGTCGAGGAATACGTCAGCGAGGCGTCGATGGCGCCTGGCGGCTACCTCCACGAGCGCGGCCTCGTCGCCCTTTCCGACGAGAACCGGAAGAAGATGCAGGAGAACGCCATGGGCGGCGTCGACATGGACGCCCCCCAGTAAGCCTGAAGCGTGATGCCGCGGCCGGCCTTCCGGGCCGGCCGCGGTCCTTCCCTCCGCGGCCACAGGGCCAGGCCGCGGCGGTTCTTCCCTCCGAGGCCTGACGGGCACGCCACATGTTGACCTCGTACCTCCCGGTCGTCCTCGGCCTCCTCATTCTCTACAGCTTCGTGATGGGCAGGCGCCGCATCCGCGTGGCCGCCGATGCCCAGGCCGTGCGCCCCCATTCCCAGTTCGGCTATTACGGCCTCTATGTCGCCCTGTGGTGCGGCCTGCCCGCCCTGATCGTGGTCCTGGCCTGGCTGATGTTCGGGCCGGTGATCGTCGACGCCGTCGTCATGTCCTCGCTGCCCGATCAGGTGACCGCAGGGCTCGATTCCGCCAAGCTCGGGCTGCTGGAAGCCGAGATCAAGGCGATCGCCGGCGGTGTCGTCTTCGGTGAACCATCGGCCGCGGTGGTCGCGGCCGCGGAACGGCTCAACAGCCTGCGCGGCATTTCCTCGACCGCGATGTTTGTCGTCGTCGTCTGCGTCGCGCTCGGCGCCATCGCCTATTCCCGCCGCCGCGTTGCGCCGGACTTCCGCGCCCGCAACAAGGTCGAGCGCACCACCTTCTGGCTGATGGTGCTGTGTTCGGTGATCGCGATCGTGACCACGGTCGGCATCGTGCTCAGCCTGCTCTTCGAGAGCTTCCGCTTCTTCCAGCTCGTGCCCTTCTGGGAGTTCCTGTTCGGCACCACCTGGGATCCCCAGATGCCCATCCGTGCCGATCAGGTCGCCGCCGAAGGTGCCTTCGGCGCTCTGCCCGTGCTCGCCGGTACGGTACTGATCAGCGTCATTGCCATGTTGGTGGCCATCCCGGTGGGCCTGCTGACGGCCATCTATCTGGCCGAATATGCACCGGGTCGCGTGCGCGCATCGGTCAAACCCGTCGTCGAGATCCTCGCCGGCATCCCGACCATCGTCTACGGTTTCTTCGCCGTGCTCACGGTTGCGCCATGGCTGCGCCAGATGGGCGCGGCGATCGGTCTCGACGTTGCGCCCAACAGCGCGATGGCGGCCGGCGCGGTCATGGGCATCATGATCATTCCCTTCATCTCCTCGCTGTCGGACGACGCGCTGCATGCGGTGCCCCAGAGCCTGCGCGACGGCGCCGCCGCGCTGGGGGCGACACGGCGCGAGACCATCATCCAGGTCATCTTTCCCGCCGCCCTGCCGGGAATCGTGGGCGGCATCCTGCTGGCGGTCAGCCGGGCGATCGGCGAGACCATGATCGTGGTCATGGCCGCCGGCCTGATCGCCAACGCCACGGCCAACCCATTCGAGGCCGTCACCACCGTGACGGTGCAGATCGTCACCCTGCTGATCGGCGACACCGAGTTCGACAGTCCCAAGACGCTCGCGGCCTTTGCGCTCGGCCTGATGCTGTTCGTCATCACCCTTGGCCTCAACCTCGTCGCCCTGACGGTGACCAAGAAGTACAGGGAACGTTATGAGTGAGATCGAATCCGCCATGAGCACCCCGCCCCGCACGATCGGCCAGGAACTGATGTCAGAGGAAGGCGCACGCCGTGTGCGCCGCCGCTACCGCGCCGATGCCCGCTTCCGCGCCTATGGCATCATCGCCATCTGCATTGCGCTTGGCGTGCTCGCCATCCTGGTCGGCACCCTGGTCTCCAGCGGCTACACGGCCTTCGTGCAGACCCAGGTGCGCGTCACCGTCGACCTGCGCGATGCCGACATTGATCCCGCCGATGTGCGCGCGGCCAATTGGCGCGGCATCGCCACGGGCGCAATCGAGTCGCTGTTTCCGGATCTGCCGCAGTCGGATGCCCGCGTGATGCGCGACATGGTCTCCCAGGGCGCACCGTTCATCATCCGCGACGCGGTGATGGACGACCCCGCCCTGATCGGCACCGTCTTCGACATCGAGATTCCCGCCTCCGACCGCATCGACCAGCTCAACAAGGGCGCGATCGACCGCGACTCGCCGGCCGACCATCGTGTCGTGACCGATCAGCAGATCGGATTGTTCGACCAGCTCGAGGCGGAGGGCCGCATCTCCACGCCGTTCAACACGGCGCTGTTCACCGCCGCCGACAGCCGCTTCCCCGAACTGGCCGGTCTGTGGGGCGCGATCGTGGGTTCCTTCTACGCGCTCGCGGTCTGCCTGGTGCTGGCCTTCCCGATCGGTATCGCCGCGGCGATCTATCTTGAGGAGTTCGCGCCGAAGAACCGCTGGACCGAGATGATCGAGATCAACATCAACAACCTGGCGGCCGTGCCTTCGGTGGTGTTCGGCCTGCTCGGCCTGGCGGTGTTTCTCAACGTCTTCGGCATGCCCCGCTCGGCCCCGCTCGTGGGCGGCATGACGCTCGCCCTGATGACCATGCCGACCATCATCATCGCCTCGCGCGCCGCCCTGAAGGCGGTGCCACCCTCGATCCGCGAGGGCGCGCTGGGTGTCGGCGCCTCGCATCAGCAGGCGGTGCTGCACCACGTCCTGCCCCTGGCCATGCCCGGCATGCTGACCGGTACGATCATCGGACTGGCGCAGGCGCTGGGCGAGACAGCACCGCTGCTGCTGATCGGCATGAACGCCTTCATCACGGCAGCCCCCGACAGCATGCTCAGCCCCTCGACCGCCCTGCCGACACAGATCTACATCTGGGCCGACAGCCCGGAGCGCGGCTTCGTCGCGCGCACCTCTGCGGCGATCCTGGTGCTGCTCGGTTTCCTCGTCTGCATGAACGCCATCGCCATCTGGCTCCGGAGCCGCCTCGAGCGGCGCTGGTAGACGGACAACGGCACAAGAACTCTCGGGAGTAGAAGTTTATGAACGAAGCGACATCCCATGCCGGCTCGGTGTCCGTGCAGCACGCCCATGACGTGACCGGCATGCCGACCAAGGTGCACGCCCGCGAGGTGACCGTGCACTACGGCGAGAAGCAGGCGCTGTTCGGCGTCAGCATGGATATCCCGGCCAACTCGGTGACTGCCTTCATCGGCCCTTCGGGTTGCGGCAAGTCGACCTTCCTGCGCTGCATCAACCGCATGAACGACACCATCGACATCTGCAGCGTGGGTGGCCGGATCACGATCGACGAGCAGGACATCTACGATCCCAGCCTGGATGTCGTGCAGCTGCGCGCGCGGGTCGGCATGGTCTTCCAGAAGCCCAACCCGTTTCCCAAGTCGATCTACGACAACATCGCCTATGGCCCGCGCATCCATGGCCTGGTCCGCAGCAAGTCCGACCTCGACGGCATCGTCGAATCGAGCCTGAAGCGCGCCGGCCTGTGGAAGGAGGTTTCCGACCGCCTGAGCGAACCCGCGACCGGCATGTCGGGCGGCCAGCAGCAGCGCCTGTGCATCGCACGCGCCATTGCCGTCAGCCCCGAGATCATCCTGATGGACGAGCCGTGTTCGGCGCTCGACCCGATCTCGACGGCCCATATCGAGGAACTGATCGACGAGCTGCGCGAGAACTTCACGATCATCATCGTCACCCACAACCTGCAACAGGCCGCCCGCGTGTCGCAGATGACCGGGTTCTTTCATCTGGGCAAGCTGATCGAATACGCCGATACCGGCGACGTCTTCCAGAACCCGCAGCATTCGATGACCGAGGACTACATCACCGGCCGCTTCGGCTGACCGGGCAAGAGGAAACCCAGACCATGGCTCCCACCCAGCATACCGTCCGTTCCTACGACACCGAGCTCGAGCAGATCGATCGCCACATCCTGGCCATGGGTGGCCTGGTCGAGGCGCAGCTCCGCGGCGCCATGGAGGCGCTGGTCGAGGGCGACCGCGAGATGGCCCAGCGCGTCATCGAATCGGACACCCGGATCGACGAGCACGAGCGCGAGGTCGACGAACTGGTGACCCGCGTCATCGCCCTGCGCCAGCCCATGGCCGAGGACCTGCGCCGCGTGAAGACCGGCCTGAAGGTGGCCGCAAACCTCGAGCGCATGGGCGATCTGGCCGCCAACATCGCCAAGCGCAGCCTGGTCATCGATACCCCGCACCAAGTGCCCCAGCGCGAGGCCCTGCGCCGCCTGGGCAACGCCGTCTACGGCATGACGACCGACGTGCTCAACGCCTACCGCGACGGCGACGCCGCACTCGCCCAGCGCGTCTGGCGCCAGGACGAGTCGATCGACGAGATGTACAACGCGATCTTCCTGGCGATCCTGGCCGACATGATCGCCGATCCGCGCGTCATCTCGCCGGGCACCCACATCCATTTCGTCGCCAAGAACATCGAGCGCATCGGCGACCACGCCACCAACATCGCCGAGATGGTGACCTACATGATCCTGGGTTCCCTGCCCGAGCGCGAGCGTCCCAAGGGCAGTTCCGTCCAGGGCGCCGAGGAGCAATCGTGAACGGAGGAAGGCTGGTGGCCGAGGCTACGGTTCTCATCGTCGACGACGAGGCGCCGATCCTGGCGCTGCTGCGCTACAACCTGGAAAAGGCCGGCTACCGCGTGGTCGAGGCCGCCGACGGCCAGGAAGCGCTGACCATTGCGCGCGAGGAACATCCCGACCTGATGATCCTCGACTGGATGCTGCCTTCGCTTTCGGGCATCGAGGTCTGCCGCCAGATCCGCCGCGACAGCGGGCTGGCCAACACGCCGATCATCATGCTGACGGCCCGCGGCGAGGAACAGGACCGGGTGCGCGGCCTGGAGGTGGGTGCAGACGACTATGTGCCCAAGCCCTTCTCGCCTGCCGAGCTGCTGGCGCGCATCCGCGCGGTGATGCGCCGCATCCGCCCGGCGCTGGCCGAGGAGGCGCTGTCCTACAGCGACCTGCACATGGACCTTGCCGCCCACAAGGTGAGCCGGGCCGGCCAGCCGATCCACCTCGGCCCGCGCGAATTCGCCATCCTGCGTTTCTTCATGGAGAACCCCGGCCGCGTCTTCAGCCGCGAGCAGTTGCTCGACCGCGTCTGGGGCAACGACATCTTCGTTGAGCCGCGTACCGTCGATGTCCACATCGGCCGCCTGAGGAAGGCGATCAACCTTGCGGGCACCGACGACCTGATCCGCACGGTGCGCTCGGCCGGCTACGCGCTGGACGCGACCTGAGGACTGAGGCCGCCTTCCGCCGCCACGCCATCTATCTCCACTGTCGTCCTCCGGCTTGACCGGAGGACCCATGCTGTGACGTGCGTCCCGCACGACAGTAATCGGCACGCTTGCGGAGAGATCACAGCATGGATGGTCCGGCCAAGCCGGACCATGACACCTTGGGAGGGGAATCCTGACCTCGCCCCGAGAGGTGACAGCTACCCTCAACCCCGCCATCCTGCGCGCCCTATCACGAGGAGCGCAGCGATGAAGACCGTGACCCTGCCCGACGGCACGAAGGTGTCCCAGCTCGGCTTTGGCACCTGGCGCATGGGCGAGGATCCGGCGCAGAGCGCGCCCGAGATCGCCGCCGTGCGCGCCGCGCTCGACCAGGGGATGACGCTGATCGACACCGCCGAGATGTATGGCGAGGGTGGCGCCGAGGAGATCGTCGGGCAGGCCCTGAAGGGCAGGCGCGACGAAGCCTTTCTGGTCTCCAAGGTCTATCCCCACAACGCCAGCCGCCAGGGTGTCGTCGCGGCCTGCGAGCGCAGCCTCGACCGGCTGATGACCGACCGCATCGATCTTTACCTGCTGCACTGGACCGGCAGCCATCCCATCGCCGAGACCGTCGCCGGCTTCGAGCAGCTGATCGCCGATGGCAAGATCCTGCGCTGGGGCGTCTCCAACTTCGATGCCGCCGACATGGCGGCCCTCTGGAAGGCGCCGGGCGGCGCGGCCTGCGCCACCAACCAGGTGCTCTACAACCTGGCGCGCCGCGGCATCGAGTTCGACCTGCTGCCCTGGCAGCGCGAGCGCGGCCTGCCGACCATGGCCTATTCGCCGCTGGAGCAGGGCCGGCGGCTTTCGGGCAAGGCGCTCGACACGGTCGCCGAGCGCCACGGCGCGGGACCGATGCAGGTGGCGCTGGCCTGGGCGATGCGCGAACCCGATGTCATCGCCATCCCCAAGGCGGTCAACCCCGCCCACATCAAGGCCAACCGCGCCGCCGCCGAGCTGCGGCTGAGCGACGAGGATCTCGCCGAGCTCGACAACGCCTTCCCCGCCCCCGACCGCAAGGTGCCGCTGGAGGTGCTGTAGGATGACAGTGGCTTTCGACCACGCGATAGTGCCGCCATGCCCAATACGGACCGCGCCATGACCCTCGATCTTGAGACCTACGACGACGACAACATCTTCGCGAAGATCCTGCGCGGCGAACTCCCCGCCAAGGTGCTGCACGACAGCGAGCATGTGCTGGCCTTCCCCGACATCGCACCCCAGGCGCCGGTTCACATCCTGGTCATCCCCAAGGGCCGCTACATCGCCCAGGGCGATTTCCATGCCAGGGCCAGCGACGGGGAGATCACGGAACTCTGGCGCGCCGTGGCGGCGCTGGCCGCAGAGCACTGCGACGGGGGCCACCGCCTGATCGCCAATCAGGGCAGCGACAGCGGCCAGCTCATCCCCCATTTCCATGTTCACATCCTGGGCGGGCGCAAGCTCGGCGCCCTGGTCCCCGAGGCGTGACCGCCCCGGCCGCGGGCGATGCCGAGGCGCGCCGGCGGTCAGAGCTGATCGGCATCGCCTGTGTTCTTCTCTCAGCGCTGACCCTGGCGCTGAAGGGCATCTTCGCCAAGTACATCTTCGCCGAGGGCGTCGACGTGGTGACCGTGCTGGCGCTGCGCAACGCCCTGGCCTTTCCCATGCTGGCCCTGGTCGGCGCCTGGCTCGCCGGGGGTTTTGCCCGCCTCGCGATGCGTCCGGCCGATCTGGCTCTCGCCATGGCGGGCGGCCTGATCGGCTACTGGATCGCCAGCCTGCTCGATTTCACCGCACTCACCATGATCGACGTCTCTGTCGAGCGGGTGCTGCTGTTCAGCTTTCCCGTCTTCGTGCTGATCCTGGAGGCGCTGCGCAGCCGCCGCCTGCCGCCCATGCGCCAGGTGATCGCGCTGATCGGCGCGGAGGCCGGCATCGTGCTGGTCATGGGCGCGACCGACCTCGACCTGTTCCTGGCCAATCTGGAAGGCGGGTTGTGGGCCATCGCCTCGGCCCTTGTCTTTTCCTTCTACTACATGCTGAACCAGCACCTGGGTCCGCGCCTGGGCGCGCCGCGCATGGCGCTGGCCGCCGTGGGCGGAGCGACCCTGGGAACCTGCGGCCAGTTCCTGGTGACCGAGCCGCTTTCGGCGCTGGCCATCTCTCCCGCGGCCTGGGGATGGACCGCGGCCATGGCGTTCTTCTGCTCGGTCGTGCCGTTCCTTGCCATCACCGAGGGCATCCGGCGGGTGGGCGCCTCCCGCTCGGCGCTGATCTCCACGGTCGGGCCGGTAGCGACCCTGGTACTGGCCGCGCTGCTGCTGGACGAACGCCTGACCGCCACCCAGCTCGGCGGCGCCGCCCTGGTCTTTGTCGCCATCCTCTCCCTGGAAGGCCGCATGCCGCGCTGGCGGCGCTGAGGTCAGGCCGGGGCCTTGTCGCCGTGACGCGGGGTGGCCGAGGGATAGAGTCCGCCGGTATCGGAATCGAGGACGATGGTCGCCAGCGTGCAGTTGCGCGGGCGGGTCACGGCAAACAGGGCGGCCTCCACCACGTCCCGGCTGGTGACGCGGCTGTCGTGGCCCCGCGCGGGGCTTTCGGCCCAGGCGGCATCGAGCGGCGTCATGGTGTCGAGGTCGGGCGGATAGAGCCCGATGACCCGCACGTTGGTCCCGGCGAATTCCTGGCGCAGGCCTTCGGTCATGCCCGCCTGGCCGTGCTTGGCGGCATGGAAGGCGGCCGTCGCGCCGTAGCGCGGCACGTTGGGCAGGCCGGAGTTGGAGATCACGGTGACGATGTCGGCGGCGGGTGCTGCCAGCATGGCGGGTGCCAGTTCGCGCGTCACCACCAGGGCGCCGCTCACCTGGCTTGCGACCACGGCGGCAAGGGCCGCGCTGTCGTGGTCGGTGATGCGACCGGTCTGCCATGTCGCCCCGTTGTTGATCAGGCCATCGACAGCGGGAACGCGCCCGGCGATATCGCGCGCTACCGCCGCCGCGCCAGCCGTATCGGAGAGATCAAGCCGTGCAATCTCGGGCCGGCTGCCGCCTTGCGCCACAACAGCATCGCGCACCCGCTCCAGGGCCTGCGTATCGCGCCCGGTGAGCACCAGGCCGGCGCCCTCTGCGCCGAAGACCATGGCAAAGGCGGCGCCCAGACCGCGGCCCGCGCCGGTGATGACAAACGTCCTGCCGGAAAGAGAACCCATGATGTCGCCCCCCAATTAGAAAGTTTCTGCTTTCTATTTGGCCACGGCGCGCGGCAGGGGTCCAGCCCTATTCGATGACGCCCATGGCCCGCAGGCGCTCGTCGAGCTGGGTCGATTCCACGCCCATGGCATAGGCCTGCATGAAATCGGCATTGGCTTCCTCGACGTGGCCGGCGGCGGCATGGGCCTGGCCGCGGGCGAAGTAGGTCCAGCCGGAATCGGGGTCGAGATCGATCGCCTGGTCGTAGTCCTGGATGGCGAACTCCAGGAAGCCCTGCTTGCCGAACATATAGGCGCGCGACCGGTAAACGGCGGCCGACCTCGGACTGAGCGAAAGAGCGTGGTTGTAGTCGAGCAGGGCGTTGTCGAAATCCCCGGCATCGGTGCGCGCATCGCCCCGGGCGATGTAGAGCGCGGGCTCCTCGCCCAGCAGGGTGATCGCCGTGGAATAATCGACGATGGCGCCTGTCAGGTCGCCCGAGGCGTAGAGCACCTCGGCGCGGCCATAGACCAGCAGGCCATCATCGGGCTGCAGGGCCATCGCACGGTCATAGACCGCCACGGCCTCCTGGGGCCGGCCGGCCGCGACATAGGCATCGGCAAGGCGCTGCAGGGCGTCGATCGCCGTGGGCTCCAGCGCCAGCACATCCTTGAAATCGGCGATGGCGGCCTCGTAGCGGCCCAGATCGTTGTAGGCCAGACCCCGGTTGTAGAGCGCATCGGTATAGGTCGGCGCAATGGCCAGCGCCGCAGTGAGGTCCTCGACGGCGGCGGCGGGCTGCTTGAGCAGGACCAGGATGACGCCGCGGGCCTCCAGCATGACCGCCTGGCGGTCGGGCGTGAGATCGCCCGAGGCGATGATGATGTCGAGCAGGCGGCGGGCCTCGCCCAGGTCGCCAGCATCGGCCGCGGCGTAGGCGGCATTGATGTCGGCCTCGACATCAGCCACTGCGGGCGCGGCGGCGAGGAGGAGGAGGGCGGTGGCGAGGGCGGCGATGCGGCGCGTCATGATTTCCCTGTTCTGGCGCTTCCGGCCGCCTGGCGCAAGGGCAGCGGCGGCAAGTTGGCCCCGTTGTGGCGCCTGAGCGTGACGGCACGATGGCACATCAGTCTCAAACGGTTGTGATTGGCCCGCATTGGTCCGAAATTGGGCCTGAAAGGTCCACAACGCCATGGACAGCCCCGCATGGCTGGTCTAAATGCCACTGACGACCGTGCGCGATCCGCACGGCCCGTGACGACGTATCCAGCGATGCGCTAGGTTGGTCCCGGCGCACGCGCCGGGAGGGCGAGAATGCCGTTCGGACTGCTGAAATTCGGCCTTTCCAAGGGCCACCCCGTGCCGCGGGCCCTGCCCGCCGCAAGCGACCTGCGCGATTCCTACGACGTCGTCATCATCGGCGGCGGCGGCCACGGTCTTGCCACGGCCTATTACCTGGCGCGCGACTGGGGCATCACCAATGTCGCGGTGCTGGAGAAGGGTTACGTCGGCGGCGGCAACACGGGCCGCAACACCGCGATCATCCGCTCCAATTATCTCACCCCCGAAGGCGTGAAGTTCTACGACGAGTCGGTGAACCTCTATAAGGATCTCGCCAACGACTTCGACATGAACATCATGTACTCGGAGCGCGGTCATTTCACCCTGGCCCATACCGACAGCGCGATCCGCACGATGCGCTGGCGCGCCGAGGTCAACAAGCACATGGGCATCGAGAGCGAGCTCGTCATGCGCGACGAGCTGCAGCGCATGGTGCCCCAGCTCAACTATTCCGAGGATGTGCGCTATCCCATTCTGGGCGCGCTCTATCATGCGCCGGGCGCCATCGCGCGCCACGATGCGGTCGCCTGGGGCTACGGCGCGGGCGCGGCCCAGCGCGGCGCGACGATCCACCAGAAGACCGAGGTCACGGGCCTGGAGATCACCCGGGCCAACGGCAGCCCGCAGCGCGTGACGGGCGTCCACACCAACCGCGGCACGATCAAGGCCGGCAAGGTGATCCAGTGCGTCGCCGGCATGTCGGGCGAGGTGGCGCGCATGGCGGGCTTCAAGCTGCCGATCAAGACGATCCCGCTACAGGCCTGCGTGTCGCAACCGCTGAAGCCGTTCCTCGACGCCATCGTCGTGTCGGGCAGCCTGCACGTCTATGTCAGCCAGTCCTCGCGCGGCGAGCTGGTCATGGGCGGCTCGACCGACCCTTACGGTGTGTACATGACGCGTTCGACCCTCGACTTCAAAGAGGGCCTGATGATGCACATGATGGAACTGCTGCCCTTCATCGGCGAGGTCAAGCTGCTGCGCCAGTGGGCCGGCATGACCGACATGACGCCGGACTTCGCGCCGATCATGGGCGAGACGCCGGTCGACAACTATTACATCGACGCCGGCTGGGGCACCTGGGGCTTCAAGGCGACGCCGGTGGTGGGCAAGCGCAACGCCGAGATGCTGGCGACCGGCAAGGTGCCGGACCTGATCAAGCCCTTCGCGTTGCAGCGCTTCCACGATTTCCAGCTTCTGGGCGAAAAGGGTGCGGCCAGCGTCGGCCATTGAGGGACAGAGATCCATGAAGATCATGACTTGCCCGCTCAACGGGCCGCGCAACATCTCCGAGTTCGCCTATGGCGGCGAGGTCAAGGACCTGCCCGCACCCGGCTGCGACGACGCGACCTGGGTCGATTACGTCTATCTGCAGGAGAACCTGGCGGGCGTGGTCAAGGAGTGGTGGTACCACACCCCGACCGCCTTCTGGTTCATCGCCGAGCGCGATACGCGCACCGACACCATATTGAAGACCTACGCCGCATCCGATGTCTTCAAGGAGCGCGTGGACTTTTCAGCCGGCCCCAGGGAGTAGGCGTCGATGAACCGTAACCGTCTGGCCGACAAGGGCCACTTCATCGACCGCAGCAAGCCGCTCGACTTCACCTTCGACGGCAAGCGCTACATGGGTTTCGAGGGCGACACGATCACCTCGGCCCTGATGGCCAACGACGTCAAGATCATCTCGCGTTCGTTCAAGTATCACCGCCCGCGCGCCACGCTCTCCATGGCCGGACACGATGCCAACCCGCTGGTCCAGGTCGGCGACGAGGCCAATGTCGTGGCCGATACCCGCGCGATCGAGGCCGGCATGGTCGTGGAGGCCCAGAACGTGTCTGGCAGCCTCGAGAACGACCGCATGCAGTACCTCGACAAGATGGGCAAGTTCCTGCCCGTGGGCTTCTATTACAAGGCCTTCTACAAGCCCAAGGGGGCCTGGAAGCGCTGGGAGCCGATGATCCGGCGCATGGCGGGCCTGGGCAAGGTCGACCTGAAGGCCCACCACGGCTACTTCGACAAGCAGTACCTGTGGGCCGACGTCTGTGTCGTGGGCGGCGGTCCCGCCGGCCTTGCCGCAGCACTGGAAGCCGCCGAAGCCAGCCCCGATATCGAGGTCGTGCTGGTCGAGGAGACCGCGCATCTGGGCGGTGCGCTTTCCTACGCCCGCTTCGATGCCGCCGGCGCGCGCGCCGATGCCGAGCGCAAGAAGCTGGTCGAGGCCGTGACGGCCCGGGCCAACATCCGCGTCCTGACGGGCGCCTACTGCAACGGCTGGTTCACCGATCACTTCCTGCCCATCATCCAGGGCAACCGCATGTTCAAGCTGCGGGCCAAGGCCGTGGTCGTGGCGACCGGCAGCTACGAGCAGCCGCTGGTCTTCCGCAACAACGATCTGCCCGGCGTGATGTACGGCTCGGCCGTGCAGCGCCTGATCAACCGCTACGGCGTCAAGCCCGGCAGCCGCGCCGTGATCGCCACCAGCAACGCCGACGGTTATGCCGCCGCGCTCGACATGATGGACGCCGGCATCGAGGTTGCCGCGATAGCCGACCTGAACAGCGAGCGGCCCCATCACGAGCTGGCCGACGCCGTGGCCGACCGGGGTATTCCGGTCAGCCTGGGCGCCACGGTCTACGAGGCCATCGCCAAACCCCACCTCAACGGCATCGAGAGCGCGCGCATCGCCAAGATCACCGGTGAGGGCCGCGTCGCCGATCGCCACGACACCTTCGACTGCGATCTCATCGTCAGCTCGATCGGCTGGCAGCCTGCCGCCAACCTGATCTGGCACGCCGGCGGCAAGACGCCCTACAACGACGCCACCGCCATGTTCGAGATCGGCGAGCTGCCCGAGGGCATGCATGCCGCGGGTTCGGTCGCATCCTGCTTCCTGCTCGACACCGTGATCGAGCAGGGCCGCGCGGCCGGCTGGTCGGCGGCCAAGGACGCGGGCTTCACCCGCGGAGCCATGCCGACCGTGCGCAACGACAAGGGCGAGATGGGCCAGAACCACCCCTGGCCTATCTTCGAGCACGAGAAGGGCAAGGACTTCGTCGACTTCGACGAGGACCTGCAGATTCACGACCTCAACAACGCCGTGCATGAGGGTTACGCGCACATCGAGCTGATGAAGCGTTTCTCGACCTGCGGCATGGGGCCCAGCCAGGGCCGCCACAGCTGGCTCAACGCCATCCGCCTCAACGCCAAGGCCAACGGCCTTTCCGTCAATGAAGCCGGCATGACGACGCAGCGCCCGCCCTACACCGCCGAGAAGATCGGTGTGCTGGCCGGCCGCAGCTTCGAGCCCAAGCGTTTCACCGCCATGCACAACCGCCATGTCGAGGCGGGAGGAAAGATGATGCTGGCGGGCCTGTGGTACCGCCCGGAGTTCTATGGCGATGCATCGCGCCGCGCCGAGAACATCCGCGAGGAGGTTGCCGCGGTGCGCGGCGGCGTCGGCCTGATCGACGTCTCGACGCTGGGCGGCCTGGAGCTGCGCGGGCCCGATGCCGCCGAGATGATGGAACGCATGTACACCTGGGCCTACAAGAAGCAGGAGACCGGGCGCGCGCGCTACACGCTGATGACCGACATGACCGGCGTCATCACCGACGACGGTGTCGCCTGCCGCTTCGGCGACAACCACTTCTACGTCACCGCGACCACCTCCGGCGTCGACGGCGTCTACAAGGAGATGCTCTTCTGGAACGCCCAGTGGCGCCTGAAGGTCGACATCACCAACGTCACCGGCGCCTATTGCGGCGTCAACATCGCCGGGCCGAAGTCGCGCGAGGTGCTCGAGAAGCTGACCGACGAGGACCTTTCGGCGGGCGCCTTCCCCTACATGGGCGTGCGCATGGCGACCGTCGCTGGCATCCCCTGCCGCCTGCTGCGTGTCGGCTTCGTGGGCGAGCTGGGCTTCGAGATCCACTGCCCGGCCCATTCTGGCGAGGCCCTGTGGGACGCCATCATGGCGGCCGGCAAGGACCACGGCATCCGCCCGTTCGGTGTGGAGTGCCAGCGCCTGCTGCGCCTCGAGAAGGGCCACATCATCGTCAGCCAGGATACCGACGGTCTGACCAACCCGCTGGAAGCCGACATGGAATGGGCGCTGGCCAAGAAGCGCCCCTTCTTCATCGGCAAGCGCTCGATCGAGATTCAGCGCGACCACCTGCACCGCAAGCTGGTCGGCTTCGAGATCGCGGGCGAAAACCCGGCCATGCCCAAGGAGTGCCACCTGGTGATCCGCGACGGCGAGATCGTCGGCCGCGTCACCTCCTGCTCCTATTCGCCCACGCTCAAGAAGGCGATCGGGCTGGCCTACGTCGCACCCGACCAGGCCGAGCCGGGCAGCAGCTTCGAAGTCCGCGTCGACAGCGGCACGATGGCCGGCAAGCGGGTCAAGATCGACACCAGCAAGACCGTCACCTGCAAGGTCGTGAAGCTGCCCTTCTACGATCCCGAGGGCGCCAGGCAGGAGCTGTAGGGCCGCAACATGTCGACCCTCTTCCCCGTCATCCCGGCCGAAGCGATGCGAAGATCCGGGACCCATGCCGGAACCTCGTCACCTGCGCCGGCGCAAGTTGATGCGTTCCGGCATGGGTCCCGGATCTGCGGCGCTCCGCGCCTTGTCCGGGATGACATCCTATTTTGCGCTGCGAATGGACACCACCATGGCTGACGCCGCACTGAAGCCCACCGATCTCACACGCCGCTCGAACCTCTATCGCGTGACGAGCCAGCTCGGCGCGCGCTGGGGCGAGGTCAACGGCTTTGCCGCGCCCATGAACTATGGCGATACGGCCGCCGAAACCGCGGCGGCAAGGGAGCTCGCCATTGCCGATCTCGCCGCCCTGCCGCGCGCCGGTTACAAGGGCTGGGACATGGCGACCTGGGCGACCGGCCAGGGCCTCGACCTGCCCGAGCCCAACCGCGCCCGCGCCCAGGCCGACGGCACGCTGGCGCTGCGCCTCTCCAACGGCGAGCTGGTCCTGCTGAGCGGCGACGACGCCGGCAGCGCCACCATCGACAAGCTGGCGGGCGCCTGGACCATGGACGGCGCGGTCTGTTTCCCCGTGCCCCGTTCGGACACCAACACCCGCTTTGCCATCACCGGCGCGCGGGTGCCGGAGATGATGGCCAAGATGTGCGGCATCGACCTGCGCCCGCACCGCTTCGAGAACCACCAGATCGCCCAGACCAGCGTGGCGCGCATGAACGCCATTCTGATCCGCAACGACCGGGGCACGACCTATGCGCTCGACATGGTGCTCGATTCGGCTTCGGCCGTTTACATGTGGGAATGCCTCAGCGACGCCATGACCGAGTTCGGCGGCCGTCCGTTCGGCCTGGAGGCCCTGCGCGCCCTTTCGGCCTGATGGGCGTTCCCGCCGACACGCCGTTCTGAAGCAACCTTCCGATCTGATCGGGCGTTCACCTGCCGGCGGCGGGGGTCTGCATGGTGCGCCCCGTCCTGGAGGCGACGACCATGACGATGCGCGAATCCGGAAACCCCCCCATCGAGGACAGACCCCAACAGCGCTGCTGCTCGGCGGAAGCCGCTGTCGTCCGCTGGGCTTTGACCCACATGGCATCGTTCCGCCTGGACACCGACATCCAGGCGACTTCAGACACACCCGATAGCAAGGCGGCCCAGGGCCCCGAGCCGCGCTGACCGCCCGGCTTGCCGTTCAGGCCGGCAGACCGGCGGCGACGAGGGCATCGCGGTGGTGGATGCGGTCCTCCTCACGGGCGTAGCACAGGCCGCCGACATGGGCGGCGGCCGAGAAGGCGGGTTCGCGCTTGAGCACTTCGGCCACCCGCGGCGCCGCCGCATCCTTTTCGTCCAGCATGGCATGGCAACCGGCGACGATTCCAAGACCCGTGACATCACCCAGGACGGTGTTGCGATAGGCCTCCAGCGCCTCGCCATACTGGCGCGCAACGAAGTGGGCGCGCCCCAGGTGGCCCCAGAAGCGTACGGGATGGAACGGGTTGAGGGTCATCGCCCGGCGGATCCAGGTGATGCCCTCCTGGGCTTTGCCCAGCCAGGTGAGAATCTCGCCCCGCTGCACCACGATCAGATCGTCATTGGGGTTGAGCACAAGGGCGCGGTCCTCGTGAAACACCGCCTTGTCGAGATCGCGATAGATCAGCGCCACCGCAGCCAGGATGCGATGGACGTCGCTGTCGTTGTCGTCGAGGGCGCGGGCGGTTTCGAGCGCATCGACGATCCGCCCCTCGGTTTCGGTGCGGTCGTCGCACCAGCCCCAGCCCCACTGCTGACCCAGAATGCAGGCGCGCCAGGCGTGGGCATGGGCATATCGGGGATCGAGTGCGATCGCCTTTTCGATCAGGGCCAGGGCCTCGGCATTGCACTCCCGCTTGGAACGGTGATGCAGCAGCTTGGCGGCCAGGACACAGTCGTAGGCGGCAAGGTTCTCGGGCCGCTTGCGCTCGACACGCTCGGCCGTGGCGACCTCCAGGCGGCCCGGCAGCACGGCGACGATCGTGCGCGTGAGTTCGTCCTGCAGGTCGAAGATGTCGTCGAGCTGGCGGTCGTAGCGTTCGGCCCAGATGTGGCGGTCGCTCTCGGCCTCGATGAGCTGCACGGTGACCCGCACCCGGTTTGCCGCGCGCCGCACGCTGCCCTCAAGAATGTAGCGCACGCCCAGTTCGCGGGCGACCTGGGGCACGTTGATCGCCTTGCCCTTGTAACCCATCACCGAATTGCGCGAGATGACGAAGAGTTCCTTGAAGCGGCTGAGTTCGGTGAGGATGTCCTCGGTGATGCCGTCGGCAAAGAATTCCTGCTCGGGATCGCTGCTCATGTTGGCAAACGGCAGCACGGCAATGGAGGGTAGTTCGGAAACCGGTCCATCGGCGCTGTCGGCAGCCGCCTGCTTGGCCGTGGCAGGCGAAGGGGCGGGCGACCAGTGCCACACGCGCACCGGCCGGGCGATATTCTTGAAGACCTGCTCGCCGCCGTCGACGAAGGTCGCAACGGAACGGCCGTCAACCTGGTCATGTGCCGCGCCCGACAGGCAGATGCCGCCGGGTGCCGCAGCCGATTCCAGACGGGCGGCCAGATTGACACCTTCGCCGTAAACCTCGCCCCGGTCCTCGATCACGTCGCCCAGATTGATGCCGATGCGGATGGCGACCCGCTCGTCCTCGGCTGCGCCGGCCTGACCTGCGGCAAGCTCGGACTGGATCGCGGTCGAGGTATCGACTGCCAGCACCACACTGGGGAAAACTGCAAGGATGGCGTCGCCCGCATAACGCAGCACCGTGCCGCCGGAATTCCTGATTGCGGCGCTGACGTCGTCGAGCACGGCCATGACGCGGCGGTGGGTGCCTTCCTCGTCGGCTCCGGTCAGGCGGCTGTAGCCAGCGACGTCGGCGTAGAAGATCGCGACGAGCCGGCGGGCGACGCTCATGGTGCGCGCTTTCTCATGCAGGTTGCCGCCAGCATAGGCCGCCCCGGGGCACACGCAAGGATCGCGACCCCGGTCACGTCCTACTCTGCCGCCTGGACAGCCCGAGCGGGGGTGCCGCCGGTCAGCGCACGCGCGACCCACCAGGCGACATGGCGGTTGTGCGCCTCCAGGTGAGAGAGCGGAGCAACATGGGCATGGCCGCTTTCCAGCGCCTGTTGAATGGCCGTGTTGACCGGCGTGTCCTCGTCGTTGAAGCGCTCGAAGAAGGCCGTGAAGCGGGCCAGGCGCTCTTCGTAGTCGGGAAGCTTGCGCGCGCCGGGGGGGACCAGCACATCGGCGGCCATGGTGCAGCGCCCCGCCGCCACGGGCACGACGCGGATCAGCAGACCGCAATCAGGCTGCAGATAGATGAAGAAGTTGGGCAGGACATAGATCAGCAGGAAGTTGCGCCGCTGGAAGTCATCGAGCCCGGTCAGCGGCTCGAAGAACAGCCCCGGCATCACACGCCCGTCCGGCCCGTCTTCCAGCAGCGTTTCACGCGCCGGAGTCCACAGCATGGTCCAGTCGCGGCCGATTTCGGCGCCGGCCTCCTCGCCGGGGAAGGTCTCCTGGAAGGTCTCCGGGTGCAGGCCGGCGTGGTGGTAGCACTCGCCGTTGTCCTGCATGACCTTCCAGTCCCAGGGAATCTCGCCGCAATCGACCGTGGCGGCGGTGACCCAGTCCTCAAGCCCATAAGCCGCGATGTGCGGGTCGAGATCAGCCAGGCGCGGCGCCAGGGCTGCCGCCTTGCCGTCCAGGTTGACATAGACGAAGCCCTGCCAGATCTCGTGCCTGATCTCGCCCAGCCGCACCTCGTCCTTGTCGAAGCAGGGATGGCGATCCATGTCGGGCGCGTTGCGCAGGCGGCCGTCCAGGCCATAGGCCCAGGCATGGTAGGGACAGGTCATCACGGCCTTGCGGCCGCTGCCTTCCAGCAGGCGCATCCAGCGGTGGCGGCACATGTTGGTGAAGACGCGCAGCACGCCGTCGTGGCCACGCACCATGGCCAGCGGCACACCCAGGATGTCGCGCGCGACATAGGCGCCCGCCTGGGCGACCTCGTCGGCACGGCCCAGCACGATCCAGCCGGCGCGGAAGATCGTTTCCTTCTCCCGGGCGAAGATTTCAGGATTGCAGTAGGCATCGGGCGGCAGTGTGGCCCAGCCGGCATTGCCGTCGGCTGCCAGTTCGGTCATGGCCGCGAGCGTTGCGCGCGTATGTTCCGAAGCCCTTTCCCGGTTCATCGTTTCTTCCCCTGGTTCCCGGCCCGACGATGGTATCCGGCAGAGTGCCTGTCAATCCGCGGGGTCGAAGGAGAAAGCGGCCATGGAAAGGCTGCCGAGTTCCCAGGCGTCGTGCATCAGGCGGGCCTTGCCGCCGCCTGCGCCGAAGGCGACAAAAAGCGGCAGAAGATGTTCAACCGAAGGGTGCGCACGCGCGGCGTCGGGCATCCTGGAATGCCACTCGGCCAGGGCCTTCTCATCCCCGGCAAGCACGGCCTCTGTCATTTCATGGGCGAAGTCATGGGCCCAGGCGGCATCGCCGGCGCCCCGCTGCATCCAGGCCATGGCCTCGCGCAGGTTGTGGGTCAGGTTGCCGCTGCCGATCACCAGCACGTTTTCGCCGGCAAGGGGACGCAGGAAACGGCCAAGCGCCATATGGGCGGCGGCATCCTTGTCCGCGATCAGGGAAAGCTGCACCACGGGGATCTTGGCCGCCGGCCAGGCGAGCGCCAGGGGAATCCAGGCGCCGTGGTCGAAGCCCCGTTCCGGGTGGAGATCGGCCTTGAGGCCCTGCTCGCCCAGCAGATCCGCGACACGCTCGGCCAGTTCCGGGCTGCCCGGGGCAGGATAGGTGGCGCGGTAGAGCTCGGGCGGGAAACCGCCGAAGTCGTGGATTGTCTCGGGCCTGGCCGTGAACGTGAGACTGGGGCGTTCGGCTTGCCAATGGGCCGAGACCATCAAGATGGCGTCCGGCCGGTCGATGCGTTCGGAGAGATCGGCGAGGAAACTGCGGGTGGGAGAGGGTTCGATCAGGATCATCGGCGAGCCATGGCCGAGGAACAGACTGGCCGGTTGCATGGGCGATCTTTCGAGCGTGGAAGCGACACAGACAACGGGTGATGCGCCTGAACGATGCAACCCGGGGAAAAGATCGTTCGTCGCACCGCCTCAGGCAAGGGTTTCCGCGCGACTGCCTGCGTTCACAGGATGATGTTGACCCTATCGTTCATGCGATGAACGTTGCCCTCGATGCTGCAAGAGCCCACCATAGCAGCGCCTTTCCAGGCTGGTGAAATCGCTCATCCAGCCAGCACTAGAACGGGCGGGTCTTGCCCCGCCTCCGGCCCCACCACCATTCCACAGCAGACGGACATCGCCTTGACCCTGCAGCTCCAGCGCTTCGATACGCGGCTTCCCGACCTCAACGGCGCCTCGATCCTGGTGACCGTCGGGTGTGCCTTCACCCGCCACGGCGTCATCTTCACCCATAAAGAGGCCGGTCTTGCCCGTATCCCTGCCGCCTGGAGATACAATAGCGCGCGGCTGATCGAGAAACTGGCTTGCGGCGACCTGGAGAACCGGCTCGACAACCAGGTCATCCGCCCGGTGTTTTCCGTGAGGCCCAGCGCATGAGCGACGCCTTCCTGCCCTATGGCCGCCAGTCGATCGACCAGGCCGACATCGACGCCGTGGTCGCTGTGCTGAAAAGCGACTGGCTGACCACCGGCCCCGCCGTGGAGCGCTTCGAGGAAGCCGCGCGTGCGGCAACCGGCGCGCGCCACGCGCTCGCCTGTTCCAACGGCACCGCGGCCCTGCACCTCGGCGCGCTGGCCATGGGCCTTGCGCCCGGTGAAGCGCTGGTGGTGCCCACGCTGACCTTCCTCGCCACCGCCAACTGCGCCCGCTACGTCGGCGCCGAGGTGCTGTTCGCCGACGTCGATCCCGAGAGCGGCCTGACCACGCCGGACCATATCGAGGAGGCGCTGACCCGCGCCGGACAGGCAACGCCCCGCGCCATCGCCCCGGTGCATCTGGCCGGTCAGACCGTCGACCTGCCGGCCATCGCCGAACTGGCGCGCCGTCGCGGTCTTGCAGTGATGGAGGATGCCTGCCACGCCATCGGCGGCACCTACCAGCGCAAGGACGGCATGGCGAAGGTCGGCGCCTGCGCCGACAGCGACCTTGCCGCCTTCTCGCTCCACCCGGTCAAGACCGTGACCATGGCGGAGGGCGGCATCGTCACGACCAACGATGATGTCCTGGCAGAGCGGGTCGCGCGCCTGCGGACCCACGGTATGATGCGCGATCCCGCGCGCTTCAGCGAACGCGAGCAGGCCTTCACCGATGACGTGCCCAACCCCTGGTACTACGAGATGCCGGAGGTCGGCCTCAACTATCGCGCCAGCGACCTGCACTGCGCCCTGGGCGCGGCCCAGCTCGCCCGCCTCGACCGGTTCGTCGCGCGCCGCGCCGAGCTGGTGTCGATCTACGACGAAGTGCTTACCGATCTTGCGCCGGTGGTGCGCCCGACCGCGCTGCGTGCCGGGCAGCAGCCGGGCTGGCATCTTTACGTCGTGTTGATCGAGTTCGGCGCGCTGGGCATCAGCCGCGCCGAGGTCATGGCGCGCCTGAAGGAAAAGGGCATCGGCAGCCAGGTCCATTACCTGCCGGTCCACCGCCAGCCCTATTACCGCGAGCGTTACGGCACGCTGGACCTGCCCGGTGCCGATGCCTTCTACGAGCGCTGCCTGTCCCTGCCGCTCTACCCCGGCATGGCGGACGAGGATGTCGAGCGCGTCGCCGAGACCCTGCGCGGGATCGTGATGGGATGAACTCGCCGCTGGTGGTCTTCCGCGCCGGTTCCAGCGGCCATGTCCGCCATGTCCGCGCGCAGAGTCGAGATCACCAGGATAGCGTCGGACTCCTCGATCCGGCCGGGCAGAGCGGCCAAATAAGCCCAAGTGGGCGAGGGTTCGATCAGGGTCATCGGCGATCCGTGGCCGAGGAACAAGCTGGCCGGTGCATGGGCGATCTGTCCTGTGGAGAGGTTCTTCTCAAAAAGCTCTTTGAGGCGGCTTCCGCCATGTCGCCGCCCGCTGGCAGCATGGTCTGTTCCGGTCACCAGCCTACCAGCGTCTCGCATAGCTTTGGAATATCAACTAATACGAGATACACCGTATTTTACATCGCGCATTTGGCTTTGTTTGGTCCTCGCGAACCCTGCATGCAGAGTCTCTCACGGCTTCAAAACGAATCAGCGCACCAATTATCTATACATGAATATCAATTGTAATAACGTAATATGTAACTCTCACTAATAAATAATTAAAAGGTGATTAGCGCTTTATCGGTATGTTGGTGATGTAATTTACCCATCTGTGTTTATCTGTATATATATGTAAATGGACGCGTCCGTCGTACTGACTAACTAATACGCGCAACGCTTTACCATCGGACGGACTTAATACATGGCGGTATTCTTCGGGTAGATCGTCAAGATAGGAACCTACAAAGTCAGCCAACGTCTCCTCCGGCGCACCCTCACCCCCGCTCTCTTCTTCAGGGTCGATACTTTGCCAGGCGCCACCCAAGTTCTCGTCGTCACTGTGAGCGGTGCCGGGTGCCTCATAAGGCTGGCCAATTGTTTCCTCGTCTGTTTCGCGCGAGTTATCGCCAACAGGCCAAGGGACCTCCGCTGTCCGGTGCGTGCAATGATCTTTGCGCGATTCACTCTCGTATGGTGCCTCAGAGGCATGGCTGCCAGCTACCTGCGGAAAACAAAGGTTCGTGCCCGTCTTCAGCGCCTCGTCGGCCCTTGCTTTGCGCAGTGCATGGATCCGCTCGGCGACCGAGAACATCGTGTCCGTCAGGACGGAAAAAGTCTCCGTATCGATTGCAAATGGATCCTCCTCATCGAGCACATGGTGCGTGAGCGCATTAAACTTGCCTGAAATAGTCTGAAGGGCCGAGAGTTCGTCGAACGGGGCGGTTTTGGCTTCTTCCTCGGCATCCCAGGCCGCACAGGCGCGCGGCCAGTCTCCGGCCTCGCTCCATGCCTGCAACTCTGCCACGCTCGCATGACCTTCCCAGCCGGGCCCCTCGAGCGCGCGCGCCAGGGCCGTAAGGCTGCGCTTGGGTCCCATGGCCCGATAGACATGAAAGGCAGTGCGGCGGTTGATCGACGGACGTGACTTCTCTGGAGGCACGATCCCACGACTCTCCAGCTTCTTCGCGAACACTTCCGCCCAGTCGATCGCTGCAGGCATGGTGCCCTCATCGTGCCGCTTGCTCATGGCCGGCCCTCCCTGCGGTC
>CALGGB010000281.1 GCA_937880925.1 uncultured Rhodospirillaceae bacterium | reverse complement strand
CAGCCTAGCCGAGCACACGCATGGCGGGCAAAGGCGGGACGATCAGCGCTTCTGGTCGCTCCATTCCGTGGAGTAGATGCCCTGCACATCCTCGACGGCGCGGACATACTGCTTGCCGGCGTCGCGCCAGGGCTGCCAGTCCCAGCGGGTCCGCTTGCCGGTGGTCAGCACCTTGCCGAGCCACAGGCGGCGGCGCTGGCTTTGCCAGATGGTCTCGCGCAGCGCCTTTGGGTCCCACTGGGCAAAGACCGCCTCGCGCAGGTGGGCCTCGGCCTGAGCATGATCGGGATCGCCCGCCAGATTGATGATCTCGTGGGGATCGGCCTCGAGGTCGAAGAGCAGCGGCGGATCCTCCTCGCCGTAGATGTACTTGTAGCGCCCCTTGCGCACCATCAGCAGCGGCCAGAGCGAACCCTCGGCGGCGTATTCGCCGTAAGCCGTGTCGGGCCAGCCCCTGGCGTCGCCTTCCAGCAGGTTGTTGAGGCCGTGGCCGTTGATGGCAGCGTGCAGCTCCGGCATCGTGCCGTTGCCGCCCCATTCCAGGAAGGTCGGCATCAGGTCGACCAGCGAGACATTGGCGCTGACCCGGCCTGCCTTGAAGCGGCCCGGCGCGGACACGATCATGGGCACGCGGGCCGAGAACTCGTGGAAGCTCATCTTGTAGAACAGGCCGCGCTCGCCCAGGAAATCGCCGTGGTCGCCGGTCAGCACGATGATCGTGTTCTCGGCCTCGCCGATCGCCTCAAGCGCATCCAGCACCTCGCCGATGCGGTCGTCGACCCAGGTCATCACGGCATAGTAGGCCCGGCGCATGCGGCGGATCGCGGCCGGGCTGACCTCGTCCATGTGGCGGCCGGTGGTGTAGTAGAGGCGGCGGCTGTGGGGATCGCGTTCCTCGACCGGAATGTCGCCGACGATGGGATCGTCGATCTCGTCGTCGCTGTACATGTCCCAGTAGCGCGGCGGCGCCAGGTAGGGGTCGTGCGGGCTGATGAACGAGGTCGCCAGGAAGAACGGCTTGTCGCCCGCGGTGTCGGCATGGTCGTGCAGCCAGCGCGCCGCCTCGCCCGCGACTTCCGCGTCGTATTCGGTGTTGACGCTGCGCCGCCAGGGTCCGGCATCGAGCACGCCGCGCATGGAGTGGTACCAGGGAAACCAGGTTTCGGCCGAAAGCGACCAGTCGGTCGTCCAGGTGAAATCGGAGGGATAGACGTCGGTCGTCACCCGGTCCTCGAAGCCGTGGAGCTGGTCGGCGCCCACGAAGTGCATCTTGCCCGAAAGGCATGTGTGGTAGCCCATGTCACGCAGGTAGTGCGCGAAGGTCGGCACCTCCGAGGGGAATTCCGTGGCGTTGTCGTAGGCACCGACCTTGCTCGGAAGCTGGCCTGACATCAGGGCGTAACGCGCCGGGGCGCAGATCGGATAATTGGTGTAGGCGTTCTCGAAGACGACGCCGGCATCGGCCAGGCGAGAGATGTTGGGGGTGCGGCAGACCTTGCCGCCGTAGGCTCCCAGCACCTGTGGGGCGAGCTGGTCCATCATGAGCATCAGGATATTGGGCTGTTTGGTCATCGTTTTCCCCCGGAACAGAGGGCCGCACTGTAGCGCACAGCCCAAGGCGCGAAAGCATGCATTGACGGCCCGGCGCGAGGGTTATAGCGAACTTGTCGTCAACAAGAACAAGAGGTCGCCATGAATGCCAACGCACCACGCCTGCCAGACAGCCTGTGGGCGGCCAGCGCCGCAGCCCCGGCGCCGACCCCGGCCCTGTCGGGCAAACACGAGGCCGATGTCGTGGTCGTGGGCGGCGGTTTTGCCGGGCTATCAACCGCCTTGCATCTCTCCGAGGCGGGCAAGTCCGTGATCCTGCTGGAAGCCGCCGAGCCCGGCTGGGGCGCCTCCGGGCGCAACGGCGGCCAGGTCAATCCGGCCTGGCGCATGCTGCCTTCGGAGATCGCCGCCAAGTACGGCGCCAACCGCGCGCCCGTCGTGCTCGACATGCTGAATCGCTCCTGCGATCTCGCCTTCGACGTCATCAGGCGCCATGCCATCGATTGCGACGCCGAACGGCCGGGTTTCGTGCACGCCGGTTTCGGCCAGTCCGGCAAGCGTTTCCTGGACGGCTGGGTGAAGGAATGGACGGCGCTGGGCGTGCCCGTGGAGCGCTATGACCGCAAGGGACTGCGCGATCTGATCGGCACCGACTTCTATCACTTCGGCATGCGCGATCCGCGCGGCGGCCACCTGCAACCCCTCTCCTATGCCCGTGGTCTGGCGAAAGCGGCGATCGCCCAGGGTGCCATCATCCACGGCGGCTCGCCGGTCACCGAGATCCACGAGAAGGGCAAGGGCTGGCAGGTCGTCACCGCCGGCGGCGCCGTCGAGGCCGAACATGTCGTGCTCTGCACCAATGCCTATACCGACAAGTTGTGGCCCAACCTGAGGAAGAGCGTGGTGCCGGTGGTGAGTTTCGTTGCCGCCACCGAGCCGCTGGATGCCGCGCGTCTGGCGCAGGTCCTGCCCGGCCGTCATGCCTGCGCCGAGACGCGCCACGAACTGCACTACTTCAAGCTCGACCGCGACAACCGCTTCGTCATCGGCGGGCGCGGCAACATGACCAATGTGAAGACCGAAGGTTCGGTCGAGCACCTGAAGGAAACCGCCCGCAAGATCTTCCCCGCCCTGGAAGGGGTCGGCTGGAGCTATGGCTGGGGCGGGCGCATCGCCGCGACACCCGACCACACGCCGCGCCTGTTCAAGCTGGCGCGCAACGTCCATGCCGGCATGGCCTTCAACGGCCGCGGCGTGGCGATGGCCACCATGTTCGGCACCCAGCTTGCCCGCGTCGTGCTGGGCGAGGAGCCGGAGATGCCGGTCGAGGAGATGGACCAGGTGCCCAACCACGCCTTCCGGCAGTTCGGAATCACCTGGTACATGGTCACCGGCCGGATGCTCGACAAACGCGACATGGCCGAGACTCCACCGACACTGGCCTGAACCACCATGTGCGGCCTCGCTTCCTCTCAGGCCTCGTTCTCGAAGACGGGCGGATGCAGGGTTTCCTCGGCCATTCTGGCGACCCAGGTGTGAAAGGCGGCAACCGCGGGACGCTCGAGCGCTTCCGGCAAACAGACGAAAAACACCTTGGGGTCGAGCGGCAGGGTCAACGAGAACGGCGCCACCAGACGACCGGCGGCAAGATCGTCGGCGACCAGACTGCGCGTCGTCAGGGCAACGCCCCGGCCCATGGCGGCGGCGGCCAGTGCCATCGCGGCAATGTCGAAATGCGGCCCGCGTTCGATGTCGATGTCGCTCACCCCGGCGGCTCGGGTCCACATGTCCCAGTCAGGCACGGTGCCCAGATAACCCCAACTGTCGTCGTGCAGCAGGATGTGGTGGGCGAGATCGGCAGGCTCCCGCAAGGGATGCGGGCCTTCCAGCAGGCGGGGGCTGCAGACCGGCGTCATGCCGTCATCGAGCAGCGGTTCGGCATAAAGACCGGGATAGGGACCCGTCCCGTAGCGCAGGGCAATATCGACCTCGTGCTCTTCCAGCGCGACGACCTTGCGCGAGGTCATCAGGTGGACCTCGATCTCGGGATGTTCGTTCTGGAACAGCTCCAGGCGCGGCAGCAGCCAGCGTGATGCCAAGGTCGGTACGCAGGTCACGACCAGACGGTTGTCGACCCGCAGCGTCGCCAGGCGCGCCACCGCACGGTCGAGCAACACGAAGCCGTCGCGCAGCCCCGGCAGCAGCAGGCGGCCGGCCGCCGACAGGTCCAGCACCTTGTGATGGCGCACGAACAGCTCATGGCCCAGGCGTTCTTCCAGTGCGCGAATCTGATGGCTGATCGCCGCCGGGGTGACATGCAGTTCCTCGGCCGCCCTGGTGAAGCTCAGGTGACGCGCGGCGGCCTCGAAGGCGCGCAGGCCGTTAAGCGGCAGGGTAGAGATCGCCATGGGGTCCTCGCGGCATCTGAATGAGAAAATCTATCACTAACGAAGACAACATCTCGTTTGTGAACCGCAACGGCCAAGCCTAAATACCACTCCAACAGCCCATACCGGCACGTTTTCACCAGGGAGCCAGACCATGGCCCAACGCTTCGATCAAGGATTCCTTTCCCACACCACAACGGCGCGCCCGTTCTGGGACGGCGACGTCGATGTCAGCCGCCTGCATGCTGCTCCCCGCCTCTATCAGGTCGGCACGCGCCGGATGGCGGGTCCCAGCAGCCTGCGCAGCCGCATTGCGCGTCTGATCGGCAGCGTCACCGGACGCTGATCCCGCACCCTCTCAGACTGGACTGCTCCATGGGGGCGGCGGCGGGAGCGATCCCGTGCCGCCCCCTGCCATATCCGGGCCGACGAGCCCCTGGCAGGCACCCGCACGGGCTGCCATCAGCCCGCCCATCGCGCGGCGGGCATCGTCGAGCGTCCTGTGCTCAGGGAGAGAGGCGCGCCAGCCATCCCAGTTGGAGCGCTCCTGCTTGGCGAGCGCCAGGAGATCGCGCGCGAGGTTGACCTCGACGAGCCAGAGTCCCTTGTCGTCACCGTGGCCGAAACCGCCGGGATCGGCGCCGCCCTCGATCGCTCCCCATGCCTCCCAGGCGAGCAGGAACTGTTCGCGGGGCATGTCGGCGGGATCGAAACCGATGGCGAAATGGGTGCGGTGCGCATCGTCGAGCTGGGGATCGGCGAGCGCCCAGCGCCCCTCTTGCGCGCGCCAGTATTCGCAGACCCAGTGGTCCTCGAAACCCGCCCCGAAGTAGCGGGCAAAGCCGCAGCGCACACGTGCGGGCGTGCCCTTGTGGCGCAGCATGGCGGTGAGCATCAGGGCAAAGTCGCGGCAGGTGCCGACACAGCGCTCAAACGGAGGACGGGCCTGGGTCAGCGGCGCCGCATCGCGCGCCAGGATCGCGCCCAGGCGCTCCTCCGCGGGCAGTGTCTGGCGGGACTGGCGGGCAAAATCGTCCGGCGGTGTGCCGTAGAACAGGCCGCCCGTGTAGTCATGCAGCAGGACGCCCTGGACGGCGGCGCACAGGCCCGTGACATCGCCGGGCAGGCCTTCGAAGGCGGCAACCTGTCCGCCGGGATCGCTGAGCGCGCCGTGGCGCAGATAGAAGCTCTCGTCCATCGCCCGTCTCCAGTTCGGGCGGCCGCGTCAGTCGTCGGCGGTCGCCCCGCCCTCGCTCTTGCGCCGGGCGATGAAGCCCGTCAATTCCTCGCGGATCGCGGGGGCCATCCAGGGTTCCTCGTATTCCGCCAGGAGCTGCCTGTAGACCTTGTGCGCCCGCTGGGTGGCGTCGACCGCGCCGTCCTGCTGCCAGGTCTCCCAGTTGCGCCAGTCCGAAAGCAGCGGCTCGTAGAAGGCGTTCTCGTAGCGCTCCAGGGTATGCGCGGCGCCGAAGTAGTGGCCGCCCGGGCCGACCTCGCGCATGGCGTCCAGGCCCAGTTCGGCCTGCGCGAAACTCACCGGCTCCATCACCTTCATCATGGTCTGGACCATCTCCAGGTCGATGACGATCTTCTCGAAGCTGGCGCGCAGGCCGCCCTCCATCCAGCCGAAGCTGTGCATCAGCATATTGGTGTGGCCAAGGCAGGTCGCCCACAGGGAGTTGGAGCTCTCGTAGGTCGCCTGGGCGTCGGGCCAGTTCGAGGCGTTCACGTTGCTCGAACGGTAGGGCAGCTTGTAGCGGCGCGCGAGCTGGGCGCCGATCAGCACCGCCTGGACGTATTCGGGCGTGCCGAAGGCGGGCGAACCCGACTTCATGTCGACGTTGCTGGTGAAACCGCCGTAGACCACCGGGCAGCCGGGATTGACGGTCTGGCAGAAGGCGATGCCCGCCAGCGCCTCGGCGTTCTGCTGCACCAGGGCGCCGGCGATCGAGACCGGAGCCATCGCGCCGGCCAGCGTGAACGGCGTCACCACGATGGGCTGGTTCATCCGCGCCATCTCGATCATGCCGAGCAGCATGGGGATGTCGAGCTGGAGCGGCGAGTTGGCGTTGACCACCGTCCACAGGCTCGGCTCCTTCAGGAGCGTCGCCTCATCGATGCCGCGGGCGATGCGCACCATCTCGATGGCGTCACGAATCTTGCGCCGGCCCAGCGAATAGCCGAAGGCGATCTTGTCGGTCAGCAGGAGCTGCTCGCCGACGATATCGAGGTAACGGATGTTGGGTTCGACATCGATGGGCTCCAGCATCGGCGTGCAGCCGTGCACCGCGTTGATCACCTGGGCCAGACGCAGCAGGTCGCGGTAGTCCTTCAGGTTGCCGCTGCGCCGCCCGCCCTCGATGTCGGAGATGTTGGGATTGCCGGCCACCGGCAGGAAGTTGATGTAGTTGCCGCCGAAGATGCGGTGACGCTCCGGGTTGCGGGCGTGGAGCGTGAAGTGCGAGGGCGCCCTGGCCACGGCCTCCTCGATGAAACCGCGCTCGAAACGCACCCGCGTACTGTCGGGATCGACATCGGCGCCCGCGGCCTTGAGGATATCGCGCGCCTCGGGCAGCAGGAAATTGATGCCGATCTCCTGGAGCGCCTCGAGCGAGGCCTCGTGGGTCACCTCGATCTGGTCGGCGCTGGCGATCTCGAAGGGCGGATAGGGATTGCGCACCGTGCACCAGGGAAGCTGGGGTACCTTGCGTTTGCCGGCCGCACCCTTGCGTTTGCCCGCCGCCTGCCGCCCCTCACGTCGCGCCATCATCGCCTCCCACGCAATCCTGAGCAGGCAATCTAGGCAGGGGCTGGAACAGACAGAAATCGAGGATTCCCACTAAGTTCATTAATTTTCTGCATGATCGGATTCGTGATTCCCCAGCCATGTCGCCAGGTGCTCGGCGACCGCAAGAACAGGCTGGCCCGGCTTTTCATGGGCGCGCATCACGACCGACCAGGTACAGGTCAGGCCATCCCGGGTCAGCGGCAGGGCGACCAGCTCGTGGCGCGCCACCAGGTCGCGCGCCACCCAGCCTGTGACGATCGAAGCTCCCTGCCCGGCAGCCACGATCGCAGCCATCGCCTCGCTCGACGACGTGCGCTGATAGCGCTCGGGCATGATGCGGCCATGGCGGAACATCAGCTCGTGCTCCAGGCCGCCTTCCAGCACGGTCGAATAGGTGACGTAGCGCCGCTCGCGAAAGTCGCCGGCGTCGAGGAATGGTCGCTGTGCCAACGGATCGGCGGCACCGACCAGCCCGACCAGGCGGTCCTCGAAAGCTGGCAAGGCCAGCAGTTCGGCACGCCGCACGCGGCCGTGGGTCAGGATCAGGTCGGCGGCGCCGCCTTCCAGCGCGGCAAACGGCGGCGTCAGGGTCTCGCCGTGGTGCTCCAGTTCGATATCGGGATGGGCGCCTGCGAGATCCTCAAGGAAGGCCGGAAACCAGTCGAAACGGCAATAGGAACGGGTCACCAGGCGGACGAGCGCGTTCACGGTCTGGCCGTAACGCGCAAGGTCGGCTTCGGCGCGCTCCATCTCGGCGACCACAAGGCGCGCAGAGGCCAGCAGTTCCTGCCCCTGCCAGGTGAAGAGCAGGCGCTTCTTGACGCGCCGGAACAGCGGCACGCCGGCGCGCCGTTCAGCCTCCTGAATCTGGTGCGACAGCGCCGGTTGGGTCAGCCCCAGCGCCGATGCCGCAGCCGTAACCGTGCCGTGCTGGTCGAGCGCGACAAGCATGCGCAAATGCCGGAGATCGAGATGCGGAGCCATGGCGCATCATAAAGCGGTCTCATGAAGCCGCCAGCACGCGCAGAAGAAAAAGCGCCGGCGGTAGATTCCGCCGGCGCTCCTAAAGCCCGAAAATCGTGGGATCAGGCCTTGCTGTCGTCGATCCACATCTCCTTGTAGGGCCAGCCTGCGCCCATCTGGTTCGCGGGGCTGCCGTTGAAGTTCTGGATGCGTGTGCTGATGCCGTTGATGTCGTTGGTGAAGAACGGAATCACCGAGCCGCCATCGTCATGCAGGATGGTTTCAGCCTCGCAGTAGATTTCGGCGCGCCTGGCCGGATCGGTCTCCTTGCGGCCCAGGACCAGCAGCTCGTCGAAACGCTCATTGCTCCAGAAGGTCTCGTTCCATGAACCGCCACTGGCATAGGCGATGGTCAGGATCGAATCCGCGGTCGGACGCGAATTCCAGCCGGTGACGCAGAACGGCACCTGCATCCAGGTGTCGCTCCAGTAACCATCATCGGGCACCCGGTTGAGGTCGATGGTGATGCCCGCGGCCTTGGCCTGCTCCTGCAGGATCACCGAGCAGTCCAGCGCATTGGGATGGGCGGCATTGGAGACCGCGATCTCGATCGAGGAAAGCCCCGTCTTGTCCCAGTAGAACTTGGCTTTCTCGGGG
>CALGGB010000280.1 GCA_937880925.1 uncultured Rhodospirillaceae bacterium | reverse complement strand
ACATGTCGGGCGCGCTGAAGGACTTCTTCGACCGCACCTACTACGGCGTCATCGAGGAAAAGCAGGGCCTGCCCTGCGCCCTCTACATCCGCGCCGGGCTCGACGGCACCGGTACGCGACGTGCCGTCGAGAGCATCCTGACCGGACTACGCTGGAAGCTGATCGCGCAGCCATTGACCCTGAAGGGAGAGTGGCGCGACAGCTTCGCCGACGAAGCCGAGGAACTGGGCCAGCTTGTGGCCGCAGGCCTGGAAGCCGGCGTCTTCTGAGGCAGCGCGCTGCGGCCGGTGCGCTTGGCACCGACCGCAGATAACGCCATCACCAAGCGTACTGGTAACCCAGCATCACCGTGTAGTCGGTTTCGAGCTGCGGACCATTGAGGTCACGATAGACCGGCAGGCCAACCTCGAGAGCAAGGCGGTGACCGCGCAACTGGCCCTCCTGACCCACAAGATTGAGGCCCACCAGCAGGTTCACGGTATCGCCGCCGTAGTAATCGGGATTGGCCGTCTGCACCGGAGCGACGATCTTGGGATCGATACCGTGGATCGCACCCAGGCTGCGCCCTTCGATGCGCAGCGAGTTGCTGATCCAGGGCGCCCACTCATAACTCGCCCAGGCGGTCAGCGCCTGCTCGTTACCCAGCCGGTAACCTTCGCCGTTGCGACCGGGGCGCAACACGGCGCTGTACTGCGCGCCCCAGCCGACGGCACCGGCATGGCCCGTCCATGTGAGGCCGGGCAAAATGTCCCAGGTACCCGAGCCCAGCTGCATCGCATAGGGCAGCCGCAGGTTCGGCGTCGTGCCATTGGGCGCCAGCACGGTCCCCGACTTGGTGATCGATCCCGTCGGCAGGCTGAGCCCCAGGTTCAAATGCACATGCTGGCCATTGCCGTCCCAGAGACGCACAAGACCGCTCGTCTTCACATCACCCCAGCCGGCACTGGTCGTGGTGAAGTTGCCGAGCACCGTCGTGCCTGCCGCACCGGCGTAGGTCACATGCTCCATCTCGTTGTGTTTCCAGGGAGCCATGACCATGAGGGTCAACCAGTCCGAAGGGGCGTACATGCCGCCAAGCATCGCCATCTTCATGGTCATGTTGAGCGGCACCACCCGCAGCGTCGGAGGCTGGCCAGGCTGGCCGAAGAAGCGGTTGGGTATGGCGGTGGCGATGGTGTCCGGGTCGATGCCACTGGTGCCGATCCGGTTGCCGTCCATCTGCATGACCATGCCGCGCAGGGAGATCATCCACTCCCCCTCCTTGTGCATGTGGTCACCCATCACGCCGATGGGCGCGTGACCGTCGGCGCGGATGGGTGCGGCACCATCGCCGCTGATCTGAAAACCTTCGGCGGTTTCGTCGTGGGCCAGACCAAATGTGGGCATGGCCAAGGCAAGCGCGGCGGCAGCCGCGCACAGGATGCGTGTCTTCATCGTGTTCGTTCCGTCTGAATGTCGTGAGGGTCCGGCCGGATCGCTCCGGCCGTCTCGGCAAGGTTCAGACGGAGGCGGGTGGCGCCCTGCTGGCGTAACTGCGGCTTAGGGGAGAACGCGCCGGACGCGGCGTGTCGCAGGGCAGCACAAGCGTGGCCGCCTGCCGCCAGACGACGGGTATGACCTGCAGGTCGGGAAGCAAAGCCACTGGCACGACATGCAGCGGACAGGCATCACAACAGGCCGCGTGATGCTCGGAAGCAGGCACACTGCCCGAACCCGCTTCGTCCTCTGCAAAGGCGCAGGTGAAGGCAAGCGCGCGTTCGATGTCCTGCTGCTGGCCAGGGGCGGCATGGACGGGCGCGACAAAGATACCAAGCGCACCGTTCAGGCTCATCGCCATGACGGCAAAGAGCGCCAGGCTCACACCCCGCAGGCGCTTGTAACGACGCGTTGACATGACCGACCTATACGGCCTCGCCCGACGGCAACGCAACATCACATTGCCGGAGCACGTTGACGGCGGGTCAAAACTCAGTCCGCCCCCTGCTCCTCGGTCGGCTTGCCGCCCAGCGCATCGGCGGCGGCGAAGACCTTGTCGAAGGCCTCGCCCAAACGCACCGCGTCGGTGGCGCGCAGCACCAGGCTGGTGCCGTAGGTGCCGTCCATCGACCAGGGATAACTGCCCATCTCGACGTCGGGATACTCGGCCTGCAGGTCCGAAAGCGCCTTGGCGATGGTGCCTTCGCCCGTCATGACGCGGATTGAGCGCGACAGCACCACGCTGCCCCGGCGCAGGCGGTGGCTGGCGCCCTTGAACATGGCGCGCGCGATCGACGGCACGCCGGCCAGCACGAAGACGTTGCCGATCTGGAAACCGGGCGCCAGGCTGATTTCGTTGTCGATGAGCTGGGCGCCGTCGGGAACGCGCGCCATGCGCATGCGTGCCTCGTTGGCCTCCATGTCGCGGCTTTCGAAATGGCTCTTGAGCAGGTCGCGGATCTCGGGGTGATAATCGATCCCCACGCCAAAGGCCGCGGCGATGCTGTCTGCGGTGATGTCGTCGTGGGTCGGGCCGATGCCGCCGGTGGTGAAGACATAGTCGTAGCGCGCGCGCAGGGCGTTGACCGCAGCGACGATCTCGTCCTCCTCGTCGGCCACGACACGCACCTCCTTGAGGCGGATGCCCAGTTCGTTGAGGCTCTTGCCCAGGAAGGCGACGTTGGCGTCCTGGGTGCGGCCCGAGAGAATCTCGTTGCCGATAACGAGGACCGCAGCGGTGACGAGCTCGGACATGGAAACTCCGTTGGGGACGTGTTGAAGGCTCCCGCGTCCGACTCTTGCCCCATGGCCAGCAGCCGCGCAACAGCCCTGTCCCGACCATACGTTGGAGATGCCCCGGTGGACCTCTATAGTCGCTGCGGGGAATGCAGCACGGGGCAAGGCATGACGGCTGGAAACGACGGCAGCACGGCGGCACAGGCCGAACCCTACCGCCACATGCTGGCGCTGCAGTTCACGCTGCTCAACGTCGTCGCACTGGGATTGCTGGCGATCGGCTGGTCCCAGGGCTTGGTGGATCAGGCGCTGGCCGCCGACAGCACGCATTTCGTTGTCGTCATTGCCGTGGTGTTCCTGGTCAGCCTGGTGCTTTCGGCCTGGCGGGTCTTCGAGGTCAGCCGGGAGCTTGAGCGCGCGGTGCACTACGATCCCGCACGATCTTCCATGACGCGCCGTTTCCTGGAGCGCGCCGCGGGCAAGGATGGCGGCAGCCGCCAAATCCTGGGCCAGTCGCTGCGTCTGGAGCTCTCCCAGCGGATCACCCTGGTGCGCCACCTGGCCAACAGCCTGGTGTTCCTGGGACTGATCGGCACGGTCATCGGCTTCATCATGGCCTTGTCCGGGGTCGATCCGACAAAGGTTGCCGACGCCGAGAACATCACGCCCATGGTTTCCGCGCTGATCGGGGGCATGTCGACCGCGCTGGTGACGACCCTGGTCGGCAGCGTGCTCAACATCTGGATCATGGCGAACTACCAGATGCTGGCGACCGGCACGGCCCGCCTGATCAATGCCATTGTCGAGCTGGGCGAAGAACGTGCAGGGACTTGACCCGCTCGACGAGGACGCCGGCGGCACGGTCTTTCGCGACGTCATCCTGCTGGCCCTGATGGGCTTCGTGGCGCTGGTCATCCTGATGCTGCCCCATGTTCATCCGCCCCTTTCCAAGCAGTCCGACGACCCCTTGCTCGGCAACGTCGTGGTGGAAATCCGCTGGCCCGAGGAGATCGACGCCGACGTCGATCTTTGGGTGCAGGCACCCGGCGACAATCCGGTCGGTTTCTCCAACCGCGGCGGCCTCTACTTCGACCTGCTGCGCGATGATCTCGGGGCGTTCCAGGACGTCACCTCGGCCAACCAGGAGATGGCCTACAGCCGCGGCGTGCCCGCGGGCGAGTACATCGTCAACGTCCACATGTACCGCAACGAAACCGGCATCTGGCCGGTGCCCGTTTCGGTGCTGGTGAGCCTGAAGACCGACGTCACGAAGGCCGCCACGCCGGTGCTGCGCGGCAAGGTCGAACTGGTGCGCGTGGATGAGGAAGAAACGGTCTTCCGCTTCATCATCGACCGCGACGGCAAGCTCGACTACGGCTCGGTCAGCCACATCTACAAGAAGCTGCACCAGCCGCCGGCAAGCGAGAGGCTCTGACCATGCTTGGCGCCGTGCTCCTGCTGTTCCTGGCGATTTGCGCCGTACTCGCCTGGACCGCGATCGCCCAGCCCGGACCGTTGTGGCGCAAGTGGCTGGCGCTCTGCGCGCTGGCCCTGTCGGTGCCGGTGGCGCTGGTGGCGGTCCACGAACTGACCGGCCGGCCCAAGCCGATCGAACTGGAGTGGATCCATGACCTGAAACAGGGTGCGCGCGTCGTCGCTTACAAGCTGGTCGAGGACGAGGCGATTTACCTGTGGCTGATCCTGCCCGGCGAGACCGCGCCGCGGGCCTATTCCCTGCCCTGGAACCGCGATTCCGCCAGGGACATCCAGGACGCCGATGCCCTCGCCCAGGAACTCCACACCGAGATGGAGATGACCATGGAAGAGGATCCCGACAACGACACCGAGTTCGATCTTTCCATCCGCGCGGTGACGCTGCCTGCCCTGCAGGACAAGCCCTACGAGGAAGACAACAGCTTCACCTACGAACGCGACGCCGACGACTGAACCCCATGCGTTTCCCCCGCCCCCTGGTTCCTGCCCGCCTGGTGCAGCGCTACAAGCGTTTCCTCTCGGACCACGAACTGGCCGACGGCACCGTGGTCACCGCCCATTGCGCCAACCCCGGCGGCATGATCGGGATCAAGGATCCGGGCATGCGGACCTGGCTGGCCCCTGCCGGCAACCCCTCGCGCAAGCTCGCCTGGGACTGGGAGATCGTCGAGGCGGACGGCACCCTGATCGGCTGCCACACCGGGCGGCCCAACGCCCTGGTCGAGGAGGCGATCCTCGGCGGCGCCATTCCCCAGCTTTCCGGTTACGCCACGCTGCGGCGCGAGGTGCCCTACGGCACCCGCAGCCGGGTCGACATGGTGCTCAGCGAGCCCGGGCGCCCGGACTGCTTCGTCGAGGTCAAGAACTGCCACATGCGACGCGAAGGTACGCTCGCCGAATTCCCCGATGCCGTGACGACACGCGGCGCAAAACACATGCACGAACTTGCGGCCGTGGTCGCCGAGGGCCGGCGCGCCGCACTCGTCTATTGCATCCAGCGGGACGACTGCGACGGCTTTACCACCGCCGCCGACATCGATCCCGGCTACGACGCGGCCCTGCGCGCGGCCATCGCCGGAGGCGTCGAAGTGCTGCCCTATGCCTGCCGGGTGAGCACAGACGAGATTGTGCTGGATAAACCCCTGCCGCTGGTCCTGCCCTGATGCGCGTGTGCGGCCTGACTGCCTGTAACTAGCGCCGACGTTCGCCCAGCCAGCCCCGCTTCTTGAACCAGAACACCAAGCCGCCGGCAGCCAGCGCCATGAAAAGCAGCACCGCGGGATAGCCGTAGCGGAAGTGCAGCTCCGGCATGTTCCAGGGCGAACTGGTGTCGAAGTTCATGCCGTAGAGTCCGACCACGAACGAGAGCGGAATGAAGATGGTGGCGATGATGGTCAGAACCTTCATCACCTCGTTCATCTTGGCGCTCATGCTCGAGAGATAGACGTCGAGCAGGCCGGAGGCGATCTCGCGATAGGTTTCCACCACATCCATCAACTGGATGGCGTGATCGTAACAATCGCGCAGGTAGATCCGCGTGCCGTCGGTGATCAGGTGGTTTTCGCCCCGCTCCATGGCATGGACCATTTCGCGTGTCGGCCACACCGCCCGGCGCAGGTTCAGAAGATCCCGTTTGACCTGGTGAAGCCGGTCGATCTGCCTTGGATCGGGGTCCGCCAGGACCTCGTCCTCAAGCTGCTCGATCATTTCGCCATAGGCTTCCAGCACCGGGTAGTAGCCGTCGATCACCGCATCGATCAGGGCATAGGCCAGGTAGTCCGGCCCTTCCTGGCGCAGCCGCGTGCGGTCCCGCCGCATGCGCTCACGCACGGGGGAAAGACAATCGCCATGCTGCTCCTGAAAGGTGATGACGAAGTCCTTGCCGAGGAACATGGAGACCTGCTCGGTCTCCACGCCGCGCTCGGGCACCAGCATGCGCGTGACGATGAAGATGCTGTGGTCGAAGTCCTCCACCTTGGGCCGCTGGTGGTTGTTGACCACATCTTCCAGGGCCAGGCTGTGGAGGCCGAACGCCTTGCCGATCTCCTCGATCACGCCAAGGTCGGCCAGGCCGCTGACGTCGATCCAGAGAACGCGGTGCTTGCCGCGCATCGCGATGGCCGTGGCGACATCGATGTCGTCGCGTTCCTCGATGCCGGATTCATCGTAGGAGGCGACGTGAATCCTGGGCGGATGCGCCTCGGGATCGGCGATCAGCGTCCCGGGCGCGGTACCCGGCGAGGAGCGCCGCCGCTGATGCAACGCGCGGGAGAGCTTGCGTTTCGTCTTGCCGACCACCTTGGCAGCCTTCATGGGCCTGTCTCCGTTTCTGGACCGGAGAGTGCGAGGACGCGCAAGGCCCGTCAAACCCCGTTCCGCGCGCCGGCGTTGAGACGAGCGCGCGATGGTGTAGATTGCCCGCAAAGGACCGGCCCCCAACGGTCGGCACGGAGAACATCATGCAGCAGTTGCAGCGCGCCGAACGCGCCGCCGTTTCGCGGGTTACGATCCACGAGGGTGAGGATTTCGAGAAGATGCGGGTCGCCGGGCGCCTGGCCGCGCAGACCCTGGACATGATCGCGGCTCACGTTAAGCCCGGTGTGACGACCGAGGACCTGGACCGGCTCTGCCACGACTTCATCACCGGGCACGACGCTATCCCCGCTCCGCTCAACTATCGCGGGTTCCCGAAGTCGATCTGCACCTCGATCAACCACGTCATCTGTCACGGCATTCCAAGCCCCGACAAGACCCTGCGCGAGGGCGACATTCTCAACATCGACGTCACCGTCATCGTCGACGGCTGGTTCGGCGACACCAGCCGCATGTTCTTTGTCGGCGAGGTCAAGCGGAAGGCTTCGCGCCTGGTCGAGATCACCTATGAAGCGATGTGGCGCGGTATCGAGGCGGTCAAGCCCGGCGCCCACCTGGGCGACATCGGCCACGCCATCCAGACCTTTGCCGAGAAGGAGCGCTGCGGCGTGGTGCGTGATTTCTGCGGCCACGGCATCGGCCAGGTCTTCCACGATCATCCCAACGTGCTGCACTACGGCAAGCCCGGCACCGGCATCGAACTGCTGCCCGGCATGTTCTTCACGGTCGAGCCGATGATCAACCTGGGCCGCCCCGACGTGCTGATCCTGGAGGACGGCTGGACCGCGGTGACCCGCGACAAGTCGCTTTCGGCCCAGTGGGAGCACACCATCGCGGTCACCGAAACCGGCTACGAGGTCTTCACCTTGTCGCCGGCCGGCCACAAGCTGCCGCCCTACGCCGTCTGAGGCCATCATGGCGGAGGCGGCAGACCACGAGGGCCACCGCGACCGCCTGCGCCGCCGTTTCAGCGAACAGGGCGCGGATGCGCTGGCCGATTACGAGCTGCTCGAACTGCTGCTGTTCCAGGCGATCCCCCGGCGCGATACCAAACCCATCGCCAAGGAGTTGCTGCGCCGCTTCGGCAGCCTGGCCGGCGTGCTCGCCGCGCCCCCTGCCCGCCTGAAGGAAGTCGCCTTCGTCAAGGACAGCGCGGTCATGGCGCTCAAAGCCAATCAGGCCCTGGTGCAGCGCATGCTGAAAGAACAGATCGTCGGCGAGCCCATCCTCTCCAGCTTCGACACCGTACTCGACCACCTGCGCGCGTCGATGGCCCACGAGGCCGCCGAACAGTTCCGCATCCTGTTTCTGGACCGCAAGAACAGGCTGCTGGCCGACGAGGTGCAACAGAAGGGCACGGTGGACCACGCGCCGGTCTATCCCCGCGAGGTGGCCCGGCGCGCGCTGGAACTCCACGCCACGGCCGTCATCCTGGTTCACAATCACCCCTCGGGCGACCCCACGCCCAGCCGCGCCGACATCGCCATGACCAAGGAGGTCGCGGCAGCGACCAGCGCGGTGGGTGTGATCGTTCACGATCACATCGTGATTGCGCGCCACGGCCATGTCAGCTTCCGCGCGCAGGGTCTTCTTTAGCTCTCGGGACAATTGCGCAGTAGGATGCGCAGCATTCGACCCCTTCGGGCGTTGGCAGAGATTGCCGGGAGTGGGTCCGGGTTGAACGAGCGCAAAGCACGAGCATTGATTCAGGCAAATACCTCCGACAACGAGCGCCTCAACGACCCCGAAGTCTTCCTTGCGGGTGGCGGGGAGATGGGCGCGCTGATCCGTGCGATGCACTGGAAGGACACGTCGCTGGGGGAACCCACGACGTGGCCCCAGGCGCTGCGAACGGCCGTGCGCCTTCTGCTCAACAGCGGCCATCCCATGTACATCTTCTGGGGCGAAGAGGGGGCCTGCTTCTACAACGATGCCTACCGCGCCTCGATCGGGCCGGAACGCCATCCCTCCTCCCTGGGTCGCCCTGCGCGCGAAGTCTGGGCCGAAATCTGGGACATCATCGGGCCCCAGATCGAACAGGTCATGGCCGGCGGCAGAGCCACCTGGCACGAGAACGCGCTGGTGCCGATCACGCGTTATGGTGAACGCGAGGACGTCTACTGGACCTACAGCTTCGGCCCGATCGACGACCTGACGGCGCCGCGCGGGGTCGGGGGCGTCCTGGTGGTCACCTCGGAGACGACGCAGGCGGTGCGCATGCAGCGCCTGATGGCCTTTCAGCTTCAGCTCGACGACACGCTGCGCACGCTGGAGCAGCCCCGCGAGGTGATGAACGCGGCGGCGGCGGCTCTGGGCGAATATCTGGAGGTCGACCGTTGTGGCTACGGCGAAGTCGATCATTCCGGGACCCAGCTCATCGTCGGCGGTGACTGGACGACGGCAGGGATGCCCGAGCTGTCGGGCCGCCTGTCGCTTGCCGCCTTCGGATCCGACGTCATGGATACGCTCGCCGAAGGCGCCAGCCTGCGCATCGATGACATACACGCCCATCCCCTGACACGCCAAGCCACGGCAGCGTTCGCCGCGGCGGGCGACATGCAATCAGCGGTCATCGTGCCGCTGATCAAGAACGGCCGGATGGTAGCAATCTTCTATGTTCACCAGAGCAGCCCACGTTCCTGGCGCGACGAAGAGGCGGTTCTGGTCGAGCATGTCGCCGAACGCACCTGGGACGCTGTCGAGCGCGCTCGCGCGGAGGCCGCCCTGCATTCGGGCGAACGCGACCTGGAGTTCGCGCTTCATGCCGGCCGGCTCGGCGCCTGGAGCCTCAATATCGGCACCAGCACGCTGACCAGTTCCCGCAGCCTTCGCGAGAGCTTCGGGCGCGATCCCGAGAAAGCCTTCAGCTACCAGGACTTCTGCGACGCGATCCATGCCGAGGACAGGGAACGCTTTCTGGAATCCCTGGCGACATGCGTGGAGCAAGGATCGGACCTCGATATCAGCTTCCGCATCATCACGCCGCCGGGTGTCTTGCGCTGGATCGGCATGCACGGACAGCCCGGCATCGACGGCGAGGGCATCGCACGCACCATCAGTGGCGTCACCCAGGACATCACCAGGACCCGCGCCGCCGATTCAAGGCGTGCCGCTCTGATCCGCCTTGCCGACCTTCTCAACACGATCGAGGCGCCCAGCGACATCGCCTTCGCGGCGGCCGAAGTGCTTGGCAGCACGTTGGAGGTCAGCCGTGTCGGCTACGGCACGATCGACGTCGCGGCAGAGACCATCAGCATCGCCAGGGACTGGAATGCGCCGGGCATCAAGAGCCTTGCCGGGATCCATCACTTTCGCGACTACGGCACGTACATCGAGGATCTCAAGAAGGGCAGGACGGTGGTCTTTGCCGATGCCCGCCAGGACCCCAGGACATCGGCCAATGCCGCTGCCCTGGAAGCGATCAGTGCGCGTTCTGTGGTCAACATGCCGGTGACCGAACAGAGCGGGTTCGTGGCCCTTCTCTACCTCAACCACACCAATGCGCGGACATGGACCGACGAGGAACTGGAGCTCATTCGCGATGTCGCTCAGCGCACCCGCATGGCAATCGAACGCCGCCGCGCCGAGCAGGAAACCCGCGCCCTGAACCAGTATCTGGAGCAGGAAGTGGAGCAGCGTACAGAGGATCTCAGGCGCAGCGAATCACGCCTGCGCACGATTTTCGAAACCAGTCTCCAGTATCAGGGAACGCTGGATCTGGATGGCACGCTGCGCGATGCCAACGCAACGGCGCTAGCCGGCATCGGCATGAGCCTGAGCGACGTTTCCGGCCGGCATTTTTGGGACATACCCTGGTTCAGCGAGATGCCGGGGCTGTCGGAGGTCTTGCGCGAAGCGGTGATGACGGCTGCCGCAGGCGAAACCGTCCGGCAATCCATCCACACCAGGATTCAGGGGGAGTGGCGCTGGTTCGACATGGCCATGCGGCCCATGCGGGACGACGAAGGCACCATCGTCGGCATCATCCAGGAGGCGGTGGAAACGACCCAGCGGCACCATGCCGAGGAGCAGCTTCGCCAGGCTCAGAAACTGGAGGCGGTCGGAAAGCTGACCGGCGGCATCGCCCACGACTTCAACAATCTGCTTCAGGTGATCGGCGGCAACCTCCAGCTCCTGGGCAAGGATCTGCCCGATCGCGACAGCAGCCGCCTGCGACTGGAAAACGCCATGGCCGGGGTGACGCGGGGCGCGCGCCTGGCCTCTCAGTTGCTGGCCTTCGCGCGACGCCAGCCGCTTGTTCCCAGAGCCGTCAACCTCTCCAGCTTCCTCCACGGCATGGAGGATATGCTTCATCGCAGCCTGGGCGAGGGCATCGAAACCGAGATCGTCGCGGCCGACGATCTGTGGAGCGCGCTGGTCGATCCTTCCCAGGCCGAAAACGCCATGCTCAACCTTGCGATCAATGCCCGCGATGCCATGGAGGGCCGCGGCCGGCTGCTGATCAAGGCCGGCAATGTGGTCCTGGAGGACACCGATGTCGCAGGCCACGACGACGTGGAGCCCGGGGACTATGTCATGCTGGCGATCTCGGACACCGGTTCGGGCATGTCCAAGGAGATCATCGATCGGGCCTTCGAGCCGTTCTACACGACCAAGGCCGATGGCCACGGCACCGGGCTGGGCCTCAGCATGGTCTGGGGTCTGGTCAAGCAGTCGAAAGGCCACATCCAGATTTCCAGCACGATCGGATCGGGCACAACGGTCAGGCTCTATCTGCCGCGCAGCCTGGAGGTTGCCGAGGAACTGGCCCTGCCCCATCCTGACGATGTGAAAGGCGGCAGCGAGACTATCCTGCTTGTCGAGGATCATGACTTTGTACGCCTGACCGAGGCCGAGATGCTTCGCGAGCTTGGCTACCATGTGCTGGAAGCCGCCGACGCCCAGCAGGCGATGACCATGATCGATGAAGGTCTGCGGCCCGATCTTCTGTTCACCGATGTCATCATGCCGGGCCCCTTGCGCAGCACGGAGCTTGCAAGCCGGGCGCGCGAGCGTTTTCCCGGTTTGCCGGTGCTGTATGCCTCGGGCTACAGCGAGGAGGCGATCATCCACGACGGCCGCCTCGATCCAGGCGTGGAGTTGCTCGGCAAGCCCTTCAGCCGCTCAGATCTGGCTCACCGCCTGCGCCTGCTCCTCGACGGGGCGCAAATGCGACCCGCGCCGGACGAGGGCCAGCACCAGGAAAACATGCGGCAGGCGGGCAAGGACGGCGAGCCCTGCGTGCTGCTGGTCGAGGACGATGCCCTGATCCGGATGGCGACCGCCGACTTGCTCAGTGACCTCGGCTATCGCTGCACGGAGGCCGGAAGCGGCGAGGACGCCCTGGCGGTCCTCGCCGGTGAGAACGTCGATATCCTGATGACCGATATCGGCCTGCCCGGCATGTCGGGCCGGGACCTGGTCGTCCAGGCCCGGAAGGCCCTGCCCGATCTCAGGGTCATCCTGGCCAGTGGCGCCGACGCCCTGCCCGAGGGCGAAACCAACGCCGGGGCGAGAACCATCATGCTCATCAAACCCTTCGGCGAACAGGAACTGAGCGCGGCGCTCGACAAGATCATGGCCTGAGTCTTCCACGAGCGCCGTATCGACTTGTGATCCTTCTTGCCAGCTTCGAGAGCTGGCTCTAAAGCGGAGGCGATGGCCCTCCTCGATTCCGTGACCCCGCAGCAAAAGCTGGCCGGCAACCTTGCCCTGGCCATCGGCACTTCCGTGTGGGCGACGCACTTCCTGGTGACCGGCGAATTGCTGGAGAGCTGGGACCCCTACTTCATCACGGCCGGGCGCCTGCTTTCGGCCACCCTGTTCCTGATGGCGGCCTTCATCATCCAGTCGCGCGGCCGGCCGTTTCGCGGGCTGCGCTGGGGACCGGCGCTGCTGCTGGGCAGCGTCGGCATCGCCGGCTCCACGGTCTGCCTGACCCTGGGCGTGAAATACGCCGGCGCCGTGCCGGCCGCGATCGTTGCGGCCTCCTCCCCGATCCTGGCGGCCTTCGTTGCCCGCCTCGGCTTCCGCATGCCGCTCACCCTGGCGGTGATCCTGGGGGCTGTCGTGGCGGTCTGCGGCGGTGTCTTTGCCGCGATCGGCAACATGGAGGGCGGAGCTTCCGCGCTCTTGGCAGGCAATACCGCCGGCATCGCCAACCTCAGGGGCGGCGAATTCCTGATCCTGCTCGCGCTGACCATCTTCACCTGGTACTCGATCGGGGCGCAGCGCTGGATGATCGGCAGTTCCCAGCTTGGCATCACCGCGATCACGATCATGATCGGCGGCCTCACCATGCTGTTCGCCATTCCGGTCCTGATCCTGGCCGGTGTGGCCCAGCCCGAGTTCAGCCTGGACTGGCGCTCGATCGGCTTCATTTTCTATCTGGGCGCGGGACCGGCCTCGTTTTCGCTCTTCACCTGGCACTGGGGCGTCAGCCGTGTCGGTGTCACCATCGCCTCGATCTATTCCAACCTGGTGCCGGTCGTCGTCGTCGTCATCCGCATGATCCAGGGCGAGCCGCCCACCACCGAACACCTGATCGGGGGCGTGCTGATCATCTGCGGCGTGCTGATCGCCCAGCTTCTGCCGACCCGCAATCTGGCCGAAGCCAAGCTGAGGAAATCCGCATGAGCGCCGCGGCAACCACCATGGCGCCCTCCCGCCCGGTGAAGGTCGTCAGCCTGATCAGCCTGGGCCATGGCCTGAACCACATGTTCAATATGATCGTGCCGCCGCTTGCGATCACCTGGACCAAGGACTTCGGCATCGGTTACGCCGAGGTCGGCGCGGTGATGGCCGCGGGCGCCGTCACCTCGGCAAGCGCCGTGCTGCCGGTCGGCTTCCTGGTCGACCGCATGCCGGCGCGCAACGTGCTGATCGCCGGCATGGCGCTGATCTCCCTGGCCGTGATCGGTCTGGGCCTTTCGGAGAGCTACTGGCAGCTTCTGGGCTGTGCCGTGCTGCTGGGTCTGGGCAACACGGTCTTTCACCCCTGCGACTACTCGATCCTGTCGGCGACCGCGCCCAAGGCCTGGCTGGGGCGGGCCTTCAGCGTCCACACCTTTGCCGGCTACGTCGGTTTTGCCCTGACGCCCCTCATCATCTCGGGCGCATTGCTGTGGTGGAACTGGCGCGGCGCGCTGGTCCTGCTCGGCCTGATGGGCCTGGCGATGGCCGTGGCCTTCTGGTTCAACCGCCACGACCTGCGCGACGACCGCGACCTTGCGATGCAGCAGGGAACCGGACGCCAGCGACCCAGTATCCTGGAAGGCCTGAAGCTGCTGCTTTCCCTGCCGCTGCTGATGTGTTTTGCCTTTTTCCTGCTCGTCACCATCGCGATGTGGGGTTTTGATTCATTCCTGCCCGCCGCCCTCTTCGAGCATCACGGCATGCCGGAGGTGGTCGGCAACTACGCCTTGTCGGTGTTTTTTGCGGCCACCGCCGCAGGCATCCTGATCGGCGGCCAGATCGCCGACCGCACCAGCCGTCACGGCGTCGTTGCCGCCGTGGGCTTTGGTATCGCCGCGCTTGCGATCCTGCTGATCGGCGAACTGCCCATCGGGCAGACCATGCTGTTTGCCCTGATCGTTCTGGGCGGCATCGGCGCCGGCATCGTCACCCCCAACCGGGACCTGATCGTGCGCCAGGTGACGCCGCCGGGTCAGATCGGCAAGGTCTTTGCCTTCATGACCGTCGCCATGGACACCGGATCGACCATCGCCCCGCCCGCGTTCGGGCTGCTGATGGATCACGGCGGTGCGGTATGGCTGTTCCGGATCTCTGCCGTGCTGCTGCTGC
>CALGGB010000279.1 GCA_937880925.1 uncultured Rhodospirillaceae bacterium | reverse complement strand
GGCTGGAGGCGAAGGTGTTGAAGTAGTGCGTCTTCTCACGGAACGTATTCATCAGGTCATGGCTGGCGGCGGTCGAGGAAAGGGGGATGCCGTTGGCCATGGGTTTGCCCGTCACCACGATATCGGGAACGAAACCCTCGCTCTCGTAGCCCCACCAGCGGCCGGTCCGCCCGTAGCCCGACTGCACCTCGTCGGCGATCACCAGGCCGCCCGCGGCATGGGCAAGGGCGCAGGCCTTCTCCATGAACCCCGCCGGGATATCCGGCAGGCCCTCGTTGGCCAGGATCGAACAGACGATGAGCGCGGCAAAACCGGTGCCCGAAGCCTCAAAGCGGCGGATCGCATCCTCCAGCCGCTCCAGGTAGGCATCGCACAGTTCCTCCTCGCTCAGACCCTCGCGGATCGGGCGGTAGGTCTCGGGGAAGGGAAAGGCGTGGACCGCATCGCTTTCGGGCTGCGCGCTGCCGACATGGGTGAGAGCACCCACCAGCTCGCTGTTACCGTGATAGGTGGCGTTGGTGCAGACGATGCCGCTGCGTCCCGTGGCAAAACGCGCCATGCGCAGCGCAACCTCGATCGCTTCGGTGCCGCTGCAGCCGAAGAGGACCGACTCGATCTGGGGGCCGTGCAGGCCCGCGATACGCTCGGCCAGGGTGATGGCGCCGTCGTGGATGTAGCGGCTGTGGACATTGAGCGTCCCGGCCTGACGTGCAATCGCCTCTACCACCCTGGGGTGGCAATGACCGACGCAGGGCACGTTGTTGTAGAGATCGACGTAGCGCCGCCCATCCGCATCGAAAAGGTAAACCCCCTCGCCCCGCACGAGATGCAGGGGCTGATCGTAGAACAGCGGTGCGCCGATGCCGAATGCCCGGTCCCGCCGTTCAATCAGGGATGTCATGTCGTTCATGCGCCGCTCCGTCGCTTCGTCGGCCGGAGGAGTCCCGCCGGATGGCGCAGCCAGGCCGCGCGCGCCGCAGGATGGGACGGCAGGCATGACGGGATCAACACGAAAGACGCGGGTTCAGCGCGCGGCGGAAAGCTGCCGCTCCTCCCTGGCGGGCGAAGCGACCTCGGCGGCCGGCCGGCTGAAGCGCAGGACATCGTCGCCGACGGGCGCCTCTCGCACCAGGCGGATGTCCTCGTCGAAGTTCTGCGTGTGGCGCCATGGGTCGCGGTCGCCCTGGCGGGGCAGCAGGTGCATGGCGCGTTGCATGTAGCCTGCCGGGAAGTCGTCGATCCAGGGGCGCGCCGGCATGGCGCGGTCGGAATCGCGCAGTTCCGGCACGCACTTCTTCATGGCGAGTTCGTCCATGCGGGCGATCAGGCGGCAGGTGTATTCGGCCGTGAGGTCGACGCGCAGGGTCCAGGAGGCGTTGATGTAGCCGAAGGTCTGCACCAGGTTGGGAACGCCCGAGTACATCATGCCCTTGTAGGCCCAGGTCTCGGGCAGGCTGACGGGTGCGCCGTCGACCTCCAGCGAAACCCCGCTCATCACCGCAAGCTCCAGGCCCGTCGCGGTGACGATGATGTCGGCCTCCAGTTCCTCGCCCGAGCCGAGCCTGATCCCCTTCTGCGTGAAGTGGTCGATGGTGTCGGTGACGACGCTGGCCTTGCCGCCGCGGATCGCCTCGAACAGATCGGCATCGGGCACCAGGCAGAGGCGCTGGTCCCAGGGATTGTAGCTCGGCGTGAAGTGGGTCTCGACATCGTAGTCCTCGCCCAGTTCGGCGCGCACGCCACCGATCAGCTCCGCCTTCACCTTCTCCGGCTCGACGCGGGTGCGGCGATAGAAGTTCTGATCGTTGCGCACGTTCTTGCGCCGCGTGATGGCATAGGCGAGCTTCTCGGGCAGGAAGCGGCGCAGCCGGTTGGCGACCTTGTCCTGGGAGGGCCAGGAGACGACATAGGTCGGGCTGCGCTGGAGCATGACGACGCTGGCGGCATCCCCGGCCATGGCGGGCACCACGGTCATCGCCGTGGCGCCGCTGCCGATCACCACCACGCGCTTGCCCTTGTAGTCCAGATCCTCGGGCCAGAACTGCGGGTGGGCGATGGTACCCTTGAACTCCTCGGTGCCCTTAAAGCCGGGATCGTGTCCGCGATCGTAGCGATAGTAACCGCCACACATCAGCAGCATGTTGCAGGTAAAGCAGATGGTTTCGCCCGTCTCCACCTTTTCGGCCGTCACTGTCCAGGTGGCGCTTTCGCTTGACCAGCTAGCGTGCGTGACGCGGTGGCCGAAGCGGATGTGCTCATGGACACGGTCGGCTTCGGCGACCTCGTTGACATAGCGCAGGATCGAGGGACCGTCGGCGATCGCCTTGGCCTCGCGCCAGGGTTTGAACTTATAGCCCAGGGTATGCATGTCGCTGTCGGAGCGCACGCCGGGATAGCGGAAGAGGTCCCAGGTGCCGCCGATGGCCTCACGGCCCTCAAGGATGACAAAGCGCTTGTCAGGGCACTTCTGGCGCAGGTGATGGGCCGTACCGATGCCCGAGATACCCGCGCCGACGATGACGATATCCGTGTGCTCCAAACCGACCTCCAGGACGTGCACGCCGCTCCACGATACACGCCCGGCCGCGGCATTGACCAACCTTCCAGCCGCAGAACGACCCGGCCGGTGGACAAGGTCAGACAGCCCTCAAGCAAGATTGCCGGTCCCGACTACCGGGCATTGGCGATGCAGGCATCCTGGACACCGCCCAGGATGGTGTCGAACAGGCCATCGGCGCCGCGCCGATAGGTGATGATCGCACCGCTCCCGACGCCATCGATGAGCGGCTGGTAGTAGGGGTAGAGGCCCGGATCGGTCAGGACGAAAACCGGCGTGATACCCGTGCGCCGAAGGGATTCAACCACCTGATCGAGCGAGGGATAGTCCTCATCGAGATCATCGTCGTCGGGAATACCATCGTTGGCCTTGGGCGCATCGGCCCAGGTCCCATCGTGCTGCGAGGGCGCATCCGTCACGATCACGAGATAGCGGCGGGCTTCCGGGCGATAGCCGAAGGATCGCGGTTGCTCGGTCACCCTCTGGATTGCCTCGAACTGCGCCTCCTCGCCGGTCTCCCCGCCCGAGCCGATGGTCAGGCCATCGACCTCATCGAGAAGTTGCCCGGTATCGCTGCCAATCGGACTATGCAGCTTCAGCACATAGTCGTCGGCCCCGCCATAAGGCGCGACGGGTTTGTCGACGAAGCTCGCCAGGCCAAGCAGGACGGAGTCCGAAAGGTCGCCGGATTCGCGCTGTGCGATGTACTCGCGCACCATCTGGCCGATGATGGGAAGCTCCTCCTTGAAGGATGAGCTCAGGTCCTGCAGCAGAAGGATATCGACATCGCCCTCAGCCGTGGCCCAGAGGCAGTCCTCGGGCGGGCAGGCCGGCTGGGACGCAAGCTGCTGGCGTAGGGTGTCGTACTGGTTGGTGAGCAGGGCGTTTTCTTCCCTTGCCAGCGCAAGCTGCTCGAATACCGGATCGGGAGGCACCTCGCACCAGGCCAGCCCCTGCAGGAAACTCGGCAGACCGATACCGCAGCCGATCAGCAGGCGCAGCGCAATGGCAGCGACCGCGGCGACGAAAGCCAGCCAGATGACGACAAGCAACCCGCGTTCGAGCGGGGTCACCAGACCACGGCGTGTCTCCTGCATTTCCCGGCCGGTTTCGCTCATCACTCGTAGCCGTAGGTCTCGTAAAGCTCGATCACGGTGCGCTGGCGTTCCTCGACCTCCTGGGTCAACCGGGCGATGTCTTCGGGCGTTACCGCTTCGCCTGCGCGCATGGCGGCAACCGCAGCGTCGGCGTCATCGAGTTCGTCCTGCATGGCAAGCAGGCGGGCTTCGTCTGCCGCGTTGGCGGCATAGATGGTGGAAAGGCGGGCGCGCATGGACCGCAGTTCCGCCTCAAGCGCCGCGAGGCGATCCTCCATGGCATCGCGGTCGGTCGCAAGAACGCGCGCTTCGTCCTCCAGACGCGCGGTCTCCTGCTCGGTAAGGGCAATCTCGGCACGGGTCTGGGCGACCTCCGCCTGGACCTTCTGCAGCTCGGCGTCATAGCCGCCGGTATGGAGGCAGGCGCTGGCGGTGAAGATGTTCCCGGCATTGGTGGCATCGCAGTTGTCGGGCCGCGTACAGGCCCCAATGCCCACAAGCAGCAGACACGAAACCGCGGTGACAAGTGCTGTCGGTCGCATCATGTCAACCGGCCACGGCGCTGCCGGCAGCGATCAGACCGGCAAGCTGCGATGCCTCGGCTTCGAGCTGGCGTTTTTCATCGAGGAGCTGGTTGCGCTGAGCTTCCAGCATCTTTCGGTCGTTCGAACTCATGCCGCCGCTCGCCAGCGTCTTGTTGAGAGAATCGACCTGCGCCTGAATGCGGACCGCGGATGCCTCCATACGGTCGCGGTCGTCCTCTGCCGAGGCGATGGCATCAGCCAACTCGTCCTCGCTGGCCATACCGGCCAGGAATCGCTTCTGCAGGTTGTCCAACTGCTGGCGGTGCATGACGACCAGCCGCTCGGCGGCAAGGCGCGAACGCTTGGCCGCAGACAGTTCCGTCTGCGCAGCGTTGGCCATGGCCTGGGCTTTCTCCTGCTCGCTGGCATATTGCGCGGTCTCGGTGCCCACGACATAGCCGTAGCTGGCCCCCGCAATGCCGCCTGCAACGCCACCGATCGCTGCGCCCGTGCCGCAGTCCTGACCAAGCACCGCATAAAGGAGACAACCCAGCACCGCGCCGCCGGCGGCGCCGACGGCAGCCCCCTGCAGCGCAAAGTTGGAGCTGTATTCCTCGGAATACTGCTCCAGCACCTGCTGATCGGGCGTGAGCGGCTGGCTGGACCGCGTCGACGCGCATGCGGCGAGCGCAAGGGATGCCACGGCGATCAGCGATCCTGCAGCCATCCTGCGCAGTGGTCTTAGCAGCGAGGCCATCGCTCCCCCTCATTCCAGCCCGCATGATTCCGGACATCGGCTTCGGTCAGGGCGAGCGCTCTCGCCAGAACCCCGGTTGGTTTGCCGCGTCGGCAACTTTCGCGATTGTACGCCCGCCCGGCACCAGTTCAACTGGCGTGGCGTGACGGCGAAGTCAGTCATCCAGCGCCTCGATCAGAGGTTCAATGGCGCCGCGCCCATCGGATTTCAACGTCATGACCTGATCAACAAAGGTCAGGGCAAACCGGCTGAGGGCAGCCGCCCCAAGGGCCTCGAACGAAGCGCTGACGATCTCGCCGTTTTCGACCAGCGCCTCGGCCCCATAGTCATCGGCGGTCTGCACGAGCAGACTGACATAGACCTCCCGCGTGATCGCAACGACCTCGCTCTGTCGCGCCAGGGCATCGTCGCGGGCAGCCGCCACCAGCTTCTCCGACTCGCTCTGGGGTGGTGCTGCATTGTCGCGCAGGATGGTCAGGCGGGTGAGTTGGGCAACACCATCGCGGTACTGGCGGATCAGTGCGGCGCCAGCCTTGATGGTCGACTGGATGGCACGGGCCTCAAGCTGGTTCCGTGCGGTGAACTCGACATTGAGGTCATGCAGGATGGCCTCGAGCTCGTCCTGCATGCCGTAGGGTGCGGCTTCTTCCGCAAGATCGCGCAGGCGCTCCATGGGGGCTGCGTCCGCATCGGAAAAGGCGCGCAGGCCCGCGGCGTCCGCCGCATCGGCGCGGAAGGCCTCGATACGCTCCAGGCTGGTGTTGACCGGCGCCGAGACGGCAATGCGGAAGCCCACGAGCGGCGGGCGGGTCTCACCCGATTCCACGTCGAATAGCGGGTATTCGATACGCAGGGCAGAGGCCATCGCCTGGCGCGCGGTCAGGCAATTGCCGCCGCGCGCGGAAAAGCCGCCGACGTGACCGTGCTGGCGGCCGGCAACAGCCATCGTGTAGGGCGTCAGCACCATCTCGGCGACATTGCCCAGGGCGTCGTGAAGGCCCAGGGGATTGGGCCGGGTCAGGCCGATGACCTGGGTGCCGCCATCACACGACGACGGTCCCTGGAACCAGACGTAGGATTCCATGCCTTCAGGCATGGCGAAGGTCGTGGCGGCAAATTCCTCGGCCCCCACAGCCAGACCGCCGCGCACCGCGAACTCCCACTCCTCGTCGGTGGGCAGCCGGACATAGGCCAGGCTCCCGTCCTCGCGCGGCAGGTCGTCGGGGTGCTGCTCCAGAAGCCACAGGGTCAGGCGGCGGGTGAACTCGACTGCATCGAACCAGGAGATGGCTTCCACCGGCAGACGGCCCCGCATCGAAGGCGCGGTGCAGGTTTCGGGGGCCATGACGGCGGCGAACTGGTCCGCGCTGACCTCGTACTTGCCGATCAGGTAGTAGCGCCGGGCGGGATCATCACCATCGCTCAGGCCGCCGGCCAGATAGGCGATACGGGCCCGCTCCCAGGGATCGGCCGACGGCGCATTCGAGCCGATTGCCAGCCGCAGGTCGGTCAGCCAGTTGTCCTGAACGAAGGTATCGACCCGGCGCAGGGCGATGGCGCCGCCACAGGGCAGGTCAAGAACGATGTCATCTGCCTGCGGCTGGGGATTCCACAACTTCTCCGGCCAGGTATCCTGCGCCCATGCCATTGCCGGAGCGAGCGCGAGCAGGACAAACGCCATCAGCAGAATTCGGCACGGTCGGGTTCTAGTCATGGCTCAGTCCCCGGCCCGGATCGATCCGCGCAACACGCAGGGCCGCCACCATCACCGCGACCAGCGCGATCAGCTGCATGGTGCAGGCCGCGGCGACGAAGTGCCAGGTCTCCAGGCGGCAAACGACCTCACCGCTCCCCAGCCCGGTTCCCAGGTACCGGTTGATTGCCGTCTGGGCGGCCGCATAGAGGACAAAGGCAAGGACGGTGCCCAGGGCGGCGACCAGCAGGCCCTGAACGACAGGAAAGACGATGGCCGCCCGCCTCGACTGGCCCTGCAGACGCAGCACGGCAAGGTCACGCCGGCGCTGCTCCACCAGGTTCCACAGCATGCCCGACATGGCAAAGACGAAGCCCGAAAGCGTCACCCCCGCAATGATTGCAAACACGGCCGACAGGCTGTGGTCGAGCGCCTGCACGGACTCGACATCGGCAAGGCGGGTGCGGACATCGAGGCCTGCCTCGCCCAGCCACTGGGCAAGCGGCCGGATGGCATCGAAGTCGGCGGCATAGATGCGGAAAGAGGCGTAACCGGACCGTTCGTGGACACCGTCGCCGTCCCAGCCCAGTTCCGGCACTGCAAAGCCGTCGCGCCAGGATTCAAGCGCGGAAAGAACCGGCAGCGGCAGCAGCATGCCGCGCTGTTCCCAGACCTGCCGGTCGAGCACGCCGATGACATGAAGTGTCAGGGTCTCCAGGTTGCGCCCTGCCTGGGTCTGGCGCGTCGTGATGAGTTCCAGATCGTCGCCGGCATCGAGATCCAGGGCGTCGGCCAGGGAGCGCGAGATCACCGCCTGATCGTTGCCCACCGGCGCGGCAGCGCCACGCAACAGGGGATCACCGTCCGCGGTCGCCAGGATCGCGCCGGTCATCAGGCCGCCCTCGCGGTCAGGGCGCCGGACATCGACGACCGCGGCGAGCGATCGCGTATGCGGGATGACAAAACCGACATCCGGGCGGGCGCGCAGGTTGTCGATCCACTCCAGTTGATGCTGGGTATTGCCGACAATCAGGATCTGCAGGTTGCGCGGGTCCTCCAGAAGCTGGGCCGTCAAGCTGGAGACGATGCCGAACTTCAGGCCATAGAGAATCATCAGCGGCGTCAGAACCGCCGCGCAGGAAAGGGCCGAGACCAGGAAGCCGAGCCACTGATAGAGAATATCGCGCACCGCCAGTTCGGCAGACAGGACCAGGGCGGCCATGGAGCTGCGGCCACTCATATCGCCTCAGCCGGAGCGAACGCGGCCACGGTCTCTCCCTCCCCTTCCCTGGATTGGGCGTTCCAGAGGCTGAAGCCGTGCTCTGAGATCAGAGACAGATCGTGCGTCGCCACGACCAGGGCCGCGCCGGCATGTTCCGTCTCCTCGGCAAGCAGGGCCATGGCCCGGTGCGCGGTCACCATGTCCAGCGCGGCGGTCGGCTCGTCGGCCACGATGATCGACGGGCGATGGGCCAGGGCGCGGGCGATGGCGACCCGCTGGCGCTGCCCCATCGACAGGGCGGAGGGCCGGGCATGGAGCAGT